>NZ_SIZZ01000002.1:600000-900000 GCF_004322705.1 Dyella terrae | reverse complement strand
GCGAACTTCTCGATGGTCTTCGGAATCTTGTACAGCGCGGAGTTCAGCGCCTCGATGTCCTCGCGATCCAATGCCGTCACGAAAGTATTGACCAGCTCTTCGCTGATCTGGCCGGCCAGTGCCTTTTCACGGGCGCGCGCCGAGGCGAACGCCGCCATCACCGGGGCGTGGTCCGTATGGGTGACCAGCTCGTGCAGGGCGCGCGCGCTTTCCCGGGCCGCCTCCGCGCTTTGTTCGAGCAGACCGTAGAACTTGTCGCCTTTGCCGAAGATGGTTTGCAGTGAAAACATGCGGGGTGCCTGGGGGTTATCGAGGTCTAAATGACCGATATGTTACAGGACAGCCATCCTGCGCCGCACCAATACCCGCAAGGCCGTATCGTCCAGGGCGTCTCATCAGGCTTTACACTGACCCCACCACCCCGCCCTAGCCCGCCCCCGATGCTCAGCGAAATAGCGACCGTTTTCGTGCTCGCCCTGTTCAACGGTTTCTTTGCCTTGTCCGAAATGGCCCTGGTGGCCTCGCGCAAGAGCCGTCTCAAGCAAATGGCCAAGACCAGCCGGCGCGCCCGCCTGGCCCTGCGCCATGCCGAGGCACCCGAACATTTCCTGTCCACGGTCCAGGTCGGCATGACCCTGGTGATCCTGATCACCGGCGCCCTGGCCGGCGATGCCCTGGGCGACCATATTGCCAATGCCCTGCACGAAGGCCGGGCCGCCTGGCTCGAGCCCTATGCCCACGTCCTGGGCCTGGTGCTGGGCTTTGGCCTGATTTCGTTCCTGCAGATCGTGATCGGCGAGCTGGTGCCCAAGCGGCTGGCCTTGTCGGCGCCGGAAAAGGTCGCCGGCTACGTCGCCATGCCCATGCTCGTGCTTTCGCGGATCACGGCGCCGTTCGTCTGGCTGCTCAACCACACCAGTAGCCTGTTGCTGCGGATGCTGCGGGTCGGCTCGAAGGGTCGCGATGCGGTGACGGAAGAAGAGATCCGCCTGCTCGTCGCCGAGAGCGCCGAGCAGGGCGTGCTCGATGCGGACGAGCACAATATGGTCAATCGCGTGCTGCGACTGGGCGATCGCACGGTGGACAGCGTGATGACGCCACGCACGCGCATCGTGTGGCTCGACGTCGCGGCCACCCAGCATGAGAACGAAGAAATCCTGCGCACCACGCCATATTCGCGCTACCCCGTACTGCGCGGCGGCGAAAACGACGTCGTGGGCGTGGTGGAAGTGAAGAACCTTCTGCGCAACCTCCGCAGCGGTTCGCCCGACCTGTTTGGTCGCATGGCCAAGCCCTTGTTCGTGCCGGCAACGGCGCGTGCACTGGACCTGCTCGAAGAGTTTCGCGACGCGGAAACGCAGCTGGCGCTGGTCGTTGACGAGTACGGCGATATCGACGGCCTGGTAACGCTGAACGACGTGCTCGCCGCCGTCGTCGGGGCAACGCAACTAGGCCAGGGCCGTGTCGAGGATTCACCGATCGTGCCGCGCGAAGACGGCAGCTGGCTGGTCGATGGCTCCCTGTCCTCCGACGACCTGCGCGAGCTCCTTCGCGTCGACCGGCTGCCCGGCGAAGACGAACATGAGTACCGCACGGCGGCAGGCCTGGTCATGGCCGTGCTGGGTCACATCCCGCAGGTGGGCGAAGTCTTTGCCTGGCAGGGCATCCGCTTCGAGGTCGTGGACCTGGACGGTGCACGCATCGACAAGCTGCTGATCACGCCCGCGCCGCAGATCGCGATGGCGGACGACGAACAGTGAGTCAGGAGCGGTGAACGGAGAAACGGTTAACGGTAAACGGTAAACGGTAAACGGAGAAAGCGTGTCGCTTCGAACTAGGGCTGACGCTCTTACTGTTCACTGTTCACTGTTCACCGCTTTTCCCCCGCGCAATTGAGGCCATGCGCTGCGCGTCCGCGAAGATGCCGTGCAACATGCGCAGCTCCCGCTCGTCCATTTGCGCGCGCTGAAAGAGCTTGCGCAGGCGAAGCATGATCGTGGTGGGTGCGCGGCCCTTGTGGAAGTCGATGTCGTCCAGGGTCTGGGCAAGGTGCTCGTAGAAGCGCTCCATCTGCGCAGCGTCGGCCGGCGGCTCGGCATCGGCACGCACCGGTGCGGCCGGTGCCTGGTCGCCCAGCATGGCGATGCGCATTTCGTAAGCCATGACCTGCACGGCCTGCGAAAGGTTCAGCGAGCTGAAGTCGTCGACGCTGGGGATGCGGATCATCGCGTGGCAGCGGGCAAGCTCCTCGTTCTCCAGGCCCGTGCGCTCGTTGCCGAAAACCAGGGCCACTTTTTCGCCGCGGGCCATGGCTGCCAGCGCCCGGGCCACGCCCTCACGCGGTGACAGCTCTTCGAGGTCCACGCCACGCCGGCGCGCGGAAAGGCCCAGCGCCAGGCTGGTGCCGGCCAGGCCGTCGACCAGCCCTGCGTGCAAGGCAGCGTTCTCCAGGACATCGTCCGCGCCCGCCGCCAGGGCCGAGGCCTCGTCATGGGGAAACCGGTGGGGAGCCACCAGGGTCATGCCCGTAAATCCCATGGTCCGCATGGCACGCGCCGCACTGCCGATGTTGCCGGGGTGGGACGTACGGACGAGGACGAAGCGGAGCTGGGATGCGAGTTCGGTCAGATCGGACATGGCGGGGCGGGTGACTGGCAGAGGGGCGCAAGGATACCGGGGTACGGGCCCGAAGGCAGTGACGGGGCCATCCTGACCGACTCAACCCGACCATGGCTCTTCTGCTAGAATCCGCGACCGCCCCGTTCTTTTGAAAGCCGAAGCCATGCCTAGACCCGCCGTCAACGTCGCGGTGCGCGCCGCGCGCGCCGCTGGAAACGTCATCCTGCGCTATATGAACCGCATCGACGGGCTCAATGTCGTCGAAAAGCAGCGCATGGACTTCGCCTCCGAGGTCGACAAGCTGGCCGAGGCCGAAATCGTCAAGGAACTGCGTCGCGCCTACCCGCAGCACGCCATCCTGGCCGAGGAAAGCGGCGCCATTGGCAAGGGTCCCCTGCAGTGGGTCATCGACCCGCTCGACGGCACCCACAACTACCTGCGCGGCATCCCGCATTTTTCCGTGTCCATCGCCATGCTCGACAAGGGTGAGCCGGTGTATGCGGTGGTGTTCGACCCCCTGCGTGACGAGCTTTTCACCGCCAGCAAGGGCGACGGCGCCTACCTCAACGATCGCCGCATCCGCGTCGGCAAGCGCGAAAACATGGGCGGCGCGATGATCGCCACGGGCTTCCCGTACCGCCAGCGCCAGCACCTGGACACCCAGCTGGCCATGACCCGCGCCCTGCTCGGCCAGGCGGAGGACATCCGTCGTTCGGGTTCCGCCGCGCTGGACCTGGCCTATGTGGCCGCCGCCCGCTACGACGGTTATTTCGAGATCGGCCTGAAGCCGTGGGACATGGCCGCCGGCGTTCTGCTGGTGCGTGAAGCCGGTGGTCGCTACTGCGACTTCGCCGGTCGCGAAGGTATCCCGGCCAGCGGCAACATCATCGCCGGCAACCTGAACGTGGCGCAGGCCATGGTCGATGCCATCGGCCAGCAGGCGACGCCGGCTTTGCTGAAAGCCTGATCGTTCGCCGCATGGGCCAAAGAAAAAGGCGACGCCGGGGCGTCGCCTTTTTTATGGCCGCATCCGCCACCGGTCAGCCCTCGTCGGACTCCTTGAGGAAGGTGCGCAGGAACGGCACGGTCACGCGCCGCTGGGCGGCAAGCGATGCCTTGTCCAGACGATCGAGCAGGTCCAGCAGGGCGCCCAGGTCGCGCGCATAGCGGTTGAACAGCCAGTCCAGCACCATGTCGTCCAGTTCGATACCGCGCGCGGCGGCCTGGCTGCGCAGCACTTCGCGACGCTCGGCATTGTCCAGCGGCTTCAGTACGGCCTGCTCGCAGGCACCCAGCCGCGAACGCAGGTCAGGCAGGCCCAGGCCCAGCTGGGTAGGCACGGCATCGGCCGCAAACAGCATCGCAAAGCCGTCCGCACGCGACTGGTTATAGAGATCGAACAGGGCATGCTCGGCCTCGCGATCGCCGGCAATGGCACCTAAGTCGTCCAACGCAAGGAACTGGCTGCCGGCCACGCCGCGAATGACCGTCGCGTGGTCGCGCAAGCCGGCCAAAGGCAGGTACTGAACGGTCCGGCCCGCCTCGCTGGCGGCCTGGCACGCGGCCATCAACAAATGGCTTCGGCCGCTGCCCAAGGGCCCGCTGATGTAGAGCCACGGCGCACCGGGCGTACTCGCCAGCATCTGCACGGAAGCCACCGTCGCGGCATTGGCACCTGCGTGGAAATGCTCGAAGCGCTGGCGGCGCGGCCAGCGCAGGGCAAGTGGAAGCTGCGGAATCATGTACTGCTCTTGTCGTCCTTGCCGTGGGCCTCACCCACGATCACGCTGGTCTCTACGGTCCCCTCGGCCGTGGATACGGCCACCTCCACGTCAGCGATGACGGGATCCTCCCTGCCCTCTTCGGTATACAGCCTGCTGTGACGGTAGCGCTGCGTGAGGTAACGCAGGACCACCAGGATCACCGACGCCGCCGGGAGGGCGAGCAGGATACCGAGGAATCCGAACAGATACCCGCCAGCCAGCACCGCGAAGATCACGGCCACCGGATGCAGGCCGATCTTTTCGCCAACCAGGCGCGGCACGAGCACATAGCCTTCGAGCAGTTGGCCAATGGTGAACAGGCCCACCACCAATGCCACGTGCTGCCAGTCACCGAACTGGACGAGGGCCGCGATGATCGCCGAACCGAAGCCGACGATGAACCCCAGGTAGGGCACGAAACTGAGCAGGCCGGCGACCATGCCGATCAGCGGACCCACGGAGAGGCCGATGAAGGTCAGGCCGGCGCCGTAGAAAATGCCCAGCGCCAGCATCACCAGCAACTGGCCGCGCACGAACGCGCCCAGCACCTGGTCCGACTCACGCGCGAGATGGGCGATCGTCGGTTCGATGGAGCGCGGCAGCATGTCGTCGATCCACGTCACGAGGCGGTCCCAGTCGCGCAGCAAATAGAACGCCACGACCGGGATCAGCACCAGGTTGGTCAGCCACATCACTACGCCGATGCCCGAACGCGTGATCTTGCCCAGAACCGCCGAAACCGCCGATCCGATCGAACCGAGATGGTCCTTCAGGTCGGTCATGATGCGATCGGTGTCAAAGGCCTTCGAATCCAGGTGCAACTTTTCCTGCAGCCATGGCATGGCCGTTTCGCGCACCCAGTCCGCGTAATGCGGCAGGCTCGCCATCAGGTTTTCGATCTGGCGCGAGATCAGCGGAATCAGCAACAGCAACGCACCCACCGCCACCAGCACAAGCACGATGAACACGACGGTGACGGCAAGCGTGCGCCCCATCCCGATGCGTTCGAGCCGGTCGGCCAGCGGATCGCCCAGATAAGCAAGCATGGCGGCGAAGGCGAAAGGCATCAGCACCGGCGCCAGCAACCAAAGCACGTACAGAATGGCCGCAGTGATTGCGAGCATCTGCCAGCGGCGGGAGGAGTCTTGGGTCATCGTCTCGGCTCGTCGGGGGCTTGGGCGAAAGGCTGCCGGGGCGGGCAAAACGGAAGTGTGACGGAAGCCGGACGGTCTGTCAGCGCGAACGCGCCTGGCGCCGCACCCCGCGTGCCCGCCAGGACCAGCGCGTGACGTAATCGAGTCCGCTTGCCGCCGTGAGCACGGCCACCGTGCCCGACAGCCAGGGCAGCAACACGTCTTCGTGCCGCCAGGCCACCAGCAGCGCCGCGAGCAGATACACGATCTGCATCAGCGTGTTCGCCTTGGAAAGCAGACTGGGCTCGGGTTGCACCGGACCGATCCAGGTCCGCCATGCGAAAGCGCCCATGGCAATCACCAGGTCGCGCCCGCATACGAGCAGCGCCAGCCACCAGGTGCACCAACCCACTTCGGCCATGGCGAGAAAACAGGTGACGAGCAACAACTTGTCCGCGATGGCGTCGAGCAAGCCACCGAGCCGGCTCTGCCAGCCGAAATGGCGTGCCAGGAACCCGTCCAGTCCGTCCGACGCGCCCGCCACGGCGATGATCGCCAGGGCCCAGCCGGGGCGTTGCGTGAGGATGGCCCAGCACGCCGGCCCCGTCAGCGCGATGCGAAGGCAGGAAATGACGTTGGGCAGATGACGCCAGCGAGACATTCCCGTGGCCGTCATCCCGGCGCCCTTTCAGTGGACCCAGCGCAGGCTGGCATCAGCGCCTGCGTGCGGTTCGGTCTCGAGGAGGCGCCCCGTTGCAGCAAGGCTGCCGGCCAGATTACCCAACGGCAGGGCCGTCTTCATGCCAAGCATCATGCCGTCATTCTGGGCGCTCAACGTCACGACATTGCGCACCATCGGATCGGCGCGCAAGGTCGCCAACAGCGTTGCGTAATCGGCCGCCGAGGTGACGCCGGTGACCCAGAGTTTTCCGTCGACATTGCCCGAACCAATCACGTTGAGCTGCTTGCCGAGGCGATCGGCCAGCGCATTGCCCGCATCGTTGAACAGCGCACTGTTGTCGCTGCCCGTCGCCGACCACTTCTGCTGCGGCCCGCCGGAGATCAGGTTCCAGTCGGCACCGCCGGTGCGCATTTGACCCAGCAACACGAGGCCCGTCTTGTACTGCTTGGCCAGGTTGAATATCTGCTCCGGATCGGCCGAGGCCACCGACGGGCCGCCCGCGGCTTTGCCCGGATCGGCCAGCACCACGCTGTAACCGCGAGCCGCCACGGCCTGGCTCAACGGCGCCAGCGCCTCCTTGGTCAACACGCTGCCGTCTTCGTCGCGGACCAGCAGGAGAATCGGCGGCTTGCCTGCCGTGCCGGCCACGCCCATCTGCGCGATGGTCCGCTGCACGGCGGCCTGATCGAAGGTCACCTGCAGGGCCAGGCCCGGCCCGGCGGCATTTTTCTGATACTGATACTGCTGCACGATGCCGGCAGCGCCTTTCAGTGCTTCGGCATAACCTGACTTGCCACGCAGGTCCTGACCACCGGACGTGCGAGCCAGTACCTGACTTAGCGCCGTACCAAAGGCCTCATCACGCTGACCTTCGGTGGTGTCGCTGACCGGCACGACCACCGTGTAGGGCGATACCTGGCCCTGTGCATGGGCCGCCTGGAATGCCAGCGAAAGCATCAGGGCCGCCGCCAGCATGCGCAGCCAGCTGGCGAGCCAGTCGCGGGAGGCCGTTGCGACGGTAGTGCGTGCGGCCACGATGTGATCCTGCCTCGACATGAGTTTTCCTTGTGCGGCGCGCAGTTACCGCTCAGTACACGGGGGGACCCGGGGTCGGCGCTGCGAGAAGATGCTGGTCGAAAGTCTGCCCAATCCGGCCCTCAGCGTCTATCATGTCGCGTTTCCCCACGCCGGTTCCTGCCATGTCCGACGCTCTCACCTACCGCGCCGCTGGCGTCGATATCGACGCGGGCAATGCCGTGGTCGAACGCATCAAGCCCCTGGTCAAGCGCACGTTCCGCCCGGAAGTGATGGGCGGCCTGGGTGGTTTCGGCGGCCTGTTCGACCTGGCCGGGCGTTACAAGGAGCCCGTGCTCGTGTCCGGTACCGACGGCGTCGGCACCAAGCTCAAGCTGGCCCAGCAGCTGGGTCGCCACGACACCATCGGCATCGATCTGGTCGGCATGTGCGTGAACGACGTGCTGGTGCAGGGCGCCGAGCCGCTGTTCTTCCTCGACTACTTCGCCACCGGCAAGCTGGACGTGGATACCACCGTGGCTGTGGTTGGCGGCATCGCCAAGGGCTGCGAGCTGGCCGGTTGCGCGCTGATCGGTGGCGAAACCGCCGAAATGCCCGACATGTATCCGCCGGGTGAGTACGACCTCGCCGGGTTCACTGTCGGCGCCGTCGAGAAGTCGCAATTGCTCAGCGGCGAGCGCATCGCCGCGGGCGACGTGATCCTTGGCGTGGCATCGTCGGGCCCGCATTCCAACGGTTATTCGCTGGTGCGCAAGATCGTCGAGCGCGCCGGCAGCCCGATGGATCTGGATATCGGCGGCGTCTCGCTGGCCGACGCGCTGATGGCGCCGACCACCATCTACGTCAAGGCGATGCTGGACCTGCTCAAGTCGCAGCCCGTGCATGGCATGGCGCACATCACCGGCGGCGGCCTGAAGGAAAACATCATCCGCGTTGTGCCGGACGGCCTGGGCATCGCGCTCGAAGCGTCCGCCATCGTGCTGCCGCCCGTGTTCGAGTGGCTGATGCGCGAAGGCAACGTGGCGCGCGAGGAAATGTGGCGCACGTTCAACTGCGGCGTCGGCTTCACCGTGATCCTGCCGCGCGACCAGGTCGCTGCTGCATCGGAACTGCTGTCGCGTCATGGCCTGGCTTCGTCGGTGATCGGCGAAGTCGTGAAGGCCAGCGGCGACGAGCGCGTCCACATCGGTTGATCCCATCAGCGGGGCGCCCTGCCCCGCTCATGCGCTGCGCGTTCCACCTTGCATAAGTTTTGACCGCCATGGCCAAACCCTTTCGCATTGCCGTCCTCGCCTCGGGGCGAGGCAGCAATCTCGCCGCACTGATCCAGGCACATCGGGCCGGGCAACTGCCGGCCGAACTGGCGCTGGTTGGCAGCGACAAGGCCAACGCCGGTGCGCTTGAGCTTGCGGCCGAAGCGGGGATTGAGACCTTCGTACTGCGCCAGCGTGATTTTGATTCGCGCCGCGACTTCGACTTCGCCCTGTTCGATCAGCTGGCCAAGGCGAACATCGACCTGCTGGTGCTCGCCGGTTTCATGCGCATCATCGACGGCGATGCACTGCGGCCCTGGGTCGGCCGGATGATCAACATCCATCCTTCCCTGCTGCCGAAATATCGCGGGCTGCACACTCACCGCCGGGCACTCGAAGCAGGCGATCGGGAGCATGGCGCCAGCGTCCATTACGTGACGGCCGAGCTCGACGGGGGGCCTGTGATCGCGCAGTCCCGCCTGGCGATCGAATCCGGCGACACCGAGCAGACGCTGGCACAACGCCTGCTCGTCCAGGAGCACCAACTGCTTCCCGCCGTCGCCGCATGGATCGCCGAAGGTCGCCTGACCCTCGATCCGCCGGATCGCATTCGCCTCGACGGGGTTGAACTGGCCGCACCACTCCGCCTCGAGGCAGGCCAGCTGGTTCGCTGAACGCCAGCACAGGCAAGTAACTACGCCTCAACAAGGTATTCAGGCGCCGCCGTTAGACTCCTGCGCCTATGGCTAATCTCATTCCCGCACGTTTGCTCGCTGCCGGTCTCGCACTGGCCGTCTCCACCTCGCCCGCCTGGGCCGCCACGCCCGCACCAGCGCCTTTCACCGCGACCTATCAGGTATTGCAGGGCGGCTCAGTCATCGGTGAAGCCGTCGTCAGCCTCAAGGCAACCGGCGACGGACAGTGGGAATACAGCAACCAGACCCGCGGCACCGCCGGCCTGGCCGCCGCGCTCGGCGCCAATACGAGTGACACCACGCGATTTCGCTGGAACAACGGCGCGCCCGAAACGGTGACCTACGATTCTCGCGTCAACGCCTTCAAGGTGAAGCAGCGCCACACCCAGGTCGACTGGAACAGCAAGCAGGTGTCCGTCGACGAAGGCAAAGGTCCGGACACCTACGCTGCCGTTCCCGGCCTGATCGATCGCAACACGACGTCCTACGCCATCGGTCTTGCCCTGCGCGATGGCAAGAAGCAGGTGACCCTGCCCGTCGCCGTGCGCAAGAACGTCGAGAACCAGCAGTACAAAGTGGCCGCCACCGAAAACGTCAACGTCCCCGCCGGCCAGTTCAAGGCCGAACGCGTGGAACGCACCGATACCGACAAGGCGTTCAGTGCGTGGTATGTGCCTGGAAAGTATGTCGTGCCGGTGAAGCTGGCACAGAGCGAAGGCGGTGGCCTGACGCTGCAGCTGGTGAAGTACGAAGGGCGGTGAGTTCGGCGGCTGCGCCGCCTGTGAACGGTAATCGGTAAGAGCCAAAGCAAAAGAGCGGAAGCCTCGCGGCCTCCGCTCTTTTTGTTTACAGGCGACGAAGTCGCCGCCTTCACCGTTTACCGTTCACAGGCGGCGCAGCCGCCGGCCTTACGACGGCAAGCGACGGATCTTCGCGCCCAGCACGCCCAGCTTCTCTTCGATGTTCTCGTAGCCGCGATCGATGTGATACACGCGATCGACGGTCGTATCGCCTTCGGCAACCAGGCCTGCCAGCACCAGACACGCCGACGCACGAAGGTCGGTCGCCATGATCGGGGCGCCGCTCATCTTGGGCACGCCCTGGATGATCGCGGTGTTGCCTTCGAGGCGGATGTCCGCGCCCAGGCGCTGCAGCTCATGCGCGTGCATGAAGCGGTTTTCGAACACCGTCTCGGTGATCACGCCCACGCCTTCGGCCACGCAGTTGAGCGCGGTGAACTGCGCCTGCATGTCGGTCGGGAACGCCGGGTACGGCGCCGTGGTGATGTTGACGGCCTTGGGGCGACGGCCCTGCATGTCCAGTTCGATCCAGTCCGGACCGGTGGAAATGTGAGCGCCAGCTTCCTCGAGCTTCGACAGCACGGCATCCAGCGTATTGGCGCGTGCGTTGCGTGCACGCACCTTGCCGCCGGTCATGGCTGCACCGACAAGGAAGGTGCCGGTTTCGATGCGGTCGGGCAGCACTTCGTACTCGGCGCCGTGCAGGCGCTCGACGCCATGAATGGTGAGCGTGGAGGTGCCGGCGCCTTCGATCTGCGCGCCCATGGCGATCAGGCAGTTGGCCAGATCCACCACTTCCGGTTCCTGCGCGGCGTTTTCGATGATGGTGGTGCCCTGCGCGAGCGCGGCGGCCATCATGATGTTCTCGGTGCCGGTCACGGTGATCATGTCCATGGAGATGCGCGCGCCTTTGAGACGCTTGGCCTTGGCCTTGATGTAGCCATTTTCCACGAGCACTTCGGCACCCAGCGCCTGCAGGCCGCGAATGTGCTGGTCGACCGGACGCGAACCGATGGCGCAACCGCCCGGCAGCGAGACTTCAGCCTGACCGAAACGCGCGACCAGCGGGCCGAGCACCAGGATCGATGCGCGCATGGTGCGCACCAGGTCGTACGGCGCGAAGTGGCGATCGGTGGAACGCGGGTCGATGTGCATCTTCATGCGGTCATCGAGCACCAGCTGCGTCCCCATCTGGCCGAGCAGCTCAATGAACGTGGTGACATCGTGCAGGTGCGGCACGTTGCTGATCGCGACGGGTTCGTCGGCAAGCAGGCAGGACGCGAGAATCGGCAGCACGGCGTTCTTGGCACCGGAGATGCCGACCTCGCCTTGGAGCGGCTCGCCGCCACTGATCAGGATCTTGGCCATGGGTTTCCTTGAAGAGAATGCGTGATGGGAGCCGGGCAGCTGCGCTTAACGGCGCGCCGCGGCTTCCTCGGGGGTGAGGGTCTTGAGGGCGAGCGCGTGGATCGCGCCGCCCATCAGGTCGCCCAGCGTGGCGTAAACAAGACGATGACGCGCCAACGGCAGCTTGCCGGCAAACTGGGTGGCAATGACCTGTGCCTCGAAGTGCACGCCATCGTCCCCGTTTACATCCGCCTGCGCACCGGGCAGTCCGTTTTCGATCATGGCCTGAATGGTGGCAGCGTCCATCGTTTTTCCACTAGCAACTGAAGAGCGGCCGGCCTGGAATCCCGATTGGGCCCATTTGCGCCGACCATGACGGTAAAATGCGAATATGCCATGGTAATGGAAATCCTCTGTCGCAGAAACGACACGGTGGGTCGCCAGCCGCGCGGCGAGGCGCCCCTGGGGCCCGCAAGCGTTTGAATTACCAAGCAATCGCCGAGCCCTGAACGGCCCGGCAGCCATGGCCAGAATGCCATTCCGAGGACGCATGAACGCCCACGTTGCCCCCACCGCCAAGCCCGCTGCCCTGGATGCCGACGCCATCGTGCGCAGTGCACGCACCGTCATCGCCACCGAGGCGGCCGCCATTCGCGCCCTTGAGCCGCGGATCGGGCCCGAGTTCGTCGAGGCCTGCCGTCTGATCCTGGGCTGCGCCGGCCGCGTGGTCGTGATTGGCATGGGCAAGTCCGGCCACGTCGCCCGCAAAATCGCCGCGACCCTCGCCTCCACCGGCACGCCCGCCTTTTTCGTCCACCCGGGCGAAGCCAGCCACGGCGACCTGGGCATGATCCTGCCGCAGGACATCGTGCTGGCACTGTCCAATTCCGGCGAAACGGATGAAGTCCTGTTCATTCTCCCGGTGATCAAGCGTCAGGGCATTCCCCTGATCGCCATCACCGGCAACGAGCGTTCCTCGCTGGCCGAACAGGCCGACCTGCACCTGGATGCCAGCATTTCTGCCGAAGCCTGCCCGCTGGGCCTGGCGCCAACGGCAAGCACCACGGCCGCGCTCGTGATGGGCGATGCCCTGGCGATTGCCCTGCTGGAAGCGCGCGGCTTCACGTCGGAAGACTTCGCCCGCTCGCACCCGGCCGGCAGCCTCGGCCGTCGCCTGCTCCTGCACATCAGCGACGTCATGCACACCGGCGAAGGCATCCCGGCCGTGGCGCCCGATGCGACGCTCACCGAAGCGCTGATGGAAATGACCCGCAAGCACCTGGGCATGACCGCCGTCATCGACAGCAACCGCAAGCTCCTGGGCGTCTTCACCGACGGTGACTTGCGCCGTGCCCTGGACGACGACGGCGTCGATCTTCGCGGCGCCACCGTGGCCGAACTGATGACCCGCGGCCCCAAGACCATCGGCGCCGACAAGCTCGCCATCGAAGCGGCGCAGGTGATGGAGAAGCACCAGATTCATGCCCTGCTGGTGGTTGACGAACAGCAGCGGGTGGTCGGCGCGCTCAACATTCACGACCTGCTCCGTGCACGGGTGGTCTGATCGGCAACGGGTATCCCTGTAAGCGGAAGGAAAGCGGCCTCCTGCCAACCTCCCGCGCCCTCGCCCGTTAATTCGCCCGAAGCCACGGCAAATCCCCCCCACTTCCCACGGTCCCCCTCGTGTCCTATCTCGCCAACGTCCCCGCCGACATCCTCGAACGCGCCGCGAAGATCCGCCTGGCGGTGTTCGACGTGGATGGCACGTTGACCGACGGCCGCCTCTGGTACGCCGAGGACGGTCACGAAACCAAGGTATTCCACGTACACGACGGACTGGGGCTGAAGCTCCTTCAATCGGCAGGGATCCAGGTGGCGATCATCACCGCGCGCATCAGCCATCCGGTCGCCTTGCGCGCCGAAGAGCTGGATATCGCGCACGTCTACCAGGGTCAGAGCGACAAACGCGCCTCGCTGCAGCAGTTGCTCGACGCACTGAACCTGGCGCCGGAACAGGCGGCCTTCATCGGCGACGACCTGCCCGATTTGCCGGCCATGGGCCTGTCAGGCCTGGCCATTGCGGTCGCCAACGCGCATCCGTGGGTGGCCGAACGTGCGCACTGGCAGACCCAGCGCAGCGGCGGCCAGGGTGCGGCGCGCGAAGTGAGCGACCTGCTTCTGCTGGCCCAGGGCCACTGGGATGCGGAAAAGGAGCGCTGGACATGAGCCTGCGCGACTACTTCCGCGACAACCGCCTGCAGGTAGGCATCGTGGTGCTGGGCGTCGCCCTGGTCGCCACCCAGCTGCTGCGCTGGTGGATCGCCCCGGAGCCGAAAGCCAACGAGTTCGTCGGCCCGCCCCGCTCGGGTTATTCGCTGATCAACTTCAAGGGCTTCGTCTACGACCAGGAAGGCCTGCCGAGCTTCCGCGTCTACGGCCCGCGCCTGGATCGCCGCGAAGGGGACGAGTCGCTCTACATCGACCAGCCCCGCTTCGAGCTGCCCTCCAAGAAACCCGGCGTCCCCGCCTGGCAAGGCGAGTCGGTTTACGGCTGGGTCGACAAGAGTGGCACCCTGCTGAAGCTGCAGGGCCAGGTCTACATGCATCGCCCGGCCTATGGCGACACGGCCCAGGCCGAGCTGCACACTTCCGAGGTCACCGCCTGGCCGAAGGAAAATCGGATGGAAACCGCCGAGGCAGCCACGATGACCCAAGGCGACACTACAATGCGCGGCATCGGCATGCGTGCCAACCTCACCGACAATCATCTGGAGCTGCTCGATGACAGCCACGGCTCGTTCCCGCCGCGTAAACGGAAGTCGTAAGTTCGCCCTCGGCGCCTGCGCGCTGGCCCTGGTCGCCCTGGCTCCGGCTGCGGCGCTGGCGAAAAAGGACGATCGCAATCAGCCGATGAATTTCTCGGCGAAGACGACCAATGCCATCAATGCACCCAACTCCGTCACCACTCTGACGGGCAACGTGAAGATCACGCAGGGTACGCTGCTGATCACCGGTGCCAAGGCTGAAATCCATCTCGATGGCGATTCGCAGATCGCGCGCGTGGTCGTTACCGGTGCCCAGGCGCACATCCAGCAGCTGGATGAGAGCAACAACCTGATGCAGGGCGACGCCGACAAGCTCGATTACGACAACATCAATGGCATCGCCGTGCTGACAGGCAACGCCAAGGTCACGCAGCAGGGCCGCGGTCAGTTCAACGGTGACAAGATCACCTACAACACCGACACCAGCGTGATCACCGGCGAGTCCGGCAATGATGGCCTGGTCCACGGCACCTTCCTGCCGAAGCCCAAGCCGGCCGCACCGGCCGCCCCCAAACCCGCCGCAACGCCGGCCGAGGGCAAGTAATCGATGCTGTCAGCCGAAGGTTTGCAAAAGCGGTTTCGTGCGCGCCAGGTCGTGCGCGACTTCGGCTTCTCGATTCGCGAAGGTGAAGTGGTCGGCCTGCTGGGCCCCAACGGCGCCGGCAAGACCACCTGCTTCTACATGGTGGTAGGCCTGATCGAAGCCGATGCCGGCTCGATCAAGCTCGACAAGTACGACATCACCGGCTTGCCCATGCACGCCCGCGCCAAGCTGGGCATCGGCTACCTGCCGCAGGAGCCGTCGGTGTTCCGCCGCCTCACCGTGGCGGACAACATCATGGCCGTGCTCGAACTGCGCGAGAACCTCAGCGCCCGCCAGCGCGCCAATGCACTGGAAAGCCTGCTGGACGAACTGAAAATCTCCCACATCGCCGAACAGAAAGGCATCAGCCTTTCCGGTGGCGAGCGCCGTCGCGTGGAGATTGCCCGCGCCCTGGCGGCCGAGCCGCGCTACATGCTGCTCGACGAACCCTTCGCCGGCGTCGACCCGATCTCGGTTGGCGAAATCCAGCGCATCGTCCGTCACCTGAAGGAACGCGGCATCGGCGTGCTCATCACAGATCACAATGTCCGTGAGACGCTGGGCATTTGTGATCGCGCCTACATCCTCAGCGATGGCGAAGTGCTTTCGCGCGGCACGCCGCAGCACATCCTGGCCGACGAGAAGGTTCGCGAGGTTTACCTGGGCCGCGAGTTCCGCTTGTAGCGCGAGCCGGCCGCAACGCGGCCGACATCACACATTCGGCCATCCGGCCTAACGGCCTGCTATAGCCCCCTCTGACCAAGGGGGTTAGGATGACGGCGAGTTCACCTTACCCACCTGGCATGAAACCCGGACTGCAGTTTCGCCTCAATCAGCAGCTCACTCTGACGCCGCAGCTGCAGCAGGCGATTCGCCTTCTGCAACTTTCGCAGCTGGAGCTCGAGGCTGAGCTGAGGCAGATCGCGGAAGGGAACCCCCTGCTGGAATTCGCCGAGGACAATCCCGGCGAAGGCGACGGCGAAAGCGGCCCCGGCGAAGCGGCGGATTTCCAGGTCGAGGTGGCCGGCTCCAGCAGCAGCGACGGCGATACCGACGACATGTCCGACTGGGCAGAATCCGGCGGCGCAGCCGAGGAGCCGATCGATTTCTCCAGCGGTGGCGCCAGTGGCAGCCGCAACGGCTCGGGGGACGAGGACGGCTTCGAACCGCAAAGCGCCGCCCCGGAAACCCTGCAGGAGCACCTCCTGTGGCAGCTCAACCTGAGCCACATGAGCCTGCGCGAGCGCACGATCGCCGCCATTCTCATCGACGCCCTCAATGCGGATGGCTATCTCACCGAAGGCCTTGATGCGGTGCTGGCCGCCGTACCGGCCGATCTGAAAGCGACGATTGAGGAAGTCGACGCCATCCGGCGCCAGCTTCAGCGATTTGACCCGACAGGCGTGGCCAGCCTCGATCTGCGCGACTGCCTCCGCGCCCAGCTGGAACAGTTTTCGGCGGAGTTGTCCCAGCGTGAACTGGCCCTGCGCATCGTCGATGCCGAGCTGGAACTGCTGGCTCGCAACGACGTCCCCCGGCTGGCGCGCCGTCTGCGCGCGACAGAAGAGGAAACGCACGCTGCAGCCATGCTGATCCGCAGCCTCGATCCGCGTCCGGGCGCCGCCCTCGACGTCACGCCGGTCGAATACGTCGCGCCGGACGTCTATGCGCGCAAGGACAGCGGCCGTTGGCGCGTCAGCCTCAATCCCGACTGCCAGCCGCGCCTGGGCCTCAACCAGCATTACTGCAACCTCATCGCGCAGGCGCGCGGCGACGACGCCAGCTGGATGCGCGGGCAGCTCCAGGAAGCGCGCTGGCTGATCAAGAGCCTCGAGTCGCGTGCCGAGACGCTGCTCAAGGTCGCCGAAGCCATCGTGCGCCGCCAGAGTGCCTTTCTCGACTACGGCCCCGAAGCCATGCACCCGCTGGTGCTGCGCGAGGTGGCCGAGGAAGTGGGCATGCATGAGTCCACCATTTCCCGCGTGACCACGCGCAAATACATTCATACGCCGCGCGGCACCTTCGAACTCAAGCATTTCTTCTCCAGTGGCGTATCCACTGAGGACGGCGGCAGCGCATCCGCCACGGCCATCCAGGCCATGTTGCGCAAACTCGTGGACGCGGAAGATCCACGCAAACCCTTGTCCGACCAGGCCATCGCCGAGGAATTGCACCGCAAGGGCATTCAGGTGGCCCGCCGGACGGTCGCCAAATACCGGGAGGCTATGCGAATTCCCAGCTCCAGCGAGCGCCAGCGAGCCAGCTGAACCTGATTCAGGTCAGTCGTCTGCGCTCAACTTGCACAGTGAGCGGGAACTTGGCGGGACAGAAAGCGTCCCCATACCAAGAGAAGACGATGGTGTGTCGGGGCCGTCACGTGACTGGCACATCGACCCACGCCGCCCGAACCGGCGGCCAGTACCAAGGAGGCGCAACATGCAAGTCCAGCTAAGCGGTCAGCAGATCGAGATCACCCCGGCCCTTCGGGATCGCGTGAACAGTCACCTCGATCGACTTACCCGCCTCGACGGCAAGTCCGTCGGCCTCAGCGTGGTCCTTTCGGTCGACAAGCTCCAGCAACGTGCCGAAGGCACGCTGGGCGTCACCGGTACCTCGCTGCATGCAGAGGCCACTTCGTCGGATATGTACGCCTCAATTGACCAGATGTTCGACAAACTGGTCACCCAGCTTCGCAAGCACCGCGAAAAGGTCTGCGACAAGCACCAGCGTGAAGTACGCGACGAGCGTCAGTACGGCTAATCGCCAGGTACTTCCCAGGCCCACCCCGCCATGGGGTGGGCCTCCCCCGATCCACCCGACGCCATTCGGCGCGGTTCTCCCCAAACTGGCACAATGCCTCCTGTCGCGCCGCTGAATCGTTTCCGCCCGGCGCAAAGGACGAGGCTTGGACCGGCTTACCGCACGACAACTCTACGATGGCGTCCACGAACGCATGGCCCTGCGCTGGGTGTCGGGCATGCGTGGCGAATCGCGCGTCCTCGAGCGCGGCGCCACCACGACGCGCCGGCCCTCGCTGATCGGCTACCTCAACGTCATCTATCCGAACAAGATCCAGATCATCGGCACCGAGGAACTCAACTTCCTCGACAGCCTGGATTCGCGCCAGCGCTGGGAAGTGATCAACAAGATCGCCGCCTACCAGCCGGCCGCCCTGATCGTCACCAAAGACCAGGCCATCCCCGCCGACCTGCGCGAGGTAGCCGAGGAAACCAATACCCCCCTGTGGATCAGCTCCAAGCGCGGCCACGAGCTGCTGACCTGGATGCAGTACCACCTGGCTCGCATGCTGGCGCCGAAGCTGACGCTGCACGGCGTTTTCCTTGAGGTCTTTTCCATCGGCGTACTGATCACCGGCGAATCGGGCTCGGGCAAGAGCGAGCTGGCGCTGGAACTGATCAGCCGCGGCCATCGCCTGGTGGCTGACGACGCTACCGAATTCACCCTGATTGCCCCGGACGTCATCGACGGTGCCTGCCCCGAGCTCCTGCAGGACCTCCTCGAGGTTCGTGGCCTGGGCGTTCTCAACGTGCGTGAGATGTTTGGTCACACGGCCGTCAAGCAGTCGAAGTATCTGCGCCTGCTGATCCATCTCAAACCCATGCGAGAAGGCGAGGACACCGACGGCCTGACGCGCCTCACCGGCGATGTGGGCCACCGCGAGGTGTTCGACGTCCAGGTGCCGATGATTACCATCCCTGTGGCACCCGGTCGCAACCTGGCGGTACTGGTGGAAGCGGCAGTCCGCAACCATATGTTGAAGAGCAAGGGCATCGATCCCGCGCAGACATTCATCGACCGCCAGGCGCACCAGATGCGGCGCCTGCCGCCGTGGTAACACCATGAGTCAAAACGCCAGCACCACCGATATCCAGAACCCCGACGCGATCCACCTGGTCGTTCTCACCGGCATGTCCGGCGGCGGCAAGACCGTCGCCCTGCGTGCGCTGGAAGACCTGGAGTTCTATTGCGTCGACAACCTCCCCACCGCCCTGCTGCCCGAACTGGTGGCGGCGGTGAGCCACGGTGGCGCCGAGGGCAAGCGCCGCAACATCGCCGTGGGCGTGGACGTGCGCAACCGCGGCGAGGACTTCGTGAAGATGCCGCTGATGCTGTCCGAGCTGGCAGCCGCGGGCGTGCAGGTGCACCTGATCTTCCTGGACAGCCGCGACGACGTGCTGATCAAGCGTTATTCGGAAACCCGCCGCCGGCACCCGCTGTCGCCGATGGGGCTGTCGCTGGCCGATGCCATCGCCGAGGAACGGCGCCTGCTGCGTCCGCTGATGGCGATTGCCGAAAAGGTCATCGATTCCAGCGAACTCAACGTGCACCAGCTGCGCCGCCTGGTTGCCACCGGCTATGCCCAGGCCACCGAAGGCCTGACCCTGATGTTCCAGTCGTTCGCGTTCCGGCGCGGCCTGCCGCTGGATGCGGACTTCGTCTTCGACGCGCGCTGCCTGCCGAATCCGCACTGGGAGCCCCGCCTTCGCCCGCTGTCGGGCAAGGACGCACCGGTGCGCGAATACCTCGAAGCCCAGGCGCTGGTCGGCGAGTACTTCGACGACACCGTGCGCTGGCTCGACAACTGGCTGCCCCGCTTCGCCGCCGACGATCGCAGCTACGTCACCATCGCCGTCGGATGTACTGGCGGCCGTCACCGCTCGGTTTACCTGGTCGAACGCCTGGCGGCGTATTACCGCGCACGCCACGAAGGCGCACTCACCTTTCACCGGGAGCTCGAGTGATGAGCGTCGGCATTCTGCTGATGACCCACGAATCCGTGGGCAAGGCGCTGATCTCAGCCGCCCACCACGTGCTGCCCAAGTTGCCGCTGCAGGTGGAGGCCGTCGAGGTGCCGCCGCAGGCCGACCCGGACGTGATGCGCACGTTGACGGCGCGCCATGCCCGCTCGCTGGATTCAGGTGACGGGGTCCTGGTGCTGGCCGATCTCTATGGCGCCACGCCCTGCAATATTGGCCTATCGCTCAGTGCGCTGGGCGTACGCTTGCGCTGCGTCTCCGGGCTTAACCTGCCCATGCTGCTGCGCGTGTTGAACTACGCGGAAAAACCGCTCGACGAACTGGCGGAAATCGCCGCCAGCGGCGGGCGCGGGGGGATATTCATCGATCATGCTTGAGCAAGAGATTGTCGTTTCCAACAAGCTTGGCCTTCACGCTCGCGCGTCCGCCAAGCTGGTGCAGCTGGTGCAGAGTTTCAAATCCACGGTCTGGCTGATCAGCCGGGGTCGCGAGGTCAACGCCCAAAGCATCATGGGCGTAATGATGCTGGCAGCGGGCATGGGTACGCCGCTGACGGTACGCGCCGAAGGCGTGGATGAGGAACTGGCGCTGAGGGCGGTGGTCGAGTTGTTCGACCGCAAGTTCGACGAAGGAGCGTGAATGGGGAGGGCCATGGCTCAGCCATCGTCACGTCATAACGTGACGCATTGCACGTCCGGCAACACGCATGCCGCGATGTGCCGGACAGCCATTGTCAGATTCCAGCCACGCCCCCACTTCGCCGGCTTCCTCCCCTTCGCATCGCGCCACGGAGGGCGCCCATGAGACACCTTCTGTTTGGCACATCCGCTTCACGGGGCATGGCGCTCGGACGTGCACGACTGGTGCAGCCGAGCCGCTATCTGGTCGACACACGCCCGCTCGCCGAAGAAGAAGTCGAAGCCGAGCTCGCGCGCTTGCATCGTGCGCTCGATACCGCGCGCCTGGAACTGCGCGAACTGCGCGGCAAGCTGCACGGCGCCCTGGCCCGCGAGGTCAACGAGTTCATCGATGCGCACTCGCTGCTGCTCGATGACCCGGAGCTGCTGCGCGGCCTGGACGATCTGGTGCGCATCGGCCATTACCGCCCGGGCGCCGCACTGAAGAAGCAGCGCGACCGCCTCGCCGCCGTTTTCGAAGCCATGGACGACCCTTACCTGCGCAGCCGCAAGGAAGATGTCGACCAGGTCATCAACCGCGTGATTTCCGCGCTTCAACGCCAGACCAGCCGCGAAGAACGCAAGCTCGCCGCGCGTGTGGGCGAGATCCTCATCGCCGACACCATCGCGCCGGCTGACATGGCGCATCTGGCCGGCAACGGACTTCTCGGCGTGGTGGCCAGTTCCGGTAGCGCTTACTCGCACAGTGCCATCCTCGCGCGCAGCCTGGACCTGCCCATGCTGGTCGGCGCCCGCGATGCGCTGTCCACGATTCACGATGATGACCTGATCCTGCTCGACGCCGAACGTGGCGAAGCGGTCGTGCATCCCACCGCGCAGGATCTTGCCCGCTATCGCGCATGGCAGCGCGAAGCGCAGCTGGAAGGCCGACGCCTGGCATCGCTGGCCAATGCGCCCACGCGCACCACCGATGGCGTGGACATCCGCCTGCTCGCCAACGCCGAAACGCCAACCGACATCGCCATGGCCCGCGCGCGCGGCGCCGATGGCGTTGGCCTCTATCGCACCGAATTCCTCTTCCTGCGCCACAAGGATCTGCCGTCCGAAGACGAGCAGTTCATCGCCTATCGCGATCTCGTGCTGGGCATGGGTGGACAACCGGTCACCATCCGCACCCTGGACCTGGGCGCCGACAAGGCGGATGCCGCGGGACTGGTGCTTCGCGGCGAAGAAAATCCGGCGCTCGGCGTCCGTGGCGTGCGACTCTCACTGCGGCATCCGGCCGTGTTCACCACGCAGATCCGCGCCATCCTGCGCGCCGCCTGCTATGGCCCGGTGCGCGTGCTCGTGCCCATGGTCACGCAGCCGGATGAACTGATCGCGGTGCGCACGCTGTTCAAGCTCGCCCGGCAGGATTTGAAGCGCGAAAACATCGACCTGCCGGAAAAATTGCCGCTCGGCGCGATGATCGAAGTGCCCGCTGCAGCGATCAATGTCCGCTCGCTGCTCGACCACGCCGACTTCCTCGCCATCGGCACCAACGACCTCGCGCAGTACGTGCTTGCGGCCGATCGCGGCAACGATGCGCTCGATAACATTTACAACCCGCTGCAGCCCGCGCTTCTGCGGCTGATTTCGCACGTGATCTCGGCCGGCCGCCGTGCGCGAAAACCAGTAAGCCTGTGCGGCGAAATCGGCGGCGATACGAAGTTCACGGGTTTGCTGATGGCACTGGGCCTCACTGAGTTCAGCATGCACTCAAGCCAGTTGTTGCACGTGCGCGATCGCATCGCCCAGCTCGATTACCACGAGCTGCGACGCATGGCGCCGTCGATCATCCGCGCACGCACGCACGAAGAAGCCGAAGCGCTGCTGGCGAGTGTCGGCGGCTGACGTCAGTTGAACGCGACATCGCCCAGGAAGGCATCCAGCAATGCGCCGCGGTATTTTTCCCGGTGCAGCAGCAGGAACAGCTTGCGCCGCAAATCCAGGAAGGGGGTTTCCAGCGCCTTGAGGCGCCCGGTGGCAACCGCATCGATCACCGCAATCTGTGGCAAGCACGCGATGCCCATGCCTGCGACGACAGCCTGCTTGATCGCCTCGATCTGATCGAGCTCCAGCACGGTTTCGCCGGGAGGCAATTGCGCTAGCACGCGCTCGCTGGTTGTGCGCGTCGCCGAACCCGGCTCGCGCAGCACCCATCGCGCACCCGCGAAGTCACCGGCCTTCAGGCCGCGCTTGCGCGCCAGCGGATGATCGGGGGGCGCGCACACAACCAGCGCGTCATCACGCCACGGCGTCATCTCCAGCAAAGGGTGCACAACCGGGCCTTCGACACAGCCGACATCCAGTTCGTGATCGAGCATCGCGGCGGCAATGGCGTCGGTGTTGGCGACGCGCAGGCGAATGGCGACCTGCGGATGACTACGCACGAAGCGACCGAGCAGTTCGCCGACGCGGTAGTTGCCAACGGTATTGCTCGCGCCGATGCGCAGTTCACCCGTGAGCGCCTGGACGCCGCCGCGCGCCAGGCGGCCGAACTCTTCGTAGCGTTCGAGCAGCTCCTGGGCGATCGGCAGCAGCTCGCGCCCTTTCGCATTGAGCCTCAGGCGGCCGCGTTCGCGATCGAACACCGGGCCGTCCAGCTGCTTCTCCATTTCCGAGAGCGCCATGCTCGCCGCAGGCTGCGTAAGGTGGAGCCTGTCGGCCGCCGCGCGCACGCTGCCGAGGCGGGCAACCTGGACGAAGACGTCGAGCTGGCGCGGGCTGATGCTAATCATCAGCTCATTTTATACAAACCATAAGTTATATGCAGTTTCATTGATTCATCTCGGGTCGGACAATGCGGCGGTCTCAAGGAGCGTCTCATGGCTGTCACCGCAATCCCCGCCCCTGCCGCACCCACCTTCGGCCAGCGTCTTCCCGGCCTCGCTCTCGCCACGGCCATCGCCCTGCTCGCCCTCGGCCTTGGGCGCCTTGCCCCGCTGATCGGCGGCCCCGTGTTCGGCATCGTGATGGGCATTGCGGTGCGCAACCTGCTGGCCCCGGGCGGCCAGTTCACCCCCGGCATCCAGTTCGCCGGCAAGCAGGTGCTGCAGTGGTCGATCATTGCGCTGGGCTTTGGCCTGAGCCTCAACCAGGTCGCCAAGACAGGCCTGGAGTCGCTGGCGGTCACGCTGGTGACCATGACGGTGGCCTTCCTCGCCGCATGGGGCCTGGGCCGCATGCTGAAGGTGCATGACAAGCTCAAGATCCTGATCGGCGTGGGCACGGCTATCTGCGGCGGCTCGGCCATTGCGGCCGTGACGCCGATCATCAAGCCGGACGAGCACGATACGGCCTTTGCGATCTCCACCATCTTCCTGTTCAACCTGGTCGCCGTGCTGCTGTTCCCGCTGCTGGGCCACCTGCTGCACTTGTCGGACCTCGGCTTTGGCCTGTGGGCGGGTACGGCGATCAACGACACCTCGTCGGTGGTCGCGGCCGGCTACAGCTTCAGCAAGGCTGCGGGCGACTACGCCACGATCGTCAAGCTGACCCGCGCCACGCTGATCATTCCGATCTGCCTGGTCCTGGCCTTCGCCGTCGCCTGGCGCGAAAAGAAGCAGGGCGCGTCGGACTTCAGCCTGCGCCGCATCTTCCCCTGGTTCATCCTGTGGTTCCTGGTGGCCTCGGCGGTGCGCACGGCCGGACTGGTGCCCGAGGTGATCCAGCCGGCGATCCACATGGCCGCGGAATTCCTGATCATCGTCGCGCTGACGGCCATCGGCCTCTCGGCGAACCTGCGCAAGATGGCTGCGACCGGCGCCCGTCCGATCCTGCTGGGACTGGGTGTCTGGGCGGCGGTCTCGGTAAGCAGCTTGTTGGTACAGCTGGTCATCGGGCAGCTGTAAAAGGCGTTCGATCAGGCCTTGCCCTGCTCCACCAGCGTCAGCGCGACCTTGTCACGCAGATACACCGGCAAGGCCAGTTCGGGCGCCAGCAGGTGCCCCGAACGGAACGCCACCGCGGCCAGCTCGGCAATATGTCCGGCCTGCGGGAAGCAGGCGCCATCCGCCGAGCGCAACGTGCCCGTGAGCCGCTCGCGCAAGATGTTCTCGTAGGTCGCCCAACCCGTGCCCACCACGTGCCACTCGGTTTCTGCCGGCAGGGTGAGGTCACCCGGTGCGCACACGCGCTCCTGGTCGAGGGCGATCAGGCCACCCTGGGCATCGCGGCGATAGCAGGCCGCATAGACCTCCCCCATCCGCGCGTCGATCACGGCGAGAATGGCGGCCTCGTCCTCCGGCGCCTCAAGCGCCAGCGCTGCCAGTGACGAGATGGTGATGACCGGGCAATCAAGGGCCAGCGCCATGCCCTGAGCCAGCGACACGCCCAGTCGCACGCCGGTGAAGGCGCCCGGCCCTCGTCCCACGGCAATCGCATCCAGGGCATGACGCCCCAGCCCGGCCTCGGCCAGGAGGCTATCGGCCATGGGCAGCACCAGCTCCGCGTGGCGGCGCGGCGCCACTTCGCTGCGTGCGATGACTTCTTCCCCGTGGACCAGGGCGACCGAGCAGGCTTCGGTAGACGTTTCGATGGCAAGCAGGTTCATAGACGCTCCATGTTACCGGCAGGCGCGACGGCGCGCTTGGGAGGGGGCCAGGGCCAGCTCATCACACCACCCTTCCCGGGCCCGCGTCGTGGCGGCATGAGCCGGTTCACAGGCAAGGCCGGGCGAACCTCAGGCAAGCGAACGACGGGCGTGTCGATTTCCGCCCTGGTCGTTCGTCGCATGCACAGAGGCCGCCTCCGTCGGCCCGCCACCCACATCCAACCGAGGAGAACTGCCATGCGATTCATGGTGATGGTCCGGGCCAACAAGGAATCCGAAGCCGGTGTCATGCCCACCGAGCAGTTGCTGACCGAGATGGGCCAGTTCAATGAGGAGCTGGTGAAGGCCGGCGTCATGCTCGCCGGCGAAGGCCTGCAGCCCAGCTCAAAAGGCGCCCGCATCCGCTATGACGGCAGCAAGCGCACCGTTATCGATGGCCCGTTCGCCGAGTCCAAGGAATTGATTGCCGGCTTCTGGATCATCCAGGTGAAATCGCTCGAAGAAGCCATCGAATGGATGAAGCGCTGCCCGAATCCCTTCGACGGGGAATCGGAAATCGAGATTCGCCAGGTATTCGAAGCCGAAGACTTTGGCGCCGAATTCACGCCGGAACTGCGCGAGCAGGAAGAACGGATTCGCGCCGTCATGGCCCAGCAGAACTGACTCCCACGCATCTTGCCGAAGGCACACGCCCATGACGATCCAGACATACCTGAACTTCGATGGCCGCTGCGACGAAGCGCTTGCGTACTACAAGAAAACGCTCGGCGCCGAAGTGAAACTGCTGATGCGTTTCAAGGACAATCCGCAGCCGCCCCAGGAAGGCCACGCACCCGATCCGGCATACGCCGAGAAGGTGATGCACAGTGAGTTCACCGTCGGCGATACCACCATCATGGCCACCGATGGCTACGCCAAGAGCGACATGAAGTTCGAGGGTTTCCAGCTGGCGTACTCGATGAAGTCCGATGCGGATGCGAAGAAGGCTTTCGACGCGCTCGCCGATGGCGGCGAAGTCTCTCAACCGCTGGCCGAAACCTTCTTCGCCACCAGCTTTGGCATGCTGGCAGATCGATTCGGCGTGCGCTGGATGATCATGGTTCCGCGACCGACGTAACGCGCGCGCTCGCCTCCGCCTGGGCCCGTTGCCGGGGCGGAGCGGCTTGCCAAGGGGGTGTGGCCGTGACCCACGACAGTTGCGTTCCAGGGGCGCGCGGTGATGTGATCGCGCGCTATGACGGCGACCGACATCCATCGCACCATCGACGCCCTGTGGCGCATCGAATCCGCTCGCCTCATTGCCGGCCTGGCGCGCATGGTGCGCGATGTCGGCCTGGCCGAGGAACTGGCCCAGGACGCACTCGTGGTGGCCCTCGAACAATGGCCGCAATCCGGTGTCCCGGATAACCCCGGTGCCTGGCTGATGACGACCGCCAAGCATCGCGCCATCGATCGCCTGCGCCGCAGCAAGCTGATCGAGCGCAAGCATGAAGAGATCACGCGCGAACTCGAAGCCGAACAGGAGTTCGCCTTCACCGAAGTGGAGCTGGCTGCCGACGACCACATCGGTGACGACCTGCTGCGCCTGATTTTCACCGCCTGCCATCCACTCCTGTCGATGGATGCGCGCGTCGCGCTGACCTTGCGCCTGCTTGGCGGCCTGACGACCGATGAAATCGCCCGGGCGTTCCTCGTGCCCGAACCCACCATCGCCCAACGCATCGTGCGCGCCAAGCGCACTTTGTCTGACGCGAAGGTGCCTTTCGAAGTGCCGCGCGGCGAAGAGCTGAACCAGCGCCTCGGTTCGGTTCTCGGTGTTATCTACCTCATCTTCAACGAAGGATATTCCGCGACGACCGGCCAGGACTGGCTGCGCCCCGGCCTGTGCGAAGACGCGCTGCGACTGGGCCGCATCCTCGCCGAGCTGGCCCCGCAGGAACCGGAAGTGCATGGATTGGCGGCACTGATGGAAATCCAGGCATCGCGCAACGCCGCGCGCGTCGGACCGGGCGGCGAGCCCGTGCTTCTGCTGGAACAGAATCGTTCGCGCTGGGATCAGCTGATGATCCACCGCGGCCTGGCCGCCCTCGAACGCGCTGAGAAACTGGCCAGCATCCGCGGCGTATACGCGACGCAAGCCGCCATCGCCGCCTGTCATGCGCGCGCCACCACCGCCGATCAAACCGACTGGCCGCGCATCGTGGCGCTCTATACCGAGCTGGCGCGCAGCTTCCCGTCACCGGTGATCGAGCTCAATCGCGCCGTGGCCGTTTCGATGGCGTACGGCGCGGAAGCCGGCCTGACCATGGTTGATGCACTGCGCGACGAGCCGGCGCTGAAGAACTACCACCTGCTACCGAGTGTCCGCGGCGACCTGCTGTACAAGCTGGGTCGACTGGCTGAAGCACGCACGGAATTCCTGCGCGCATCGGCCATGACACGCAATGCGCAGGAAAAGGCCCTGCTGCAGCGACGCGCCGAATCCTGC
The DNA here is from genome assembly GCF_004322705.1 of Dyella terrae. NCBI lineage: Bacteria > Pseudomonadati > Pseudomonadota > Gammaproteobacteria > Lysobacterales > Rhodanobacteraceae > Dyella > Dyella terrae. The sequence continues at coordinate 872,767 of NZ_SIZZ01000002.1, read as the reverse complement.
GGCCCGGACTGACCTTACGCCGACGCCGGCGGCTCCCACAGCTCCACGCGATGGCCTTCCGGATCGGTGAACCAGCCGAACTTGCCGTACTCGCTCGCCTCGCTCTTGTCATCGACGTCGACACCGGCGCGGCGCAGGTTGATCAGCACGCTGTCCAGGTCATCCACGCGGAAGTTGATCATGAAGGTCTGCGGACCGGCGCCAAAATAGGCCGTGTCCGCCTTGAAGGGCGACCAAAGCGTCTTGCCCGGTCGCGATTCGTCTTCGGTGAACATCGCGCCACCCCACTCCTGGGCGGGCAGGCCCAGGTGTTCGGCGTACCACTTCGACAACGCGATGGGATCGCGCGACTTGAAGAAAATGCCGCCCAGACCGGTGATCTTTGCCATGACCCTGCTCCTGAAACGTGGGAAGCAAGCTAGACCACGCGACGCGAAACTGCCGTCTAGGCGTCCCCGTCATCCGCGAAGAACGCTTGCACGTCCTTCAGGTCCCGGGTGCGCGGCATCGGTGGCAAGCTGTTGAGGAACAGCTTGCCATAGCCCTTGCTGGTCAGACGAGGGTCGCACAGGACCAGTACGCCGCGATCATGGACGTCGCGGATCAGGCGGCCCACGCCCTGCTTGAGGGCAATGACGGCGCTGGGGACCTGCCAGCCCATGAAGGGATTGATACCGGAGTGCTCGAGGGCATCCAGGCGCGCCTGCAGGACGGGGTCATCAGGTGCCGCGAACGGCAGCTTGTCGATCACCACGACGCTGAGCGCTTCCCCGGCCACGTCGACGCCTTCCCAGAAACTGGCTGCGCCGAGCAACACACCGTGGCCACTGGCGCGGAAGTCTTCGAGCAACCGATGCCGCGGCGCCGTGCCCTGGACGAACAACGGCCAGCCCACTCGTCGCGAAAGCGTGTCGGCGGCCAGGCGCAGGGCACGGTGCGAAGTAAACAACAGGAATGCACGACCGTTGGAGGCTTCCAGCACGGGCAGCACGGCGTCGATGACACGCTCCGTGTAATCGCGCATCGCCGGGTCGGGCAAGCCGGCCGGCAGATAGCACAGCGCCTGCTTTTCGTAATCGAACGGACTTTCCAGGCTCAGCGTCTGCGGATACTCAAGCCCAAGCTGCCGGGCGAAGTGCTGGAAGCTACCGGCGACGGACAGGGTCGCCGACGTATGGATCCATGCCGCCTGTGTACGTTCGCGCAGGACGCGCAGTGGCGCCGCCAGGTCCAGCGGCGTGGCATGCAGGGCAAAACCGCGCGGGAACAGTTCGAACCAACGCACATCCTGTTCGTCGGGTTGTTCGACGATGCGATCCAGTCGCTCGGTCATCACGGCCGCGCGCTCGTGCGCATTGGCGAAGCCGCGCGTGCGTTCGGCCTGTGAGGCGAGCACGTCGGCGAACGCCGCCAGCATGTCCTGCAAGTCGCGCAGGCCTTCGCGAATATCGCCGGCCGTCTCGAGCAGGTGAAACGGCCCGCGCTCCGGCAACGGCTGCATGCTGGCGCGCAATTTGCGCACGGTGTCCTGCAGGGCCTCGGCCGGCTCGAGTACGACGCCGATGGCCCCGGTGACCCCATTGCATTCGGCCAGCGCATCCTGTGCCAGCTCAGTGAGCTGACGCGCGCTGATGCTCTGCGAAAAGAACTGACCCGCGAGCTCCGGAATCTGGTGGGCTTCATCGAGGATGAAAGCCTGCGCCCCGGGAAGGATCTCGCCGAAGCCGCCCTGCTTCAGTGCAAGATCGGCAAACAGCAAATGGTGATTGACCACCACCACATCGGCTTCCTGCGCTTCGCGACGTGCCTTCACCACGTGGCAGTCGTCGTAGAACGCACACTCCACGCCCAGGCAATTCTCCGGCGTGGACGTCACGCGTGGCCACATCGGCGATTCTTCCGGCACCTCGGCCAGTTCCATGCGGTCGCCAAAACGCGTGCGCGCGGACCAGGCACGTATGGCCGCCAGTTGCGACGCCTGCGTGTAATCGAAGGTGGCGCCTTCACGCACGGTCTGATCGAGGCGATACAGACACAGGTAGTTCGCCCGACCTTTCAGAAGCGCGGCCTTGAGATGCGCACCGAGCACCGAACGCACGCGCGGAAGATCACGAAAGAACAGCTGATCCTGCAGCGCCTTGGTGCCTGTCGAGACGATCACCCGTTCACCCGACAGCAGCGCCGGAACGAGATACGCGTAAGTCTTGCCCGTACCCGTGCCCGCTTCGGCGATCAGTGTCTCGCGTTCGGCGATCGCATGCTGAACCGCCTGCGCCATCGCCTGCTGGGCGGCGCGCGGAGCGAAATTGGGCAACTCGCGTGCGAACGGGCCGTCCGCGCCGAGCAGCGCAGAGGCGTCGGAGTCGATCATCGGGCAAGTATGGCGGAGATGGAGTTTGGGGGCGAGCGTCCGTCAAAGCGCTGGACGGTCACGACGTCCGGGGCACTCCTGCCGTCACGACCCCGATCATTCGAATCGCGAATGCATGCCAGTAAATCATTTCATTGGCGCATGTTCCGACGCCGCCGTACATTGGCTTCACCTACCTTCCGACCCGCCGTCCGAGTTCGCTCCGGCGCCCCACCCCCATGGAGGTCGACCATGCTCGATCGGATCTTCAACAACGCCGTGAACGTGCACGGCGAGCCCATTCGCCTTGCCGTCAAGGACGGCCGTCTTGTCGACGCCACGGACGCATCCGAGGCCCGCGAAACCATCGACCTCGCCGGGCGGCTCGTCCTGCCGGGCTTCGTCGACGGCCATATTCACCTGGACAAAAGCTTTGTCGGCGACACATGGAGACCACACGTCCCAGCCCACTCGCTGCGTGAACGACTGGCGGCGGAGAAGCAACTCCTGGCGACTGCGCGGCCCATGGTGGAGCGCGCGGACGCGTTGATTGCCCAGGCCGCAAGCTACGGCACGATGGCCATGCGCTGCCACGTCGACGTGGATGCCACGACCGGCCTTTCGCACTTGCATGCGGTCATGGAAGCGCGCAGCCGCTGGCTTGATCGGGTCGATATCGAAATCGTCGCGTTTCCGCAGGCGGGCGTGATGTCTTGTCCCGGCACGGCCGACGTGCTTCATGCCGCCATGCGCGAAGGTGCGACCGTCGTCGGCGGCATCGATCCCACGACGCTCGATGGCGATGCCGAAGGCCAGCTCGACGTGGTGTTCGGCGTGGCCGAACGCCACGACGCCAAGGTGGACATCCATCTGCACGAGCCGGGCATGCAAGGCATCGGGCAACTGCTGCGCATTGCCGCGCGCACGAAAGCGCTCGGCATGGCGGGACGCGTCGCCGTGAGCCATGCCTATGCGCTGGGCGACGTGACGCACGATGTGGTCGATCGCACCGCGCTGGCTCTGTCGGATGCCGGCGTGGCCATCATGACCAATGCGCCTGGCGACCGCGCTTTCCCGCCGGTGCTCCGACTTCGCGCGGCAGGCGTTCACGTTTTCAGCGGCAATGACAACATCCGCGATGCCTGGTGGCCTTACGGCAATGGCGACATGCTGCAGCGAGCCCAGCTTGTCGGCTATCGGTCGGGCTTCTATACGGACAGCGAACTGCTGGTCGCGCTGGACATGGCGACGCATGCCGGTGCCACCGTCATGGGCAAGGAAGGCTACGGCCTTCACGCGGGGAACGAGGCATCGTTCGTGGTTTTCGATGAGCCTAACGGGCCTGCCGCCGTGGCCGGCGCGCGAAGTGATCGGCAGATCGTGCATCGCGGCGAGTTCTGGGAATCACGCTGACGTTCAGCGCGGCCGCGCCGGACCACGCTTGTTTTCACGTCCGATCATCCGCCCCAGCTCGCGCCCGAGCTCCTGCACCATGGGATCGGCCGTTGCGCCGTGGAGCAGCGCGATATCCATGGTGTCGATCGCAGGGCCCCTGGCGACGATGCAACACGATGTGCCCGGCCGTCACTGCTCGCGCGGGCAGCAGGCTGATGCCGAGGCCTGCGGCAACCGCCGCCTGGACACCGGAAAGGCTGGTGCTCGAAAAGCTGATGCGCCAGCGTCGCCCCATGCGCTCAATCGCGCCGATCATGTCATCTCGATAGAGGCCGCGAGGCGGAAACGCTACGAGCGGCAGCGGATCGAGCTGAAAGGCGGGGCTCTTCGCACTGTCGATCCAGCGCATGGGCTCGGGCCAGCGGGCCACGGATTCACGCGAGTCGCGACGAAGCTTGACCAATGCCATATCCAGGTCACCGCGATCATAGGCATCCAGCAGATCGCGGCTCAGGCCTGCACTCACTTCAAGCTTGACGTGCGGATGGCGGCGACTGAAGGTCGCGAGCAACTCAGTCGTGCGGCCTGCAGCGAAATCTTCGGGTACGCCCAGCCGGATCGTCAGCGCGACAGCGGCGCCGGTCAGCGCATCGAGCAATGCATCGTTGAGCGTAAGTTGTCGACGCGCGTACGCCAGCACGGTTTCGCCGGCGTCAGTGGGGCGAACATCACCCTTGCCGCGCGTCAGAAGCACATATCCGGCCGCCTCTTCGAGACGCCGGATCCTCTGGCTCACCGTGGATTGCGTGGAATGCAGGCGAAGTGCTGCTGCTGTGAAGCTCCCACAGTCGGCAACCGTGACCAACGCGCGCAGCAGGTCCAGTTCGAAGAGCACCCTATTCGGTTTCGCACTGGCAGCCATGGATGCATTCACCTTTTGGATGACTGCGGCAGTATCGAACAAGGGCCATCCATCTGCACACGCGCCGTAGCAAGCCCTCGCCCGTGGCCAGGGATTGCCTCAGTAGCGGGGCACGCCCTCGACGTGGCACTGCTTGACCCACTTGTCCGCCGTGGCCGCGCCAGCGTCGTCGCCGGCGTGGAAGCGCAGCTCCTTGATGGTCTGCCAGTTGCGCGCGCACAGCGGGCCCAGGCGCGGCCCCAGCTCCCACGACTTGCGGGCGAGCTGTTCGGCGCGCGGGTAATCCTTCAGGCGAATCGCGACTTCTGCCCGTTCCTGCAGCAGGTCCGGCGAGTTGGGGCTGAGCTTGAGGGCCTGATCGAGCTTGTCCGCAGCGTCCTGGTACGCGCCACGACGCTCGTCGGCACCGGCACCATCCTGCAGCATCGTCACGCCCGGATCGCGCAGTGGGTTCACGTCGATGATCGATTTTTCGCGATCGCCTGCCGCGCGAATCGAAGCAATCATCTGGGCGTCCGACGGCACCGCGCGCGCCGGCTTTTCCGGTTCGGCGATCCTGGTGCACGCGGTGATGGCGAGACCAGCCACGACGGCGGTCAGGAGGACGGTGCGGGCAAGACGGTACGACATGATCAATCTCGGATGGGTTCGGGGTTGGCCGGCGCAGGGGCTTCGGTGTTTTCACCGCCGCCAAACCAGCTCTGCACACGCTGCCAGAAGCAGCCTTCGGTACTTTGCGGAAGTGTGCCTGCAATCACCGGCAATTGCCGCGCATTTCCGCATTGCGGATCCGTGCGCTTGCCGTCGGCGATCCAGGCCATTTCCAGGCCCTGGCCCGGCTCAGCGGGCAAGGCCCGCGTCGGCAGCTTGCGGAACAGCTCCTGCCAGGCGCGCAGGCTGCCGGTGGCGCCGTAGAGCCCGCTTGGCTTGTTGTCGTCGCGACCCATCCAGAACACGGCCAGGTGATCTTCGGTGAAGCCGGCGAACCAGCTGTCACGCATGTCGTTGCTGGTGCCGGTCTTGCCGGCGGCATTGAGATTGCCGAGGCCCGCGCGACCAATCGAGGCGGCCGTACCCGAACGCGCCACCTGCTGCATCGCCCAGGTCACCAGGCGCACCGCACCCTGGTATTCGCCCTGCCCGGTTTTCACTTCATAGCGCTTGATCGTCTGGCCCTTCGCGTCCACCACCCCGCGCACGGCGACGAGCGGCAGCGCATGGCCGTCGGCGGCGATGTACTGATAGAGCTGCGCGGTCTGCAGCGGCGAGAACCCCTGGGCACCCAGCAACAGGGACGGGCTCGGGTTGATATCGGTCATGCCGAACGATTCAAGGAAGGCCTTGATGCGCGGCACGCCGACTTCCAGGCCCAGGTGGATCGTGGCGAGGTTCCACGAATGCACCAGCGCGTCGACCATCGGCACCTCGCCATGCGAGTCGCCTTCGTCATTTTTCGGCGTCCACTGGGTGCCATCGGGCTGGCGCATGCTGATCGGCGAGTCATCGACGAGCGAGCCCAGGTTCCAGCGATCGGGTTGGGCAAGCGCCACCAGGTACACCAGCGGCTTGATCAGCGAGCCGATGGAACGCCGCGAGTCCAGCGCACGGTTGAAGCCCTGGTCACCCGGATCCTTGCTACCGACCACGGCCAGCACGCTGCCTGTCTGTGCCTCCGTGACGACGGCCGCTGCCTGCGCCGCATCACCGCGTTTGCCCAGCGCTTTCATCGTCGTGGCGATGGCCTGCTCGGTGTAGAGCTGCGCGGCGGGGTCGAGCGTGGTGAAGATGCTCAGGTTGCCTTCGCTGAGCGTGGTGTCATCGAAGTCGTTGGTGATCTGTCCGCGTACCAGCTGCATGAAGGCCGGAAAGCGGTTATGCGGCAATTGACCATTGGTGATGATGCCCAGCGGCGTCGCCTGCGCCGCCTTGGCTTCGTCAGCGCTCAACAGGCCCGTTTCGACGAACTGGCCGAGCACCAGGTTGCGACGCGTCAACGCACGGTCCGGATAACGACGCGGATCGTAGAAGCTCGGTCCCTTCACCATGCCGATAAGCAAGGCCATTTCCTGCGGACGCAGGTCTTCGATGCGACGTCCGAAATAGAACTCCGACGCGGCGGCGAAACCGTGCACCGCCTGGCTACCCTGCTGACCGAGGAACACCTCGTTGATGTAAGCCTCGAGGATGCGGCTCTTGTCGTAGTGCGCTTCGATCAGGATCGACATCAGCGCTTCGTTGAATTTGCGCGTGATGTTCTGGTCACGATCGAGGAACAGGTTGCGCACCAGCTGCTGCGTCAGCGTCGAACCGCCCTGCACCGTGTGGCCGGCTCGCAGATTGGCGAACGTCGCGCGCAGGATGGCGGAGAAATCGATGCCGATGTGATGCTTGAAGTCGCGGTCCTCGACCGCCTGCAGCCCCGCGATCAGCAACGGCGGCACGTCGCCGAGATGGACGATGCGGCGCTCTTCCTGTTGCGAGCCATACACCGTGGCGATACGCGCGGGATCCAGATGCGCCGAAGTGATCGCCTTGCCGGTGCCCAGATCCTTGACCGATGACACCTGCCCCTTGGACAGCACCACCTTGATGCGCTTCGGCAGCTCGCCCCCGTCGGGACCGGCATAACCTCGCGAGGAAATCGTGTAGGCCGCGCCGTCCTTCGCAAAGGTGCCGGCGACCTGGCCGTGACCGTCATTGCCGTAACCGGCGAAGGTCAGCTCCAGCTCCAGGGCCGCCGGGGACGTGGGGGCGCCGGGCTCAAGCGCCAGCGGTCGCGCATAAACGCGGGTGGGGACGGCGAAGACCAGATCGTTGAAGCGATCCTGCACGCGCTTGTTGAGCACCAGGGTGTAAGGGAGCACGAAGCCCACGAACAAGCCGAGGCAAATCCAGAACGGGATGCGCACCCAAGGCCAGACGGCGCTAGCGAACGAGCGAAGACGGGTCAGAAAGGCCAAGGCAGAGAATCCTGAACGATAAGGCCGCGATGATAGGGCCTGAAGACCGGCGGGCATCTGAACGCCGGCCCGTCTTCAGGGCGTCCGAAAGGGCCGCAAAATGGCGATTTGCGGGCAGCCCGGGGGGAAGGTGTCACAGGCCCCAGCAGGCGGGGTCGGGACGGAAGGGACGCGGGTGCACGCCCAGGGATGCTTCGAGCACGCTGTTGTCGGCAATCAGGTCACTGTTGAGACGCGCAACCGGCCCCCGCATCCATGGCACCGCCATCGCAATCAGCTCCAGTCCCGCTGCCGGCAAAGGCACAGGCAGCACCGTTCCGGGCACTGTCCGGCGCACGCGATCGAACATCTGTCCGGCCGTCAGGCGCTCACCGCCGCCGATGGGTACCACCTGCCCCGCGCAGGCACCAGTATCGATCGCCGCGAGAACGGCCTGCGCGATGTCATCGGCATGCACCGGCTGGCGAAGGCCTTTGCCCTGCGGCCAGGGAAAGACATGCGTACGCGCGGCGCGGCGGGCGATGGGGGTGAGGCTCTTGTCGCGCGCGGCGCCGTAAACGATGGTCGGGCGAAGAATCGTCCAACGAAAACCCCGGCGCTCGCAGGCTTGCGCCAGCTGCGATTCACCCTCGCGCAGGCGCTGGGCCAGCTCGCGTTCGGCGAGCACCGGCGAATCGATCTTCGTCGCCGCGCTCATGGAACTGGTCGCCACAACAAACGCATCGTCACGCAGCGGCGCCTGTTCCAGCCACGCGGCAAAGGGTGCAAGCGGTCCGAAACTGGCCGCGCAGTCGAATGACTTGTCCAGCGCCGGCGGCGTCCACGGCAGGTCGCCTTCCACCCAGGTGATGCCCGGCTCCGCCGGACGCGCCTTGCGGCTCACCGCGACGACGCCATCCTTGCGTGCCACCAGCCGCTTCAACAGGAAGTAGCCGATCTGGCTGCTGGCACCGAAAACAACGACGTCCCTGCTCGCACTTCCCGACGCCATGAACTCAACCGCCCGCCTGCAGATGCGCGACGACCGACGACAAGCGCGGATTGTCCGGCGCAAGCTTGCGTGCCTTGTCGATGGCCTGAGCGGCACCGGGGCGATTGCCACGCGCCAGTTGCTGCTCGGCCTGATCAAGCCAGGCACCGGCAAGGCGCTGGCGAAGCTCGGCCTGTCCCGCTTCCCCGGGCGAAAGGTCGCCGAGATCGGACAGGCGTTCGCTAGCCTGCGAGAGATTGCCATTGGCGATCGCCTGATTGAACTGGGCGATCGCGACGGCGGGCAGGTTCTGCAGGCCACGGCGTGCCGCTTCATTGTTGCCATCGATCGCCAGCGCACCGCGATACAGGTCGTACGCACTTTCGCCCGGCGGGAGCATGATGTTGCCTTGCCGCGCGGCGGCATCGGCACGCTGCACCATGCGCGCGAGTTCGCCGCTTTGCTGGGCCGTCAGGGGAGGATGGGTGTCTTCGCCTGCCTCCTGCGCAGCCGCGACGGGCTGGTCGGACGACGGGCGCTTGCCGAGATCGGCGAGGTGCGCTCGCGTCGCCGCCAGCTCCGCTGATTTCGGCGCCAGTTCCGCCGCCTGATCGAGCAGCTTTCGCGCCTGCGCTGTGTCGCCACCATCCAGGGCCGCGTTCGCCTGCACGATCAGCGCCTGGGCCACCTGCCCGAGGCCGGCCCTGGCGTCGTCGTTATCCGGATCGATGGCCAGCGCCGATTTGTAATAAGCCAGGGCTGTGTCGTCGCCAGGGCCGGCAATGCGGCCGGCGCGCAAGGCGTCATTGCCCTGCTTGATAGCGTCGGTGACATCGCCCGCATCGGCCTTGCGGTCCTGCACCAGTGCAGCGCGCAGCGACGGCAGCTCGCCGTAACCGGGCAACATCGCGGCAAGCTTGTCGACCTTGGCCTGCGCCGTCGCGCGATCGCCCGCTTCGATGGCCTTGCGTGCATCGCCAGACAACGCCTCGCCCACCTTGTCCAGGCCATGTGTCGCCACGGCATTGCCCGGCTCGGCGGCGAGCACCTTGATATAGAACGCGCCCGCCTCTTCGGCCTTGCCGTCGGCAAGCGCCTGCTGCGCCTGGCTGACCAGGGCATCGGTCTGCGTATTGGCACCACGCGCCTTGGCGATGGCCTGGCTCAGGCGATCCACGTCGCTGCCACCACCCAGGAGTTCGCGTGCGGCGTTGGTCGCCTGATCGGCTTCGTCGATCTTCCCGTTACGCAGCGCGGCATCGGCCCTGGCCACTTCGGCCAGGCCCACCTTGCGCAGGCCGTCGCGCGCACGATCGTTGTCCGGCTCCAGCCCACGCGCCGCTTCGAACAATTCACGGGCGCTGTTGCCGTCGGTGCCATCCAGGCGTCCTTCGGCAAGGGCCTGCTCCGCGCGGCCCAGCACATCATTGAGTTCCGTGGTGGGGACCATGCCGCGCAGGCGATCCTGCTGCAGCCAGAAGGTGACGCCCAGACCCATGACAACAAGCAGCAGGATCGGCCACAGCCAGCCGCGATGGCTGGACGTCTGACGGGGGCGATGCCGCGTCGGCGGTGCGCGGCGGCTTTCCGGATCGAGCGTCAGGGAAGGCAAGCCGTCCTCCGTACGCGACGGCGGCGGCTCGTCCAGGTGATCGATATCACCCAGCGTGGGTTCGGTCCGGTGATCGTGCGGGTCTTTGCGTCCGTTCATAGGCTGGCATCGCTGAATCGACCCACTTTAGCATCCTGAACGAAGGCTGCCGGCCGGGTGCCACCACCCGTTCAGCTGCCGCTGACGCGCCGTGCCTCGACGACGTTGGGCAGGGCGACCAGTCGACTGAGCAGGGTGGAGAGCTGCTCGAAGTCCTTCACCCGCAAGGTAAAGCGCATCTCCACCTCGCCGGTACGCGTAAAGACCCGACTGGACGAGGCAATGATGTTGGTGCCGGCGTTGCTGATGACGGTGGCGACGTCCTTCTGCAAACCCTTGCGATCGTAGCCGTGCAATTCCACGTCCACCTCGTAGGCTTGAGCGGACGCCCTGCCCCATTCCACATCAATGACGCGATCCGGATCGCGGCGGGCCAGCCGCGCCAGGCTCACGCAGTCCGCGCGATGCACCGAGACGCCGCGGCCTCGCGTGACGAATCCCCGCACCGCATCGCCCGGCAAAGGCTGGCAGCAGCGCGCCAGCGTCGTCAGCAGGTTGCCGACGCCTTCAATGCTTAGGGCACTGTGATCGAGCGTCTGGTGCCGCGATGTCACCGGCATCGCCGACTGCGTGACTTCGCTGGGCGCCTGCTGGGCCACCTGGGCCTCCTGCAGCGTGCGCGCGATCTGGCCGGTGGTGATCTCACCCAGCGCCAGCGCCACCATTACCTCGTCCAGGTGCTTGAGGTGGAAATGCGCGGGCAGTTTGGCGATATCCGCGGACGGAAGCGCCAGACGCTTCAGTTCGCGCTCCAGCATGGTGCGACCGGCGGCCAGGTTCGCATCGTGCGCGCTCTTGCGGAACCACGTGCGCACTTTTTCCCTGGCACGCGAGGTCTGCAGATAGCCATGATGCGCCGACAGCCAGTCACGGCTGGGCTCGGCCACCTTGCCGGTGAGGATCTCGATGCGGTCGCCACTGTGCGGCTGATGCGTCAGCGGCACGATACGGCCGTTGACTTTGGCGCCACGGCAGCGATGACCGACTTCCGTGTGCACGTGGTACGCGAAGTCCAGCACGGTGGCGCCGCGCGGCATGTCGATGACTTCGCCGCGAGGTGTCAGCACGTAAACCCGGTCTTCCATCAGCTCCGTATGGAGCTCAGCCGCCAGATCGCCTTCGCTGTCCGCCTTCGGCTCCAGCAATCGACGCATCCAGGCGATTTTTGCCTCGAATTCACTGTCGGCGCTGCCACCTTCCTTGTAGCGCCAGTGCGCCGCCACGCCGAGCTCGTTGACGCGGTGCATGTCGTGCGTGCGGATCTGCACTTCCAGCGTCTTGCCCTGCGGGCCGATCACCGCCGTATGCAGCGAGCGATAGTCGTTGCCTTTCGGGCGCGCGATGTAATCGTCGAACTCACCGGGAAGGTGCGGCCACAGCGCGTGCACGACGCCGAGCGCGCCATAGCAATCGGCGACGGAATTCACCAGCACGCGCACGGCGCGAATGTCGTAGAGGTCGGAAAACTCCAGCGACTTGCGCTGCATCTTTTTCCAGATCGAATAGATGTGCTTCGGACGACCGGCGAGATCGGCCTCGATGCCAGCGGCCTTGAGTGCACGGCGCAGCTCATCCAGCGACTCGCGGATGAACTCCTCGCGATCGGCACGACGCTCATCAAGCAGTTTGGCGATGCGCTTGTAGGTTTCCGGCTGCAGGTGGCGGAACGCCAGGTCCTCCAGCTCCCATTTGAGCTGCCAGATACCCAGGCGGTTGGCGAGCGGTGCGTGGATGTCGCGCGTCAGGCTGGCCAGCTCCCGGCGCTCGTCTTCAGGCAGCTGGCTGGCCCCGCGCATCCGCGCAAGCTGCCGAGCGAGCAGCACGAAGACCACGCGCAGGTCGCGAATGATGGCCAGCAACAAGCGACGCAACCCCTCGGCACTGCCCGGTTGCGTGCGCTGCGCATGCAGGGCCCAAACCTTTTCCGCGGCAAGCTGGCCGGCGACAAGGCGCTGGACGTCCGGGGGCAGCCGTGGCTCGTGCTCGGCCCACACCGCCGGTGCCACGCGCGCCACATCGAACCAGAGCGCCGCCGCCTGGGTCTGCGCATCGCAGCCCAGCATGGCCAGCAGGTCCAGGACGTCGACGCACTCGTGGGCATGGATGCGCTGCTGTTCTGCGACATCCAGCGCCTGCGCCAGCACGGCCGGCACCGATGCCGCGCGGTCACGCCACGCGGCGAGGCTCGAATTGGCGGCGGAAACGGCCTGGATCACGGGCGAAACGTCCTCGAATGCACGCGCATTGTAGTACGGGGGAATGAGCGATCTTGCCCCATGCGGGGCGGAACCGGTCAGGCGGTCAGGGCATCCAGGGCGCGCGCCAGTCGTTTGGCCGACACCGGCTCGGGCGTCTTCATCTCCTGGGCGAATAGCGAAACCCGCCACTCCTCGATCAACCAGCGTAGCTCGGCCAGGTCCGCCGCCGGCGTGCCACCCGCTCGATGACGCAGGTACTCACGCCAGTAGGGCAGCACCTGCAACATGCGCTGCTGGTCCTTGGTGGGGTCCTGACGCAGGCGCTCACCGCGCAGGCGCATGGCCTTCAGGTAGCGCGGAAAATGGGCCAGGCGCGAGGTCGGCAGCTCGCGCAGCACGCCGGGCGTCAGCAGGTTCTCCAGTTGCTCGCGCAGGTCGTCATAGCTGGCCCGGGCAAATCCCATCAGCGGGGGCTCCAGCCAGGGCTTCAGTTCCGCCTGCGCCTCGATGATGGGCTCGGCCAGTTTCAGGCGCTCGACACCCGCACCGAAGATCTCGCGCGCGGCATGCGTACGCAGCGACTCGAACGCGGCCGCGGTACGCACGTTCAGATCATGCCGCTCCAGCAGGTCGGTGAAGCCGCCTTCGGCCAGGTCCTCACGCAGTCCATCCACGCCACCCATCGGCGCATATTTCAGTGCCAGCGGATTGCTGATAGGCAGCCGGCGACGCGCCTGCTTCATGTCCGTGGCAATGGCATGACGAAGCAAGCGCACAACGCCAGCGCGATGGGCTTCGCGGGCTTCATCGCTGCGCTCGAAGACGCGCAATGCGACCGCCTCGCCAAGATCCACCAGCGCAGGGAATGCCATCAGGCCGCCCTCAGAGCGCACTTGCGCGGGAATCTCTTCGAAATCCCACTGCATGACATCTTCACGCGTGAGTTCGATATCGGTCTTGCGCGAAAAAGCTTCGCGCGCCTGGCCCTCCCATTGGCCGCGAAGCACCGACAGATCGCGCCCGGCTCCAAGCGTCCGGCCTTTCTCGTCGTGCAGGCGAAAGCGCATGGCGAAATGTGCGGGCAACTGCGCCGCATCGAACTCCTGAGCCCCCACATCAACACCCGTGGCGCGCTTGAGGAACGACGCCAGGGCTCGCGATAAAGGTTCGTCGCGGGGCACCTCGGCCTCGACAAACGCGCGCGCAAAATCCGGCGCCGGCACAAAGTTGCGGCGGAGTGGCTTGGGCAGCGCACGAATCAGCTCGGCGACTTTCTCAGCCAGCAGCCCGGGCACCAGCCATTCGCAACGCGCCGAGGGCAATGCATTGAGCATGGCCAGCGGCAGGTGAAGGGTCACGCCGTCGGCTTCATCGCCAGGTACGAAGCGATACTCGAGGCGATACCGCTGGGGAGGCAGCTCCAGCCAGGCCGGAAACGCCCTGGGGTCCAGCCCCGCGCCACCGACCAACACATCATCGATGGACCAGCGCAGCGCGGCTTGCTCCGCGGGGCGCGCCTGCCGATACCAGGCATCGAGCGCACGGCCGCTCGCAACATCCTGTGGCAGCTTGCCCTCGAAGAACGCGACAAGATCGTCTTCGTGGCGAATCAGGCCCTCGCGACGCTGTCGGGCCTCGATGCCCTGCGCATCTTCCATCACGCGCTGGTTGGCGCGGATAAAGTCCGCGCGCGCGTCGATGTCGCCGCGCACGAGCGCCTCGCGCAGGAAAATCGCATGGGCGAGCGGTGGATCCTGCAACTGGAAGGTCACCGGGCGACGCTCGACCAATGTCAGCCCGAAAAGGCTCACCTGCTCGTACGCCACCACGGTGCCGCGCTTGCGCGACCAATGCGGATCGCGACAGGCACTGCGCAACAAATGCCCGGCCTGCTGTTCGATCCACACCGGCTCGACGCGGGCGCACATCATGCCCCACACCTTGCCACCCACGTCGAGGATCTGCGCGGCGAAAACCCAGTTCGGCGGCACCTTCGACAGCGACGAACCGGGGAACACCTGGAAGCGGCGCTCGCGCGTGCTTCGATAGATGCCCTTCTCGTCCTTGTGGCCGACCTGCGTCGGGAGACCGGAAAGCAGGCTGCGATGAATCGCTTCGTAGCGAAGATCCTCTTCGCTCACCTTGCCCGTGGAAACGGCGTCGCCAGCCTTCAGGGTAAGCGGCGCCTTTTCACTGGCGGCACCCTTCCTTGCCACGACTGGTTTCCGGGAAGGACGGTCGCCGGGCGGCGGCTCCACGGCGCCGGCCCTGGCCTCCAGCTTCCACCCCAGCTCCTGCACCACCAGCAAGAGCTGCCGATGCAATTCACGCCACTCGCGCATGCGCATGAAACTGAGGAAGTGGCGCGAACACCAGTCGCGCAGCTTCGACTGCGTCAGGTCCTCGTGCGCCTTGTCGTAGTCGCGCCAAAGGTTCAGCACCCCGACAAAATCGGACTTTGGATCGGCAAACGCCGCATGCGCCGCATCGGCCTGCTGACGCGCATCCGCCGGGCGTTCGCGCGGATCCTGGATGCTCAGGAAAGAGACAACGATCAGCACGTCGCGCAGGCTCAGCAGCTTCTGTGCTTCCACCAGCATGCGCGCCAGCTGCACATCGATCGGCAAGCGAGCCAGCGTACGCCCGATGGCAGTGAGATGGCGTTGCTCGTCGATCGCGGAAATCTCCGCCAACCGGCGATATCCATCTGCCACCACGCGCGGATCGGGTGCCTCCAGGAACGGAAACTGATCGACGTCACCCAACTGCAGGCTGAGCATGCGCAGGATGACGTTGGCGAGCGACGAACGCAGCAGCTCCGGATCGGTATATTCGGCGCGGCTGTGGAAATCGGCCTCGTCATAGAGGCGATAGCAGATGCCCGGCCCCACGCGCCCGCAACGGCCCTTGCGCTGATCGGCCGCGGCCTGGGAAACCGGCTCGACATGCAGGCGTTCAAGCTGGCTACGCTGGCTGTAACGTTTGACGCGCGCTTGCCCGCTGTCGATGACGTAGCGGATGCGCGGCACCGTCAGCGAGGTTTCCGCCACGTTGGTGGCAAGCACCACGCGGCGCTTGGTTCCTGGCTTGAAAACACGATCCTGGTCGCCGGCGGACAGGCGCGCGTAGAGCGGCAGGATTTCTGTCTCGCGGTACTGACGTCGCGAAAGCAGCAGATGCGCGTCGCGAATTTCGCGTTCACCCGGCAGGAATACCAGCACGTCGCCGCGCGGGTCGTCGCGCGTGATGTCGTCAAGCACGGCCGCCACATGGTCGGCACTGCCCTGCTGCATGTCGCGGCCAGTGCGCTGGGTCCCCAGCGCCTCCACGGAGCGCCAGCGCACTTCCACCGGATACGTGCGCCCTTCCACCGACACCACCGGTGCATCGCCAAAGTGTTCGGCAAAGCGCTCGGTATCGATCGTGGCCGAGGTGACGATGATTTTGAGATCGGGCCGCTTCACCGCCAGGCGCTTGAGATAGCCCAGCAGGAAATCGATGTTGAGGCTGCGTTCGTGCGCCTCGTCGATGATGATGGTGTCGTAGGCCGACAGCCAGGGATCACCCTGTGTCTCGGCCAGCAGGATGCCGTCGGTCATGAATTTGACGAGGGTGCGATCCGACACCTGATCCGTAAAGCGCACCTGGAAACCGACCTGGTCGCCCAGGTTCGTGCCCAGCTCCTCCGCCACGCGCCGCGCCACCGAATGCGCCGCCAGGCGACGCGGCTGGGTGCAGCCGATCATGCCGGCCTCGCCCCGCCCGGCGGCCAGGCACAGCTTCGGCAATTGCGTCGTCTTGCCCGAACCCGTCTCACCGGCGATGACCACCACCTGGTGTTCGCGGATCAGCTTGACGATGTCCTCGGCCCGCGCGCTGACCGGCAGCGATTCATCGAGCTTGATCGCCGGCTTGGCCTCGGCACGCGCGCGGCGTCTTGTCGCGGACACCTCGATATCGGCGACCAGCGCCTGCAGTTTCTTGTCATCGGGCCGGCGCGACAGCCCGCGCCAGCGACCGAGCAAACGGCCGAAGTCGCGACTGCTGACAGCGTCCAGCGCCTTGCGCAACTCGCGCAGGCGGCGTTCTGACGGGTGATTCGAGGTGGGAGCAGAGTCATTCATGGGACTGGACATGATAGCTGGTGGCTATCGGGAACATCGAAAGGATTCATTTTTCCCTAACGGCTGGCCCGGCTAAGCTCGATCCAGATTCCGCTTTTTCAACCTTGGAAGGAGAAAAACCATGGGTATTTCCATCGGCATCGAGAAAAAGGACCGCGAGAAGATCGCCGGGCAGCTGTCCAAGCTGCTTGCCGACACGTATTCGCTGTACCTGAAGACCCACAGCTTCCACTGGAACATCACCGGCCCGCAGTTCAACAGCCTGCACACGATGTTCGAGACCCAGTACAACGAGCTGTGGCTGGCCGCCGACGAAGTGGCCGAGCGCATCCGCACCCTGGACGTGTTCGCCCCCGGCTCCTACAGCCAGTTCGGCAAGCTGACCACCATCAAGGAAGAATCCGGCGTACCGGAGTGGAAGGACATGGTCGGGCAGCTGGTCGAAGGCCATGAAATCGCCGCCCATACGGCCCGCCAGGTCATCAAGGTGGCCGACGAGGCGGGCGACGAAGGCACGGCCGACATTGTCACCGGCCGCCTGAAAGAGCATGAAAAGACCGCCTGGATGCTGCGCTCGCTCCTCGCGTAAGGCCAGCTCCCGTGAACAGGGGCCGGGAGAGTCTCCGCACCCTTTGCGGCCCTTGCGCACCCGCCGGATCACTTTCGGACACCCCGGCCCCTGACCTCACCCTGACCATCGCCCCAAGGCTTTTCTTGAGCGATTGTCCGTGCCTCGGTAAGCTCCTCGGGCTTTAAGGGCCTCGTGTTGTGAGGCATTCACGGGGATCGTTCTTGAGCGCCAAAGCAGCCAACCAGGATAGCCGGCACCCGCTGCTTGCAGCCTTCCTGCTCGCCATGGTCGTGGCGGCCATGAACATCGCCCTGTGGTGGGGCGGCAATTACCCCCACGGCCCGGATGACTGGAAGGGCCCGATCGGCGGTTTCGCCCTGTCGGCCTTCCAGCGCTATCAGAACCCGCTCAAGAACGACTTCCCCAGCGAAGAGGAAATCGACGGCGACCTGAAGCTGATCAAGCGCTATTCGCCGCGCATCCGCACCTACTCCACGCTGCAGAACCCCCAGGTCTATCGCCTGGCCGAGAAGGAAGGCCTGGACGTCATGGCCGGCGCCTGGATCGACCGCCGCCTGGACAACAACGAGCTGGAACTGGAAGGACTGATCGCCCAGGCCCGCCGTTACCCCAATTCGATTTCCCGCGTGATCGTCGGCAACGAAGTCCTGTTCCGCAACGACATCCCGCCGGAACAGCTGATGGCGTACGCCGACCGTGCCCGCGCGGCGCTGAAACAGCCCGTGTCGATCGCCGAGCCGTGGCATATCTGGGCCAAGTACCCGGAACTGGCCGACCACGTGGACTTCATCACCGTCCACCTTTTCCCCTACTGGAACGGTCGCCCGCGCTCGGAAGGCATCGACGACGCGATGGGCAACTATCGCTATCTGAAGCAGCTGTTCCCGAACAAGCACATCGTCATCGGCGAAATCGGCTGGCCATCGAACGGCGACCGCTTCCAGTACGCCAAGCCGTCGGTATCCGACGAGGCCATCTTCCTGCGCCAGTGGTTCAACAAGGCGAAGGCGGAAGGCATCGACTACTACATCATGGAAGCCTTCGATCAGCCCTGGAAGGAAAAGCTCTCCGGGCGCACCGAGGCTTACTGGGGCGTGTTCAACGCCGATCGCCAGCTCAAGTTCCCGTTCACGGGCCCCGTGACGGAAGACGTCGCATGGCCGTGGAAAGCCCTCGCGGCCAGCCTGCTGGCGCTGGTGCCGATGATCTGGTTTGCGCGTCGTTACAGCCGCTTCAAGCTCACGGGCCGCTTCTTCTTCTGCGCGCTGATCCAGCTGGCTTGCGGCCTGATCGTCTGGTCGGCCACCTTGCCCTTCAACTTCTACCTGAGCTGGATCGACTGGACCATGCTGGTCCTGCTGTTCCCGGCCCAGATCGCCATCCTCGGCATCCTGCTGATCAACGGCTTCGAATTCACCGAGGTGCTGTGGAGCCGTGGCTGGGTGCGCCATGCGGGCATGCTGCGCCCCGATCCGCCGGCCAAGCAGCCGTTCGTGTCGATCCACCTGGCCTGCTACAACGAACCACCGGAGATGGTCTTCGTCACCCTCGACTCCCTGGCGAAGCTCGACTACGAAAACTATGAAGTCCTGGTGCTGGACAACAACACCAAGGACCCGGCCATCTGGAAGCCGGTGCAGGAGTACTGCGAGAAGCTCGGCAGCCGCTTCCGCTTCTTCCACCTGGAACCGTGGCCGGGCTTCAAGGCCGGTGCGCTCAACTTTGGCCTGAAGGAAACCGACCCCAGTGCCGATGTGGTGGCCGTCATCGACGCCGACTACGTGGTGCGCGAAGACTGGCTGTCCACCCTCACCGGCTACTTCCACGACCCGAAGGTGGCCGTGGTGCAGTGTCCGCAGGCCCATCGCGACTTCGAGCACAACCGTTTCCGCCGCATGACCGCATGGGAGTTCGACGGCTTCTTCCGCATCGGCATGCACCATCGCAACGAGCGCAACGCGATCATCCAGCATGGCACCATGACGATGGTCCGCCGCTCCGCGCTGGAAGGCACGGGCGGCTGGTCCGAGTGGACGATCTGCGAAGACGCCGAGCTTGGCCTGCGCCTGATGCACGCCGGCTACGAGCTGGTCTACGTCGACGAGCTCATGGGCAAGGGCCTGACCCCGGCCGACTTCAAGGCCTACAAGAGCCAGCGCTATCGCTGGGCCTTCGGCGCCATGCAGATCCTCAAGGGCCGCTGGGACTGGATGACCAAGAAGGGCCCGCTTTCGGGCGGCCAGCGCTTCCACTTCCTCACCGGCTGGTTCAGCTGGTTCGCCGATGCCCTGCACCTGATATTCACGCTCATGGCCATTTTCTGGACCGCGGGCATGGTGGGCGCGCCGAGCCTGTTCAACCTGCCAATGCAGCTCTTCCTGATCCCGGTCATCGGCTTCTTCTTCGCCAAGGCCATCTTCGGCATCGTGCTCTACCGCGCACGCGTCCCCTGCGGCTGGTACGACACCCTGATGGCCTCCGTGGCCAGCATGGGCCTGTCACACGCCATTGCACGCGGCATCCTGCATGGGTTGACCCGTGAGAAGACCTCGTTCGTGGTGACTGCCAAGAGCCGCCGCATTGGCGGCAGCAACTTCGCGGCCTTCGCTCCGGTGCGCGAAGAGTTGCTGATGGCCTGCGCCCTGATGCTCTGCATCATCGGCATGGCCATGGCTTATGGCTCGGGCTACCTCGAAAGCAAGCTGTGGATGTTCATCCTGGCTGCGCAGTCCATTCCGTACGTCTCGGCTGTCGCCGGTGCCTGGATTGCCCACAAGGCAGGCGATAAGGCGGGGTGAGAGCGGTGAACGGTAAACGGTGAACAGGTAAAAGCGGGCTCCCGCAAGCCTTCTCCGCTCGTCCGCTTACCGTTCACTGTTCCTCCGTTCACCGCTCTTCCAATCCCTATTCCTCACGCACCCATCATCCTTTTGCGGTCCATCCTCTAGCCATTAAGCTGGGAGGCACGGGAATTCCCCCTCCCCGCTGCCCCATTGGACGGATCTGTGCATGCGCTGTAACCCTCGCCTGGGCCTCGTCGCCCTGCCCCTGCTGATGTTGTCTTCGCTCGCGCATGCAGGCGTGCAGTTGGTGGTCGATGGCGTGGACGACACGCTCAAGGCGGCGGTGCTCTCCCAGGTCGAGTTGTCGCAGTACACGACGCGCGAAGTCACCGAGGCGCAGGTGCGGCGCCTGTTCGATCGTGCCGAAGCTCAGGCCGGCCTCGCCTTGCAGCCTTACGGTTACTACGAAGCCAAGGTCACCGGCGAACTGCAGCCGGCCAGCGATGGCAACTGGCGTGTCTCCCTGCACGTCGTCCCGGGCGAACCGGTGATGATTACCGACGTCCAGGTGAAGCTGGACAAGACCGCCATGGATATCGGCCCGATTCGCCGGGCCGAAAAGAACATCGAGGCACTCAAGGGCCAGCAGCTTAATCACGGCACGTACGACCAGCTGCGCGACCAGTTGTCCGGCGCGCTGACCGCCTACGGATTCCTGGATGCGAAGCTGACCGAGCGACGCGTCGAAGTCACGCGCGGCAATCGCAGCGCCGTCGTGAAACTCGCGTGGGAAGCGGGCACGCGCTACAAATTCGGCGAGGTGCACTTCGAAGGCTCGCAGTTCCGCGAGGGCTTCCTCGATCGCTACGTCCCGTTCAAGCACGGCGACTACTTCAACCAGTCGCAATTGCTGTCGCTTCAGCAGGCGCTTAATGGCGCCGACTACTTTTCCGTCGTAAACGTCATGCCCGACGTGGAGTCGAAAGGCGGCGGCGTGGTGAACGTGAAAGTCGAGCTGGCACCGGCCAAGCGCACGGTCTACACCGGCGGCCCCTTCATCGGCACCGACACGGGCGTGGGCTTGCGTGCCAGCATGGAGCGTCGCTGGATCAACGCGCGCGGGCACAAGTGGAAGAACGACCTTGTGCTGGCGCAGAAACTCAAGACCGTGCAGACGCTCTACTCGATTCCCATGCCCGGCGATAACCAGCGTAGCTTCAATTTCGGCGCCAACTATCGTGATTCGGATACCAGCACATCGAAATCCCGGACACTGGGACTGGTCGCCAACGAAACGCGACAGTGGCTGGGATGGACGCGCACCATCGGCATGAACGCCCTGTCGGGCACGTTCACTGTGGGCAAGAAAGGTGGCGAACCGGACAACACGCTGGGCATCGAACACGGCAACAGCACGCTGCTTTATGCCGAAGCCACGTTGTCGCGCAAGAGCGGTGACAATCCCATCTTCGTCCGTCGCGGCTGGTCGCTCACCTTCACCGCACGCAGCACGCTGGGTTCGCTTGCCTCCGATACGCGTTTCAGCCAGGTGATCGCTGACGCCAAATGGATTCGCGCCTTCAACGATGCGCAAGATCGCCTGATCATTCGCGGCACGGCGGGCGCCACCTGGGTGGGTGACTTCAGCGCCCTGCCACCGCAGCTTCGCTTCTTCGCCGGTGGCGACCGGTCGGTGCGCGGTTATGCGTATGAAAGCATCGGACCGCGCAACTCCTATGATCGCGTGATTGGCGGTGAGAACCTGCTGGTTGGCAGCACGGAAGTCGAACACTACTTCACGCGCAACTGGGGCATGGCCGCCTTCGTGGATGCCGGCAACGCGTTCACCGGCACGGATTATCGCCCCCGCGTCGGCGCCGGCCTGGGTGTACGCTGGCTGTCGCCTGTCGGCATGATCCGCGTGGATCTTGGCGTCCCTGTACACGACTCGCAAGAGCACGGCGTGCAGCTGCATCTCGTCATCGGACCGGATCTGTAAACGATGACCGACCACACTCAACAACCCGCTCCCCGTCCGCGCCGTCGCTGGTTGCGCTGGACCTTGCTCTCGCTGCTGGGCTTGCTGGTCGTGCTCGCCTGCTTTGTCGGCTGGTTGATCGGCACATCATCGGGCCTTCGATTCGCGTTGGCCCGCGCGCAGGGCTTCACGGATGGCGCGCTCTCGGTAAAACATGCGCAGGGCCGTCTCGTGGGCCCTCTGGATATCGAGGGCCTGCGATACAACGACGGCAAGGCCGTTGACGTCACCGTTGCCAAAGCACACCTGGATTTGCGCGTTTTGCCGCTCTTGCGCAAAAGCGCCCACGTCCTCGATCTCAACGTCGACGGCGTGGACGTGGCGCTGAAAACCACGCCACCCGAGCCGCCGACGGAAAGCAGCTTTTCGCTCAAGCCGCCGCTTGATTTGATCCTCGACCGCATTCACGTGGGCTCGGTGAAGGTCACGCAGGATGGCGCACCGGTCTTTGCGTCGAACAGTCTCGATCTCGCCGGCAGCTGGACATCGCAAGGCATCGAGCTGCACCAGCTCTCGCTGAAGGCCCCCGATGGCAACGCCGATCTGCAGGGGCAGCTGTCGGCGATGGGTCAGTACAAGGGCCAGGGCAAGGCGGTCTTCGCCTGGCGCGTGGCTGGCACCGACTATGCCGGCGCTCTGGAAGCGCAAGGCGACGGGAAAAACGCCACCGTCACACTCAAGCTCACCCTGCCCATGCCCGCCGAACTGCATTTGCAGTTGCAGCAAAGCGGCGCCTATCCCTGGACGGCCAAACTCGATGCTCCCACCTTCGATCCCAAAGTCTTGCTGGGGGAAAGCTCGCTCAAGCAGCTTGGCGTCAGTTTGCAAGGCAGTGGCGACCGACGCAGCGGCACCGTCAACGGACGCGTCGAACTCAACGACTACCAGCTGGATCTCAAACCGTTGCAAGCTCGCTTCAGCGAGGACCTGAAAACGCTGGAGTTGCAGCAACTGGCCCTGGCATCGCCGCAGTTCACCGGCAGCGCCAACGTGCATGGCACCGTGGCACTAAGTGATCAACCCGTCAGCGCCAACCTCGACGTCTCCTGGGATAACGTGCGACTGCCCGCGACGCTGGTGGGCCAGGATCTCGACACCAAGGGCAAACTCCTTGCACGCGGCAGCGCCGATCGGTTCCACGCCGAAGGTGAAGTCCAGGCCGGCCCGCCCTCGCAGTTGTCGAAGTTCACACTCAACATCGACGGCACGCCCAAACTCATCACGCTTAACTCGCTTGCCATCCAGGGCCCGAAGAGCGGCCACATGGATGCCAAAGGCTCACTCACACTGCAACCGGAGTTCGGCTGGAACCTGCAAGCCCAGGCCGAAAAGCTCGATCCCGGCCAGATCTTCGCCGGCTGGGGCGGCTCGATGGATTTCGACATCGCCACTGAAGGCACCCTGCCGAAGAATCAGCCTGACGCGACGCTGGAGATTCGCAAACTCACCGGCCGACTGCGCGAACGACAACTACGCGGCGAAGGCAAACTGCACCTCGCACCGTCGAACGTCGTCGATGGCAAGCTGCAACTGGCCAGCGGCAGCAGCACCATCACCGTCGAGGCCAAGCCCGGCAAAAGCAACGACATCCAGCTGCAACTGGCCGTCGCCTCGCTCGCCGACTGGCTGCCCAACAGTGGCGGCGCACTCCAGGGCGATTTCCGTGTTCGCGGCCTGTATCCGAAGCTCAGCGTGAATGGTCAGCTGCATGGACGCTCGCTCGGCTATGGCGACGAGAAAGTCGCTGCCCTGCAACTGACGGCCGACGTGCCGGACATCAGCACACCGGGCGGCAAGCTCGATGTCACCGCGACCACCGTTGAAGCTGGCGGCCTGGCTTTCCAGCAGATTTCCCTGCGTGGCGACGGCACCGGCGAGCGCCACAATCTCCATCTGGACGCGCATGGCACCCAGTTGTCCACGCAGATCGCGTTGAACGGTTCGCTGAAGGAGAAAAACTGGAACGGCACCCTGTCCACGCTGACGCTCGAAGCGCAGCATCTCCCGCCGTTCCGCCTCACGGCACCATCGAAGCTTGCCTACAACGATGGGGCCATGAGCCTGTCCGACCTTTGCCTGTCCGGCGGCGAACCGCAGCTTTGCGTCAACGCCAAACAGGACAAGGCCGGCAATCTCGACGCGAGCTACAACCTGCGCTCGCTGCCGCTTGCGCTGATCATGACGATGGTCGAAAGCAAGGACATGCCCATGCGCGCCGATGGCGTGCTCGAAGGCAGCGGCAACATCAAGCGCAACGCCGCCGGCGCACTCAACGGCCAGGCCAGCATCACCTCCACGCAAGGCAGCATCACCCTGGTGCAGCACGCGGATCGACCCATCCTCACCTACCGCAACCTCGCGCTCAACGCGAACCTCACGCCAAACAGCCAGCGGTTCAACATCCACGCCAATCTGAGCAATGACGGCCTGCTCGATGGCCAGATCGGCATCACCGGTGCGCAACAGGCGCTGGATGGACAGGTGCGCCTGCACGTCACCAATCTCGCGCTGGTCGAAATGTTTACCAGCGAACTGGATAACGTGAAGGGTAAGCTGGACGGCGACTTCCTGCTCGGCGGCACCGTGAAACAGCCTGCGATTCGAGGCCAGGCCGTGCTCGACGGATTTGCCACCGAGATTCCCAACGCTGGCCTGAAGCTCAAGGAAGGCCACGTCGCGATCACCACCACCGATGCGCAGAACTTCCGCGTTGACGGCACCGTGCAATCGGGCAAGGGCTCGCTCACCGTCGCCGGCACGGCGCGCCTGGGCGAAGGCGGCAATGCCGCCATCACCGTGAAGGGGAGCCAGTTCACCGCCACCAACATCCCGGCTGCGGTGGTCGTGGTCTCGCCCGACCTCACGCTGGACCAGAACGAAAAAGGCATCACCGTGGGCGGGTCCGTCACGCTCGACAGCGCCGATATCGATGTGGACAAACTACCCGGTGGCGGCGCGACGCAGGCCTCGCCCGACGTCGTCATCGTCGACGAAGATCAACAGGCTGAGAAGGCCTCGAAGCTGCCGATCATGGCCGACATCGCGGTCAACCTGGGCAACAAGACGCATCTCGTCGGCATGGGCCTGGACGGCAACCTCAGCGGCCAGCTGCGCGTTCGCGAACGCCCCGGCACGGCCACCACCGGCCAGGGGCAGATCACCGTCGACGGTACCTATCGCGCGCACGGCCAGAACCTGCATATCGAGCAGGGACGCCTGCTGTTCGCGACCACGCCCATCGACAACCCCGGCCTGGATATCCGCGCGGTACGCAACCTCAATCCGAACGCCACCATCGACGAAGGCCAGAAAGTGGGCCTGCAGATCACCGGCACGGCCAAGCGTCCCGTGCTGACGGTGTTCTCCAATCCCGTCATGGAGCAATCCGACGCCCTCTCCTACCTCATCACGGGCAAGCCGCTGTCGCAGGTGAAAGGCGGCGAAGGCAGCGCCGTGGGCGCGGCAGCTCAGGCACTGGGCTCGGCCGCCGGAGACATGCTGGCCAAGACCATCGGCGCCAGGATGGGCGTGGACGACATCGGCGTGCAGGCGAATGATGCGATCGGCGGCGGCTCCGCCTTCACCGTCGGCAAGTACCTCTCGCCCCGCCTGTACCTGAGCTACGGCGTCGGCCTGTTTGATCCGGGCCAGGTGATCACGCTGCGCTACATCTTCAATCACCGCTGGAACTTCGAGGCGCTCAATGCCACGGATTTCAACCGGGCAAGCCTGAACTACCGCATCGAAAAGTGAGCCCAGCCCTCTGCGGCATGCTGCACCGCCATTTGACAGCGTCAATTTAGAACGATTTAAATCGGGGAAAACTTGCCGAGACAGGTCCCTTTGAGCGGGCCTGCCGACCACCGAGGGGATGACAGGCGCATGGCTCGAGTTTGGGGATATACGGCCCTTGTGGCTGCCGTAGCGGCCGGACTGGCCCTGGCCTGCGCGGCGAAGGCGTTCGCGCCCTCAGCCGATCTGTTCTTTTCCTTCGAGAAGCCGGCCTCCGACCCCGCCGAACATGGCAACGCCCAGTTCGGCGTGGCCATCGCGGGGGGCCCTTCCACGAAAGTCGCACTAACCGCCAAGCCCGGCGTCGGCTTCGACGGTCTGCATTCGCTCCACTACATGGGTAACCAGGAAGGCGAGCAGCGCATTCGTCTTTACGACATCCCTGACCGGTCGGGCGATTACCTGCGCCTGAGCTATGTCGTATTCCCGCAGTCCGTGCCGGGCGACCTGCGCAACCTCGCCAACTACATTGCCGTCGATCTGCTGTTCGACGACGGCACGCGCCTGTCCGGTATGGGCACCAAAGATCAACACCGTGTCGCCCTGGACGCCAGGGCACAGGGCGATGCACGCGTGCTCTACCCCGACCAGTGGAACTACGTCAGCGTCGATTTGGGAAGGATGCCGGAGGGCAGGCGTCTCCGCGCCGTGGAACTGGTGCACAACGGGCCAGCGGGCGCCTTTGAGGGCTATATCGACAGCATCCGGATCGAGATGTTCGCGCCTGCCAATACCGTCCGTCGTCCCAGCGACCGGGTAAACACCCTGCGCGGCACTAACTCCAACGGCAACTTCTCCCGCGGCAACAACTTCCCCGCAACGGCCCTGCCCCACGGCTTCAACTTCTGGACCCCAGTCACCAACGCCGGCGCGAACTGGATCTACCAGTACCAGGAACGCAATAACGACCAGAACCGGCCACGCCTTGAAGCGCTGGCGCTGTCCCACGAACCCAGTCCGTGGATGGGTGACCGCCAGACGTTCCAGCTGATGCCTGCGGCCGTCGAACAAGGTGCGCCATCGGCCAATCGGGAAAAACGCGCGCTGTCGTTTTCCCACGACATGGAAGACGCGCACCCCTATGTCTATCGCGTTCAGTTCGACAACGGTATCCGGGCAGAAGTGACGCCGACGGATCACGCGGCCATGTTCCGCTTTCGATTCGAGGGAAACCGCTCGCAGTTGATCCTGGACAACCGCGACAACCATGGCAGCGTCACCATCGATGCCGCGTCCAACAGCTTCAGCGGCTACTCGGACGTCAAGAGCCGACTGTCCACCGGCGCCACGCGCCTGTTCTTCTATGCCGTGGCCGACCAGCCCATACGCGAGAGCGGCCGCCTGACGGGAGAAGGTCGCGATGCCGTCACGGCATGGATCGGTTTCGATACGCGCAAGACCAAAGAGGTCACGCTGCGCGTCGCGACGTCACTGCTCAGCATCGATCAGGCACGCAGGAATCTCGAACTGGAAATCGCTGCCAGCGACACGTTCGATACCGTCAAAGACCGTGCCCAGAAGATCTGGGACGAGCAACTGGGCATCGTCGAGGTCAAGGGCGCCAGCGATGATGAGCTGACGACGCTCTACTCCAACCTCTACCGTCTGTTCCTGTACCCGAACTCCGCCTCCGAGAACACGGGCACCGCCGACGCGCCTGCCTGGAAGTACGCCAGCCCGTTCTCACCCGCGACCAGCCAGGACACCCCGACCGCCACAGGCGCCCACGTGCTCGACGGCAAGGTTTACGTCAACAACGGCTTCTGGGATACCTATCGCACCGCGTGGCCGGCTTACACCCTGCTCACGCCGCACAAAGCCGGTGAGATGATCGACGGATTCGTGCAGCAATACCGCGATGGCGGCTGGATCGCGCGCTGGTCGTCACCGGGCTATGCGGACCTGATGGTCGGCACCAGTTCGGATGTCGCGTTTGCCGATGCGTGGCTCAAGGGCGTGCGCAACTTCGACGTGCAGTCGTTCTACGACTCGGCCATCCGCGACGCCTCTGTCGTCAGCCCGATCAAGGGCACGGGCCGCAAGGGCATCAAACGCGCCAACTTCAATGGCTATACCGACACCGCAGTGAACGAGGGGCTGTCGTGGTCGATGGATGGCTATATCAACGACTTCGCCATCGGCAATCTGGCGAAGTCGCTCACCGCCTCATCGGGCGACACGGCGCGCTATGAAGCTGACGCGACGTACTACGGCAACCGCGCGCTTGGATACGTCCACCTCTTCCATCCCGAACTGAAATTCTTCATCGGACGCGATGCCAAGGGTGCGTGGCGTTACGACCGTAGCAACTTCAACCCGGAACGCTGGGGCGGCGACTACACCGAAACCAACGCCTGGAACATGGCGTTCCACGCACCACAGGATGGCGCCGGCCTCGCGGCGCTTTACGGTGGCCGCGACAAGCTTGCTGCCAAGATTGACCAGTTCTTCGCCACGCCCGGCAATTTTGATGTTGGCAGCTACGGCGAAGTCATCCACGAGATGCTCGAGGCGCGCGATGTGCGCATGGGGCAGTACGGTCACAGCAACCAGCCGTCGCATCACATCATCTACATGTACGACGAAGCCGGACAGCCCTGGAAAACGCAGGACAAGGTGCGTGACGTGTTGTCGCGGCTCTATGTCGGCAGCGAAATTGGCCAGGGCTATCCCGGCGACGAAGACAACGGCGAAATGTCCGCGTGGTGGATTTTCAGCGCGGCAGGTTTCTATCCGCTGCGCATGGGTACGCCGGAATATGTCATCGGCGCGCCGTATTTCCCGCACATGGATATCCGGCTTGAGAACGGCGCACATATCGTGATCGATGCGCCCAAGGTGAGCGATACGAACCGTTATGTGCAAAGCCTGCGCGTCAACGGCCAGGCGTGGAACAGCCTGACCTTGCCGCATGCGCTGCTCGCCAAAGGCGCGACGCTTGAGTTCGACATGGGTCCCAAACCGTCGAAATGGGGAACCGGAACCAAGGCACTGCCGGCATCGATCACGCGCGAAGGCGAACGCCCGGCGCCGATGACCGACCTGCTTGACGGTCATGCCGATGCCCTGTCCACGTCGGTCAATGTGGCTCTCGCGCCACTGGTCGACAACGATGCGACGACAACGGTCTCCCTGCCTGCGGGCGCCAGCATCCAATGGCAGGCGAGCACGGCCGAACAGGTTGCGATGTACACGCTGACCTCCGGCGATCACCAGCGCGCTCCGGCCGCGTGGCGACTCGAAGGCTCGCGAGACGGCAAGCAATGGAGCCTGCTCGACGAACGCTCGGGTGAGCGCTTTGCCTGGGATCGCCAGACGCGTCCGTTCCTGATCGCGCACCCTGATCGCTACCGCTATTACCGACTCACCTTGTCTTCGGCCGTCGAACTGGCCGAACTGGAACTGCTCGGCGCAAAGCACTGACGCCGAAGCGCCGGCATCGCAAGAAAACGCGATGCCGGCGCTAGCCCATTGGTCATACCCAAACTCTTGCGGGCTGCCGCTATCGTGGGCGCACCTTTGACCCCAACCTTCCGCAAGGGGAGCCCCATGGACCGCGCTCGTCGTCTTCTTTCCGTTGCCATCCTGGCTGCACTTACCAGCGTCACGGCCTACGCCGCCACGCCTGCCGCACAACCCAACGCGCCCGCCAAGCAGGAGGCCCGTTCGGCTTCCGGCATTGATCTCGCCGGCATCGACAAGGCGGTCAAGCCGGGCGACGACTTCGACAAGTACGCCAACGGCACCTGGGCCAAGACGGCGCAGATCCCGGCCGACCGCGCCAGCACGGGCATCTTCCTGCAGGTTTATGAGAAGGCCGAGAAGCGCAACGCGGAACTGATCCGCGACATGGGCAAGGGCAATCCGGCCGCCGGCACCGACGCGCGCAAGATTGCCGATTACTACGCCGCCTTCATGGACGATGCGACCATCGAAAAGCGCGGCCTGGAACCGGTCAAGCCGGCCCTCGCCAAGATCGACGCCATCAAGAATGCCGGCGAACTTTCCAGCGCCCTGGGCAGCACGCTCCGAGCCGACGTCGATCCGGTCAACGCCACCAACTGGTGGACGCAGAACCTGTTCGGCCTGTTTGTGACGCAGGGCCTGACCGACTTCGAGCACAACGTCCCGTACCTGCTGCAGGGCGGCCTGGGCCTGCCCAACCGCGACTACTACCTGTCCAATGACAAGGACATGGTTGCCATCCGTGAAAAGTATCAGGCCTATATCGCCGACCTGATGAAGCAGGGTGGCATCGCCGATGCGGACAAGAAGGCCAAGGCCGTCTTCGATCTCGAAACCAAGATCGCCAAGGCGCAGGCGAGCATTGTCGACAGCGAAGACGTGCATAAGGCCAACAATCCGTGGAATCTCGCCGACTTCTCGAAGAAGGCGCCGGGACTGGACTGGAATGCCTACTTCAAGGCTGCCGGACTGGATGGCCAGAAGCAGATCACCGTGTGGCAGCCGGATGCCATCAAGGGCTTGTCCGCACTGGTTGCCAGCGAGCCGCTGCAGACCTGGAAGGATTACCTCGACTTCCACGTGCTCAATGAATCCGCCGGCCTGCTGCCGAAGTCCATCGCGACGGCCCAGTTCGAGTTCTACGGCCACACCCTCAACGGCACGCCCAAGCAGCGCGATCGCTGGAAGCGCGGCATCAGTGCCACCAATGGCGCGCTCGGCGATGCCGTCGGCCAGATTTACGTGAAGCGTTACTTCCCTGCGTCGTCCAAGAAGCAGGTGCAGGACATGGTCAGCAACATCATGGCCGCGTTCAACGATCACGTGGACACGTTGGACTGGATGACGCCGGCCACCAAGCAGAAGGCCAAGGAAAAGATCACCACGCTCAAGGTGGGCGTCGGTTACCCCGAAACCTGGCGCAATTACGCATCGCTCGATATCAAGCCGGACGATGCCGTGGGCAACCACCTGCGCGCCGAGGAGTTTGAGTATCGCTACCAGCTATCCAAGCTGGGCAAGCCGATCGATCGCGCTGAGTGGTGGATGACGCCGCAGACGGTGAACGCGGTGAACCTGCCGCTGCAGAACGCGCTCAACTTCCCGGCCGCGATCCTCGAAGCGCCGTTCTTCGATCCGCATGCTGACGCGGCCGCCAACTATGGTTCGATCGGCGCCGTCATCGGTCACGAGATCAGTCATAGCTTCGACAACACCGGCGCCGAGTTCGATGCGCAAGGGCGCCTGCGCAACTGGTGGACACCGGAAGATCAGGCGCACTTCAAGGCCGCGGGCCAGAAGCTGGTCGAGCAGTACAACGCCTATGAAGTGCTGCCCGGCCTGCACATCAACGGCCAGCAGACACTGGGCGAGAACATCGCCGACGTCTCGGGCCTCGCCATCGCTTATGCGGCGTACCAGAAGTCACTCGGTGGCAAACCGGCACCCGTGATTGACGGACTCACGGGCGACCAGCGTTTCTTCCTCGCCTTCGCACAGTCGTGGCGTGAAAAGACCCGCGATTCCGCGCTGCGCCAGCAGGTGGTGACCGACGGCCACTCGCCGGGCCAGTTCCGCGCACAGACGGTGCGCAACCTCGACGCCTGGTATGACACGTTCAAGCCGGCGCCGGGCGAAAAGCTGTACCTCGCGCCCAAGGATCGCGTGAAGATCTGGTAATACCCGGGCTACATGGGTTTATCGACAGGGCCGCACTCGCAGGGGTGCGGCCTTTTTTCGCGCCTGCGGCTTCTTCACTTGCTAAAGGGCCATAATCGAAAGACAGCGGTCGGCCATAGCCCGCGCGGCCACGGCACGAGCGCCATTACCGCAAAGGGAGAACACATGTTCAGGCACATCCTCATCCCCACCGACGGTTCGGAGCTCTCCATGCGCGGCGTGCGCATGGGCATCGACCTGGCCAAGACCGATGGCGCGCGCGTGACCGCCATCCATGTCGTTCCGCCGTTTCATTCGGTGACCTATATGGCGGAGATGCTGGCCGCCAGCGAAGCCAATTACGTGCTGGAATCGGCTGAGCGCGCAAAGAAGTACCTCGAAGACGTGAAGAAACTTGCCACCGAGGCCGGCGTCGCGTGCCAGACGCTGACCGTCGAAAGCGACCGTCCCGACGAGGTCATCACGCAGGCGGCCCAGGACCAGGGTTGCGATGTGATCGTCATCGCTTCGCATGGCTGGCGTGGATTGACCAAGCTGCTGCTGGGCAGCGTTACGCAGAAGGTGCTGCTCTCCAGTCCCGTACCGGTGCTGGTTTGCCGCTGATGAACAAGGGCCGCTGACAGCGGCCCTTTCTTCAGGCGTCAGCGGCAAGCGATCGACACAGGGCCGCCGTCGCGTCATCCACAGGGAAGCAACACTCCACGTGGATATCGTCCAGCGTGACGTCGCGCGGGGTGCCAAAGGTCGTGATGGTCGAGAAGAACCGCAGTTCGTGCTCGTCGCGTCGCAGCACCGTGGTGAGCAGCGGCGATGGCGCCGCACCGAGGTCACGCACGCGCATGCGCGCAGGCACGTCCGGGTAAGCCAGCACCTCATCGAGCAAGGCGCGTGCACGCGCATCGGATGGCGATGCCGCTACCTCGTTGTGCAGGTGATGGATCAGGTTGCCGGCCACCTCGTCCCAATTGGCTACCACCTGGCGGAAGTCCAGGGGATCGAAGAACTGTCGCAGCATGTTGGCGTGCGCACTCTCCTTGCCGCGCATGACGAAGCGATTCACGCGCAGTGCCGCATCATTGGCCATCAGGATGTCCCAGTGGCGGTTCAGCAGGAAGGCCGGATAAGGCTCCTGTTGCCGCAGGATGGCTTCAATGGCACCGCGCACCTGGCTCATCGCCGGCGTGCGTATATCCGATTCCGGATAGACCGGCGCGAAGCCCGCCGCCACCAGCAAAGCATTGTGTTCGCGCAGCGGCATGTCCAGCACGTGCGCCAGGCGCGCCAGCAGTTCGCGACTGGGCTGGGCCTTGCCGGTTTCCACGCAACTGAGATGGCGCGTGGATATGTCCGCTTCCAGCGCGAGATCCAGCTGGCTGAGGCGACGGGACGCCCGCCATTCACGGAGGAGGACCCCGACATGCGAGGCGGCGGGGGGCGACAGCGAGGCAGCAGTCCGGTTCATGCCGCGAGCATACGGCCCGTCGATAACTGAAACCATGACCTGCCAGGTCAAGCCGACATGACCTGGCACGTCATTGAGCGCATGACCCGACCGGCGAAAGATGGCGCCACCTTCTGCCCAGGAGTTCCATCATGTTCCGTCGTCAGTTTCTTGGCCTCGCCGCAGGCACCGTCGCCGGGGGCCTGTTTGCCTCGTTCGCACGCCCCGCCCTGGCGCTGGCATCGGCAAGCGCCGCCCAGCCCTACGATGCCCTGGCGCACCACGCGGCCCGCCGCTACGTACGCACGCCACAAGGCAACATTGCCTACGTCGAACGCGGCCAGGGTCCGGCCGCCCTTTTCCTGCACGGATTCCCGCTCAACAGCTTCCAATGGCGTGATGCGCTGGCGCGTCTGTCGCCGTATCGACGCTGCATTGCGCCGGACTGGCTTGGCCTCGGCTATACGCAGGTAGCCGCGGGCCAGCCCGTGACGCCCGCCGCCCAGGTCGACATGCTCGCCGCCCTGCTCGATCGTCTGGACGTCCAAACGGTCGACGTGGTTGCCAATGACAGCGGCGGCGCTGTCGCGCAAATGTTTGCCACACGCTTTCCCCAGCGAGTGCGCACCTTGCTGCTCACCAATTGCGACGTGGAGGAAGATTGCCCTCCGCCCGCCGTACTGCCCGTGATCGAACTCGCGCGCAAGGGTCGCTACGCCGAGGAGTGGCTGGTGCCGTGGGTGGCCGACAAGGACCTTGCACGATCGGACAAGGGGCTAGGCGGGCTGACCTTCACCTTTCCCGACAAGCTCGCCGACGAGACCATCGACATGTATCTCGCACCACTCGTGGCGTCGCCGGCCCGCAAGCAACTGACCGACGCGTATGCGATGGGCCTGGCGCCCAATCCGATGACGGGCGTCGATGCAAAGCTGCGCTCACTGCAGGTGCCGACGCGCATCCTTTGGGGGACCGGCGATGACATCTTCGCCGCGGACAGCCCGAAGCATCTGGATCGCGTCCTGCCCAAATCGCGCGGCGTGCGTTACATCCATGGTGCGAAGCTGTTCTTCCCGGAAGAGTTCCCGGACATCATCGCCGAAGAGGCAAGGCGATTGTGGGGCGTCTGACAGCGCGCATCACTGCACGCCCAGGCCCTCGATACCCGTGATGGCGTGGCCGTCGAAGCCGGCCAGATCAGCAAAGTGGCGGCCGCGATCGGCGTAGTCGTGGAACTGGTCGAAGCTGGGGGCACCCGGCGAGAGCAGAATGCAGCCTGACAGCGGCGTGATATCGCGCGCGAGGGTGACGGCTTCGTCCAAAGTGGATCGCAGTTCGACGCGCGCCTGTACCTTCGCAGCCAACAAGGCCTCGGCAATGCGAGGGCCATTGGCACCGCTGCACACGATGGCGTGCGGCGGTGACACCAGAACGCCGTCAACGAATGCCGACCAGTCCAGCCCGCGATCATGGCCGCCCACGAGTACCGTCACGTCGCGACCCTTCAGGCTGTCCAGTGCGGCCAGGGTGGCCAGGGGGGTGGTGCTGATCGAATCGTTGATCCAGTCGAAACCGTCGTGCGAGCCCAGTGGTTGCAGACGATGCGGCAGCGGTCGGAAGGTCGAAAGCGCGGGCACGGCGGCGCGTGCGTCGTAGCCCATGGCCTCCAGCGACGCCAGCGCGGCACAGGCATTGAGAGCGTTGTGCTGCCCCGGTACCGAGAGCGCGCTCACCGCCACGATGCGCTCGCTGCCACGGTAAATGGCCCCATCCTGGACATGCCAGCCGGAAGGCGTACCAAAGAGCTCGCGCTGCGGATGCTGCGCCGTGCGTTCCAGCAGCGCCGACTGCCATCCATTGACCAGAAGGCGGCGCGACACATCGGCCAGCTTGAGCTTGTCCGACACATAACGCTCGCGCGAGCCGTGCCAGTCGAGATGTTCCTCGTAAAGACTGGTGATCACGCCCAGGTCCACCGGACCGGCTTCGCCCGTCTGGAAACTCGACAGCTCGATGCACCACAGCTCCGCCTGGGCGTCGAGCAGTTCGAGCAACGGCATCCCGATGTTGCCGGCCAGCGCCGTGCGCACGCCCAGTGAACGCGCAAGATGAGCCAGCAACGCCGTCGTCGTGCTCTTGCCTTTCGTACCCGTGATGGCGATGACGCGGGCTTTCGGATGTTCGCCAAACCAAAGGGCGGTGCCGGAGGTGACCTGCGCGCCGGCTTCAAGTGCTGCCAGCAAGGCCGGCTTGTAGGCCGACACGCCCGGCGATTTCACCACTATGTCGAATGCACTCAGCTCTGCTGCGTCCGGCTCGTGCCCTGCGACTGTGAGCGCAGCATCGAATGCGTGCGCGGCATCGTTTTCATCAGCGGCGCAGAAAAGCGTCATGGCAAGGCCCGGCAGTCGCTGGCGCAAGCTTGCGATAGCGAGCCGTCCTTCGCGGCCAAAGCCCCAGATGGCGACCCGTTTACCGGCCAGATCCGCGATGCGCATGCCTCAACGATCCTTAGTCGAAGAACGCCAGCGCCGACAGCAGGCGCGCGGGAATACGCTGTTCCGGCGACGGCTTGAGCCACGGCTCGAGCGACAACTCCGCCGGATCCAGCTGCGGCAGGATCTCGTGGCGGAAGCGTGCGATCAGCGTGTCTTCCTGCCATTCGGAACGCTGGCTCAGCGCATACATCGCGGCGCGTGCCTCGGCACCCTCGCCGACGCATTCGAAAGGCTTGTGGTCCTGGTACTCCAGCAGCGCGTCGAAACCTGCCGCCTGATTCTCGTCGTCAAGCAAGTTGCGCCCGAAGATCTGCAGCACGCGCGGCTTGCTCAGGAACGGCGCCAGCGCGAGGAAGACGAAATGGCACTTCGGGCACTGACCGCACCAGCGATCGGCCGGCTTCGGACCCAGGATGCGGAAGTTGCGATTGCAGCTGGAGAAGGCGTCGAAGTACTGCGTGAGTTTGGAGAACGTGCGCGTGATGGCCAGCTCGGAGAACGGTCGCAGCAGCGAGCAGTAATCCAGGTCGGCGGCCACGTGCGCATGCAGCCAGTCGCTGAGCAACTGCTCGAAGGCGTAGCCCTTGCTCCACTGATGATTCACGGCCTGCCCGTCGTATTCGAGCGTGGCGGCCGAGGCCGAGCGCTCGTTGGCAAAGGCGATGCTGTCGTAACCGTAGATCAGCGCAGCCACCACCAGGATCGCGGAGTTCACCGCTGTCACCGGGATGTGGCCGTTCCAGGCACCCACGCGATTGAGATCGAACAACTGCGGCGCCAACTCGCGCTTGATGTTGAGCGTCGGCAAGCCCGTGCGCTCGGCACACGCGGCGATCAACTCGGAGTTGCCCACCCACACGGCCGTCGCTTCGCCACCGATGGACTTGATCGCCTCCACCGCTACCAGCGAATCCTTGCCACCGCCGATGGGCACGAGCGTGCGCTTGGGCAAGCTCAACGCATGCGGCTTCGCCACCGGCGCGCCGCCACGCGGGAAGTTGATGCGGCCACGCAGGTCCAGCCCGTTGCGATAGGCAAACTCAGCCAGGCCGTGCAGGTAAAGCGCATCGAGCAGATCGGCCGTGCCGTCATCCAGCGGACCAGCGACTACTTCGATCCTCGGCGGCACGCCGGCCTTGTAGTAACTGACGCCCGCGACCAGGTGCAGCAGCTTGAGCGCGCGCTCGAATGCCTGCTGGTACGGCGGCGCAATCGCCGGTGCGTTCGGGAACGTCACGCGCTCGACCAGCTCCTCGCCATGATCGAACGCGTACACCAGCTCGGCCACGCCATCGGCATAGCTGCAGCGCACGAAGCGGAAAGCCTGGGTCATGCGGGGTTGGATGCTGGTGCTCACTCGTCTGCTCCGTCACGGCACCTTGCCATGGTCGCATGGCGGAAAGCTGCCTTGAATCTGTCTTGCGGGGGCTTGTATCGCCAGGCATTGCCCAGGCACGCCCCGCGGAAACGGCCTTCTCCCAACCAGGGGAGAAGGCATCTTGCCTGCGTCTCGCACCCCGGCCTGGCGGGCCGGGGTGCGGTGGACATCAGCCGAGGATGATCTCCTCGGCGTCGTCGCGCATGTTGTACGGCGAGGACATCACCTTGCCGTAGGCACCGGCCTGGGCAATAAGCATGACGTCACCTTCCAGCGGTTCCGGCAGGCGGCGGTCCGAGCCGAGCACGTCGCCGCTTTCGCAGATCGGGCCCACTACCTGGAACAGGCCATCAGCCGGCTCGTCCAGACGGGTCAGGTTGACGATCTCGTGCCACGCTTCGTACAGCGCCGGGCGGATGAGGCTGTTCATGCCGGTATCCACGCCGAGATATCGCCAGCTGCCCTTGCCCTTCTGCTGCGTGACCGAGGTCAGCAGCACGCCGGCATCGGCGACCAGATAGCGACCAGGCTCCATCCACAGTTTGTAGTGCGGATAGGCGGCTTTGACGCCCCGAAGGACGCGATCCAGCGCCGCGATATCCAGACGCGCTTCGCCCGGATGCGACGGCACGCCGAGGCCACCGCCGATATCCAGGTATTCCACGCTGCCGATGCGCTCGGCGATGCTGGCCAGCTGGCCGTACACCTCACCCCAATGGCTGTCGTCGAGAATGCCCGAGCCCAGGTGCGCGTGCAGGCCGCGCACGGTGACGCCGTGTGCGTCCGCCAGACGGAGGAAGGTATCGAGCAGCTCGACGGGCAAGCCGAACTTGCTGCCGCTACCGCCCGTGCGCACCTTTTCGTGGTGACCCAGGCCGCGACCGAGATCGAGGCGCAGCACAATCTCGCGGCCGCGGAACGTCTCACCCCAATGCTCCAGCGGGTAGAGCGAATCCAGCGACACCGTTGCACGCGTGGTCAGGGCCCAGGCGTAGTCTTCGTGCGGCGCGAAGTTCGGCGTGAACAACAGCGGGCACGATTCGGGCACCGCGGCCATCACGGCCTTCATTTCGCCGGGCGAGACGCATTCGAAGCCAAACCCCTCCTCGGCGAGTGCCTTGAGGATGGCCGGATGCGTATTGGCCTTCACCGCGTAATGCAGGCGATCCACCGCACCAAGCGTTTTCAGATCACGCGCCTGCTGACGCACGGTCGGCAGGTTGTAGACGTAACGCGGTGTGCCCTTTGCGGCGATGGCCAGCAATTCGTCGCGACGCTCCGAACGCCACCACGACGCAGCCGGAACGATCGCTTCGCCGGTGCCATACAGCGTTTGCCAGCTCGGACCGAACAAGGCGCTGTCATCGGTGCGCAAAGCCCCCGCGGCGATCAGCAGCTCATGCAGATGCGGCAGCAGGTCGTCGACGACGTTCTCGTCCACCACGAAGGTGAGGTTGAGGTTGTTGGACGACTGCGAGATCAGGTGCACGCGCAGCTGACCAAATTCCGCCAGCACGCCCGACAGCGTATGCAGCATCGAACGCATGCCACGACCGACCAGCGTGATCGCCGCGCACGGCGCGATCACCTTGACGCGACACACCTTCGCCAGATCGCTGGCAAGCGCCGCAATGGCGTCGGAATCGAGCAGGTTTTCCGTGGGATCCAGCGACACGGTGACGTTCGTCTCTGCCGAACCGATGAGGTCCACCGACAAGCCATGCTGCTTGAACTGCGCAAACACGTCGGCAAGAAAACCGACCTGCTGCCACATGCCCACCGACTCCATCGACACCAGCGTCAGCCCCTTGCGGGCACTGATCGCCTTGACGCTCGGCGCATGCTCGCGCACTTCCGGGCCGATGACGGTGCCTTCGAGTTCCGGACGATTGGTGTCCTTGATGAGCATCGGCACGCGCGGTTCGCGCAGCGGCGAAAGGCAACGCGGATGCAGCACCTTGGCACCGGTCGAAGCGATTTCCTGGGCTTCTTCGTAGTCCAGTCGCTGCAGCAGGCGGGCACCGGTGACCTGGCGCGGATTGGCGGTGAACATGCCGGCCACGTCCGTCCAGATTTCCACGCGCTGCGCTTTCAGCAACGCACCAAAGTACGACGCCGACGTATCCGAACCACCGCGACCGAGCAGCACGGTGCGACCGTGTTCTTCACGCGCGATGAAGCCCTGCGTGATGAAAACGTCGCCCTGCTGCGCGAGGCGCGCATTCAACGACGGATCCGGCTTGGCCTCGACCATCGCCGAGAGCAACTTGGTGCGCTCGTTCTGGTTGGGCAGCGCCACGGCGGCGAGGCATTCGCGCGCGTCGACCCACTGCGTGGTGAGGCCGCTGTGCGTGAGGAACGCCGCGCCCAGCGTGCTGCTGAGCAGCTCGCCATGCGCCTGCACCAGCGCCGACCACGCAAGCTCGCCCAGTACGGACGGGCCCTGCTCGGCAAGGATCGCGAGTTCGCCCAGGCGGGCGTCGAGGTTTGCCGGAACCGCCAGCTGCATGTGATCGAGCAGGTCATAGTGACGCTGAGCGATCGCCTTGGCAGCCTCGATACGTTTGCCCTTGTCTTCCTGTGCGCACATTTGTTTGAGTGCGTCGGTGATGCCGGAGAGTGCCGAAACGACAACAAGCACGCGGGCGCCTTCGGCGCGGCGGCTGGCTACCAGCTCCAGAATGTTCTGCCAGCGCGGCAGGGTGGCGACACTGGTGCCGCCAAACTTCATCACGATCCAGGATGCGTCGGCAGGAAGCGACGCGGGGCTTTGCGGGTTCACGGATACCTTCGACAGGTGGTTGGGGAAGACAATCGGGTGAGTGTTGCGCCGCAGCAGGCGGATTGCAACGGGCATTCGAGCGCCGGCACCCGCTG
Source organism: Dyella terrae (assembly GCF_004322705.1). NCBI lineage: Bacteria > Pseudomonadati > Pseudomonadota > Gammaproteobacteria > Lysobacterales > Rhodanobacteraceae > Dyella > Dyella terrae. The sequence goes on along the minus strand of NZ_SIZZ01000002.1, from coordinate 833,095 downwards.
AAACAGGTGCCGGCACATCACGAAGGGAAAAGGCTGGCGGTCAGACGGACGTCCGCGCCAGCCGGGGCAGCCATCAGGCAACGACCACGGGGATCTTGCCGATGCGGGCCTGCCATTCCTTCGGGCCGGTCTGGTGCACCGAGGTGCCGGCCGAGTCGACGGCCACAGTGACCGGCATGTCCTTCACTTCGAATTCGTAGATGGCTTCCATGCCCAGGTCGGCGAAACCGACGACGCGGCTGGCCTTGATGGCCTTGGACACCAGGTAGGCGGCACCGCCCACGGCCATCAGGTACACGGACTGGTGTTTCTTGATGGCCTCGATGGCGGCCGGGCCACGCTCGGCCTTGCCCACCATGCCCAGCAGGCCGGTCTGGGCCAGCACCTGCTCGGTGAACTTGTCCATGCGGGTGGCCGTGGTCGGGCCGGCAGGGCCGACGACCTCGTCGCGCACCGGATCGACCGGGCCAACGTAGTAGATGAAGCGACCCTTGAAGTCGACCGGCAGCGGCTCGCCCTTGTTGAGCATGTCGACCATGCGCTTGTGCGCGGCATCGCGGCCGGTGAGCAGCTTGCCGTTGAGCAGCAGCACTTCGCCCGGCTTCCAGCTGGCGACGTCGGCCGGCGTGACGGTATCCAGATCCACGCGACGGCCCTTGGAGGCGTCATAGGTGAGCTTGGGCCAGTCTTCCAGCGACGGCGGATCGAGCATGACGGGGCCGGAGCCGTCGAGGGTGAAATGCGCATGGCGGGTGGCCGCGCAATTCGGAATCATCGCCACCGGGAGGTTGGCCGCGTGGGTCGGATAATCCTTGACCTTGATGTCGAGGACGGTGGTCAGGCCACCCAGGCCCTGCGCGCCGATACCCAGCGCGTTGACCTTCTCGTACAGCTCCAGGCGCAGCTCTTCGGCGCGATTGCTCGGGCCGCGGGCGATCAGGTCCTGGATGTCGATGGGCTCCATCAACGATTCCTTGGCCAGCAGCATGGCCTTCTCGGCCGTACCGCCGATACCGATGCCCAGCATGCCCGGCGGGCACCAGCCGGCGCCCATGGTCGGCACGGTCTTGAGCACCCAGTCGACGATGGAGTCGGACGGGTTGAGCATGGCGAACTTGGACTTCGCTTCCGAGCCGCCGCCCTTGGCCGCGACGATGACCTCGACCGTGTCGCCGGGCACGATCGAGACATTGATCACCGCCGGGGTGTTGTCTTTCGTGTTCTGGCGCTTGCCGGCCGGATCGGCCAGCACGCTGGCGCGCAGCTTGTTGTCCGGATGGTTGTAGGCGCGACGGACGCCCTCGTTGACCATGTCTTCGAGCGACATGGTGGCGTCCCAGCGGACGTTCATGCCGACTTCGAGGAAGACCGTGACGATGCCGGTGTCCTGGCACAGCGGGCGATGGCCTTCGGCCGCCATGCGTGAGTTGATGAGGATCTGAGCCATCGCGTCCTTGGCGGCCGGTGACTCCTCGCGCTCATAGGCGGCGGCGAGGTTCTTGATGTAGTCGACCGGGTGGTAGTAGCTGATGTACTGCAGGGCGTCGGCGACGGACTGGATCAGATCGTCTTGCTTGATGGTGGTCATTGGCGGCAGCTTGGACTGGATGGAAACCCACGCCACGGACCATCTGTTCGCGGCGCACAACCGGTCTATTGTGCCGCAAGCCGGTCTCAACCTGAAAAACGGGCCTTCACGACGCCCTCCCCGCCCCGCTGAAACGGCCCAGCCAAGCCATTCCCGGCTATCGCAAGAACTTGCTCGCGAACCGCGCTACCGTCCGCCAACCGGCGCGCGGATCTTCAGGGGGTACCGCCCTCCGGTTTTGGGGAATGATTTGAGATCACACGGTTTGTTGACTCGCTTGACGGCCTGGCCGGAAGCGGGACAGCGACGTAGCAGTCCGCCGCTGCCACACCTCCTGCGCCAGAGTCTCCATCCACGGAGGAACTCTCATGCTTGCGAAGTTGCATCGTACGGCCCTTGCAGCATCCCTGACGCTGATGCTCAGCACCGTATCCACGTTCGCTTTCGCCGCGAACGACATCAAGCCCGCCACCGACCTCGGCACGGCCGATAACGCCAAGACGGTGAACGTCCTGCTGGTACTCAAGCTGCGTAACCAGCCCGACCTCGAGGATTACATCCAGCAGACGATCACGCCCGGAAGTCGCAACTACCATCAGTTCCTCACCACCGCACAATTCGCGAGCAAGTACGGCGCCACGGACGCGCAGATCGCCCAGGTACAGTCGTTCCTCAAGCAGCAGGGCCTGACTGGCACCGTGCTCGATAACAAGATGGCCATCCGCGCGAGCGGCACGCTGGCTCAGTTCAGTACCGCCTTCAAAACCCCCATCCATACCTTCGTATCACCGGATACCGGTCGCCGCTATCACAAGCCGACCCAGGATCTGGTGCTGCCGGTGAACATCTCCGGCAGCGTGCTTGGCGCCACGGGCCTCAACACCGAACGGAAGTACATCTCGCATCGCATGCAATCACCCAAGGCCGCGCAACCGCAGCCGCAGATGAACGCGATGGCACGCGCGGCGACGGCACCTGCTGCCAAACCGAGTGGCAACCCCACTGCGACAGGCGTGCCGGGTGAGTACACGGTCGGCGACGTCGCCAACCTGTACAACATCAACCCGCTGTACAACCGCGGCGTGACCGGCAAGGGCTCGACGCTCGCTATCGTCACCCTGTCGAACTTCTATCCGCAGGACGCGTACGACTACTGGAACGGCATTGGCCTGGCCACCAAGCCCAATCGCATCACGCAGATCCATGTCGACGGCGGTGGCGCCTTCGATGACGGCAGCGGCGAAACCTCGCTCGACGTCGAACAGTCCGGCGGCCTGGCACCGTTTGCCGATGTGCTGGTCTATGACGCACCCAATGCCGGCGACAGCTTCACCAATGCCTTCATGCAGGCGGTGGTGGACAACAAGGCCGACACGATCTCCACCAGCTGGGGTCTGCCGGAGATCTACAACTTCGCGGCGCTCAATGTGGACGGTGCCCCCGTCAACGACACCACGGATGTCGGCGATCTCCAGATCTGGCACCAGATCCTGATGGAAGCGGCCGTACAGGGTCAGTCGGCGTTCGCGGCGAGCGGTGACTCCGGCGCCTACGACACCGTGCGCGGCCTCGGCTATGGCACGACGCCCGGCACGTTCAATGCGCCGCTGACCGTCGATTCACCCGCCTCCGATCCGTACATGACCGCGGCCGGCGGCACCACCGTGCCCTTCAGCTACGCGTTCCGCACCGGTCCGACCGAGTCGATCAAGAAGGAGCGCGTCTGGGCCTGGGATTACATCCAGGATTACTTCGACAAGTACGTCGGCAAGGGCACGCTCGATCTGTTCTCGGTCGGCGGTGGCGGTGGCGTGAGCGTGTACTGGCGCACCCCGCTGTATCAGCTGTTCACCCAGGGCATCAAGACCAGCGAGAAGAAGCAGACGCTGGCCTTCAACACCAGCTCCGGGCCGGAAGTGTTGCTGCAGCTGCCCGGCGGGTTCTATGGCCGCAATGTGCCTGACATCTCGCTCAATGCCGATCCGGAAACCGGCTACATCGTGGTGTCCACCGTCGACGGCGGCGTGATCACCGGCTACGGCGGCACCAGCTTCGTCGCCCCGCAGCTCAACGGCATCAGCGCGTTGCTGAGGCAGAGCACCGGCCACCGCGTCGGCTTCTGGAATCCGCAGGTCTATTTCCTGCAGAACATCTTCAGCTATGGCAGCTGGTCCGGCTTCGGTGACATCAAGGACGGCGACAACTGGTTCTACAAGGGCAAGCAGGGTTATGACCAGGGTTCGGGCATCGGCACGTTGAACGTGGCGAATCTCGACGCGTATCTGCGCGCTGGGCTCTGATCCGGCTTGAAGCATGAGGCGCCGGCTCCCTGTAGGGGGCCGGCGCTTTCTTTGAGTCAGGAAGAAACGTGGAATATCCCGAAAAGGCGACCGGCGATGTCCTGATGTCGGAACGCACCGAAACCTGAGGGCCCTACGGCACGCGCCGGCTGGCCCACTGGCACGGCATCGCCCCACCCTTTCCGGCCCTCACCGGCCACTCTTGCCCGATCCGCCGCGACCCGCCATTCTGGCCGTCAACTTCACGCGGCGACCACATCCATGAGTGACACCCCCAATCCCAGCGGCTACGTCCGGCGCCTGAGCCTGTGGGACGCAGCCATGATCGTGGTGGGCGGCATCATTGGTGGCGGCATCTTCCTCAACCCCGGCATTGCCGCGCAGCGCACCGGGTCGGGTCTGACGCTGTTGATGATGTGGGTCGGCGCGGGCCTGCTCACGCTGATCGGCGCCCTGTGTTACGCGGAGCTGGGCGCGCGCCGGCCCCACGCGGGCGGCAGCTATGTTTACCTGCGCGAAGCCTTCGGCTCACTCGCCGGCTTCCTGTTCGGCTGGACCATGTTGCTGGTGATCTACTCGGGCTCAAGCGCGGCGGTGGCGACGATCTTTGCCAGCTACGCCACGTCCGTGTTCGGCCTGCCCAAGGACATGATTGCGCCGCTTGCCGCCGGCGCACTGATCTTCGTCGCTGGCATAAACCTGTTTGGCCTTCGACTCGGCGCGCAGATCCAGAATCTGTTTACCCTGCTGAAACTGCTGGCCGTCGCCGTGCTCGTGGTGTGCGGATTGTTTCTTGCCGGCGCCGGACAGACGGGCGTGCTGGCGGCAGATCCGGCGCGCGCGGACGTGGGCTTCATGGGCGCCGCCTTGCCGGTGCTGTTCGCGTATTCGGGCTTCACCTACCTCAACAATCTCGCCGGCGAGGTGCGCGATCCGCAGCGGACGCTGCCGCGTGCCCTCTTCGTGGGCATGTTGCTGGTCATCGCCGTCTACGCGCTGGTCAATGTCGCCTACCTGGCCGTGCTCGGCCATGACGGCCTGGCCAACAGCACCACGCCCGCTGCTGACGTCATGAGCCGCGTCTTCGGGCCCATCGGCGGCAAGGTCATCGCCATCGGCATCGCCATCTCCACGCTCGGCTTCTGCAACATCACCCTGGTCGCCGGCGCACGCGTGCTGCAGGTGATGGGCGAGGATGGCCTGTTCTTCCGCAGCGTGGCGCTGCTGCACGCCAAACACCGGACGCCCAACGTCGCGCTGATCCTGCTCTCGGGCTGGGCGGTGGTGCTGGCGGTCTCCGGCAGCTACGGCCAGTTGCTCGATTACGCTACCTTCGGCGACTGGCTGGCCTGCGCGCTCGGTGTCGCCACGCTGTTCTGGTATCGCCGGCGCCAGGGTGCGTCGGCCAGCTTCCGCGTGCCGGGCTATCCGCTGCTGCCGTTGATCTTCGTTGGCGTGGTCGCCTGGGTCGTCGTTGAAACGATGCTCAGCAATCCCGTCAACGCGGGCATGGGCCTGCTGATCATGGCCGCGGGCGCGCCGGTGTACTTCATCTGGCGGCGTTTCTTCCCGGTGACCCAGCCGGCGCCCTGAGGGTCCGGAATCGCGGCGTCGAAGGCGCGTGAAGCCGCGCCCTGCATGAACCGCCGCCCAGCCGGCGCTCCCATCGCGGGGGCCGGCAATGCCACAATGCGCGGATACGCACGGAGAGTTTCCCCATGGCGCAAGCCCAGGGCCTGGATGTCACCCCGGCCAACAAAATCACGCCAGAGAAGATTCGCGAAGGCATCGACGTCGAGATCAACGGGCGCGCCTTCCGGCACACCGGCGATCCGGAGATGCCCTTGCTGTGGTATCTGCGCGACGTCCTTCGCCTGACGGGCACCAAGTTCAGTGGCGAACACGGCCTGGGTGGCGCGGACCTTGTCCTGGTGAACAACAAGCTCGTCGCCGCCGTCACGGTTGCCGTGAAGACGCTGCAGGGCAAGAAGGTCACCACCGTCGAGGGCCTGGCGGCCCCCGACGGCAAGCTGCATCCGCTGCAGCAGGCCTTTGTCGACGAAGACGCCATCGGCTGCGGCTACTGCACCCCGGGCTGGCTGATGGCGTCGGTGGATCTGCTCAACCGCCATCCGCAACCCAATGACAACGACATCGACCAGCTCCCCAACCTGTGTCGCTGCGGTTGCCAGACGCGCGTGCGCCGCGCCATCAAGCGCGCTGCGATGGCCATCGCCGGAGGCAAGGCATGAGCGCGCACCGTCACGATGATCCCGCGCTGCCGTCGCGCCGCCAGTTCCTGAAAATCCTTACCTGCGCTACCGGTGCCCTGATTGTCGGCGTGCCGCTCGTCGCCCGTGCGGGGGAACCGCCCGTCCCGGCAGCCCTCCTGGGCGATGCCCTGTACGGCCTGGGCGCGTACGTTCGGATCGATCCCGATGGCAGCATCCTGATCGGTGCGCGCGACCCGGACACCGGCACGGGCACGTCCACGGCCCTCCCCCGCATCATCGCCGACGAACTGGATGCCGACTGGACGCGCGTGAGCGTGGTCCAGCTGGGCCTTGGTGTCGAAAATGGCAATGGCGAGGCGCGCTGGACCTACGGCCACCAGTTGGGTGGCATGGGTGATTCGATCCCCGCCGCGTGGGCGGATCTGCGTCAGGCCGGTGCGCTGGCGCGCTGGCTGCTGATGCAGGCGGCCGCACGCCGGCTCGGCATTCAGGCCGACCGCCTGCGCACCCAGTCGAGCATGGTCATCGCGCCCGACGGTCGCCGCTTCGATTATGGCTCCCTCGCCGAGGCTGCTTCGAAAGTCGCCCCGCCCACCACGACGGTGGGCCTGAAAGCACCTGATCGATTCACGCTCATCGGCCAGCCTGCGGGCGACGTCGACGCGCGCGGCATGGTGACGGGCCAAACACAGTTCGCCGTGGATCACTTTTATGGCGACGCCCTGGTCGCCGTGCTGCTGCGCTGCCCGTGGAACGATGGCAGCGTCGCGAGCAAGGATTTCAAGGACGCCGAAGCCATCAAGGGCGTCGTCAAGGTCGTCGAGCTCAAGCCTGAAGCGGGTGTCCTGCCGGGCCAGACCGTGCAGGCGCCGTCCATCGCGGTCATCGCCGAAAACACCTGGGCCGCGCTGCAAGGCCGCGACAAACTCAAGGTGGAATGGAAGCCTGGCGCCAGCGGCTCGGAAAGCAGTGCCGTCCTGGAGCAACAGGCGTTCGATGCGCTCAACGCCAAGGATTTTGCGCCCACCACGCGCGTGCGCAACGACGGCGATGTCGATGCCGAAGCGAAGAAAGCCGCGCGGCGCGTCGATGCCAGTTACGTGCAGCCGTGGCTGGCGCATGCCACGTCCGAACCGATGAACTGCCTTGCCCGCGTCGACAAGGAGCGCGCCACCCTCGTGGTGCCGACCCAGGCACCGCAACAGGCTTGGTCCGTTGTGCAGCGCCTGACCGGCTTCAAGCCGGATCAGATCGATATCCGCGTACCGCGCGTCGGTGGCGGTTACGGGCGTCGCCTCGATCATGACTTCGTTGCCGAGGCCGTGATGCTGGCCCAGTTGGTGGAGAAGCCCGTGCGCGTGCTGTGGACGCGCGAGGACGATCTCGGCCACGACTTCTACCGCTCCGGCTGCGTGCACAAGCTCAACGCCACGCTCGACCGCAAGCGCAACATCGTCACCTGGAACCAGCGCATGGCGAGCGCCTCGTCGCTGGCGCAGCGCCAGACGCCGCAGGACAAGCTCTGGACGTCTGAAGTGGACGTCAACCAGCTGCCCGCCGGCCTTGTACCGAACTACCGCAGCGACTGGTATGCGCAGCAATCGTTGCTAGCGCGCGGCCCGCATCGCGGCATGCCGTACGTCAACAATGCGTTCGCGGTCGAGAGCTTCATCGATGAAATCGCGCATGCGTTGAAGGAAAATCCGCTCGACACGCGCCTGCGCCTGCTCGGCGAGGCTCGCCAGGTGGCACTGCAGGGTGGTGGCCAGCTTGATACCGGCCGACTCATCAACGTGCTCAAGCTGGTGGCCGATCGCATCGAGTGGAAGAACTGGCTGCGCACCGTCAATGGACTGGGCATCGCCTGCTGGCATGTCAACGGTGCGTACGTCGCGCATGCGATCGAAACGTCACTTGCTGCCGATAAGCTCAACATCGAGCGCGTGGTGTGCGCCGTCGACGTCGGTCGCGTCATCAATCCTACCGGCCTGGAAGGCCAGGTCGCAGGAGCGACGCTGGACGCGCTGGGTGCTGCGATGAACCTCGCGGTTACATTCAGGGATGGCCAGCCGCAGCAGCATTCGCTTAAGGATTATCCGCTGGCGAGCATGGCCCAGCTTCCCGACAGCGTGGAAGTGATCACCGTGCAGGACGATCGACCACCCACGGGCGCCAGCTTCCTGGCCATGCCCAGCGCGGCACCGGCACTGGCCAATGCCGTGTTCCGCGTGAGTGCGGTACGCGTGCGTCGATTGCCGTTGATGCGCGAGCTGCTGCGCCTGCTCTGACGCGTTGCGCGAGGGCCTCGCGCAACGCGTTTCCCATCAGAACTTATCGCTGGCCGGTACCCACGACGTGGGTACCGTGCTGGATTTCGCGGGTGCCGCGGGTGACGGGCGACCTGCGGGCAAGGTGTCGTTGATACAACCTGGCGGCAGCGGGCCGCCGGAAACGCGTGCGGTCGCGCATGCCGCGGCGTTGTCGAGCTTCACAGGCGATGCCGCCGCGGTGCTACTGCCCGGCGCAGGCGGGACCAGCGGATTGCTCGGCGCCATCGTCATGCGTTCATAGACCTTCTCGTCCACGGGCTTGGGCGGCGGATTGCCGTCACCGCAACCGAACAGCGCGACGGGCAGCAGCGGCATGATCACGCACTCCACGCGTACGCCACGCGGGAGATGGAAGGTGTGGCGAACGGTGGTCTTTTCGACCGCGCGCCGCAAAGCCGTATCGATCGAGCTTTCGCCTTCGGGGGTCCAGTCCTTCTCGAAACGCGTTGCCTTGTAGCCGATGTTCGGCGTGCCGTGGGACATCACTTCAGTGTTGCCGCGCGGAACCAGCTGAACGTAGGTGCCGTTGACACCACCGTTTTCGCTGCCCGCGCCGGCACCTGCGCCTGCACCAGGATTGGCGCCCTTGCCCCCACCGGGCGGCAGCGACAGATTCAGTCCACCGGGCTTGCCATTGTTTGCCGTCGATCGTTCGCTGCCGTTGGGCTGGCCCGGCGTGCCGGTCTCGCTGCCCTGCGGCGTGGCGTTGGGCGCGCTGCTCTTGCCTTCGCCGGGCTGCTTGCTTGCTTCGGCGGCGTTGGCCGTAGCGTTGGCGCTGGACGCGCTGGCCTGGCTCGATGCTTCGCTCGGCGCCGAGGCCTGCGACTTCGACGGCTCGGCATTCGCGCTGGCGGGTTCGGGGGTGATCTGGGGACGTTCGAGTGTCGGCTTCTGGTCGAGTGCGATCGACTTGGGCGCGGCGGTCTCGAGCTTGGGCGCCTGCGGCTTCTCCATGCTCGGCTGGACCTGCTCGGGCAACGGCACGGCTTCGAGCTCTGCCTCGGCGACGGTGATCGATGGCGCCTGCACGGTCTGTTTTTCGCGCGGCACGATGGCCGTCGTCGTGGAGGTCGGTGCCTGGACGTTCACCGCCGGTGCCGCATCCGCCGGCAGCGGAACCGCCGCCAGCTCGGGCTCCGGCGGCGCCGACACCACATCCGCACGGGTGATCTGCGGCAGGCTCGCCACGGTCGGCTTGGGCACGGCCTTTTCCATCGCCATGGTCGGCGCTTCGACCGTGGGCGCCGACTGCGGCGGCACTTCCGGCATCGCCAGCGAGGCTGGCGGCGTGACCGGAGCGGTGCCTTCGAGCTGCGGTTTGCGGATGGGTTCCGGCTGGAACTTCGGCGGCACCGGCTGCGGGACCGGCGGCGTCGGCAAGCTGACCTGCGGTGGCTCGACGGAGGTGGGCACCGGCGCCATCTCCGGAGCGGGCGCCGGCTTGGGCACGGTCACCGTGGGCTTGGGGGCGGCGGCGATTTGCGGCTTCTCCGCGGCCGGCTTCGCCTTGACCACGATCACCGGGGTTTCCAGCGCAGGCACCGGTACCGGAGCCAGATCGGCGTCGGTGCGTGCGGACGCCGCGTTGGTGCGCGTCACGCGGCGAGCCGTCGGGTTGCTGCTGCCGCGATGCACCGGCCCCACTTCCTTGGGCGGCGTACCCCGCACCGGCGGTTGTGGCGGCGGCTCTTCCGGCTTCTTTTCGATCAGCCGCACGACCATCGGCGGCACGTTCTCTTCTTCGTGCTCATCCAGCTCATAGGCGGGGCCGAGGATCACGCCGATCAGAAAGATCAGGTGGATGAAGAAGGTGCCGACCAGGCCGAGGATGCGCAGCCAGCGCTCGCGCTTCGTGTCACGTCCGCGCTGCCGCCGATAGATAGTCGCCAACTGCGCCGCCTCGCGCGGCGAGGGCAGCCACACAGTCGTTCGGGGTGTGCGGGTCGGTTCCGTGGGCGGCTGTGGCATGCGCGAAGTGTAGCGGGCTAACCGCGCCCAAAGGCTACTGCCCGGCCCTAAGGCTTATTCCGAGACATGGCCGCACACTGGATGCCATGCAAGTCACCGCCCGACAGCGGCCTTTTCCTGCAGCTCTGCGTCGACCGAGCGATTGGGCGTGTCCACCGGACAGCCGTGCGGCAGGGGTTGGTTGGCCCGATAGATGGCGATGCATTCATCCACGCCTGGCGGCTCAGGTGGGGGCTCGCCCGGAGCGGCCAGCGCCGCGGTCGGCGCCATGCTGAGCCGTTCGTCGCCGACTTTGGCCGACGCCCTGGATGGTGGATCCGCAGCACCACAACCGCCGGCCAGCGCAGCGAACGAGATGCCGCACTTGATGCGCACGCCCGGCGCCACGTGGAAGGTGTGCGTGACCGAGGTCTTTTCCACGGCCTTGCGCAAGGCGCTGTCGAAGAGGTTGTCGCTTTTCTCCCAGTGCTTTTCGAAGCGGGTTTCCTTATAGGTGATGGTGGTTTTGTGCTGCATGACCCCGGCATCGCCCTGGGGTCCGTTCTGCACGTAGCCGGGCGCATTGCCCGCGGCAGCGGATCCTGGCAGGAGCGGCTGCCCGTTCGCGTCGAAGAGCAGTGGCTGCGGCGCCACGGTCGCCGCACTCGCCGGCAAGCTCACTGTCATCGCGTTGGGGGATGGCGCTTCACGCACCGGCCTGGGTCGGGGCGGTGGAGGTGGTGCAGGCGGCGCCAACGGCGCGGGAGGGGGTGGCGCCGACGCGGTTTCAGCGCGAGGAATCAGACGCACCTGCAACGCTTCGGTGCGATGCGTCGTAACAGTCTCTTCACCCGGGCGCGGCTGCATCTCCCACCAGGTACCGGCGACGAACAGCAGGTGCAGCAGCAGAGCGAGCACCCAGCCAGCCCACGAACGACCGCGCTCGCGCAACGGGTGGCGCCAGCGAAGCTGGTGGAGCATCGCAAGCGTGGGACCATCGATGGGCTGCAAGCCCCGGTGACGGTCGGTTTCAGCAGGCGGTTGCCAACGATGCGGGTCGGTGGGCTCCAGGCGTTCGATGATGCGTCCCTGTGAATGACGTGTAGGAGATGTCACGCGATCTTCCCGATCGCGACGGCAGTTCTTCAGACAAAACCTACACACCGAGGTTCCCTCGCCCCGCAGTGCAACTTGACCCGCGCCCCGGATCGCTCAAAGCTGGAGGAACGGCGCCCCGCGCCGCTCCCGCCATGACCGCCCCCGCGTTCCGACGCCCGGACGACCATGACGGCCCGCCATGGTCAGTCGCTATGCGCGACGCGTGCGGCGCCGCAGGTCGACGTCAGCACGACTCGCGCCTTCGAAGGGAGGGTCGCATCGTGTCGTACAACACGGAAAACATCCGCAATATCGCGCTCGCCGGACACGCCGGCACGGGCAAGACCACGCTGTTCGAAGCCCTGCTGCACGCAGGGGGCACCATCCAGACCGAAGGCTCCATCGAGCGCGGCACCACGCAGTCGGATACCGACGCGCAAGAGAAAGAACGCGGCCATTCCATCGACAGCTGCATCGCGAGCATCGATCGCGCCGGCTGCCATATCAATCTCATCGACACGGCCGGCTACGCGGATTTTCGCGGCGGCACGCTATCAGCACTCGCCGCGGTGGAAACCGTCGCCATCGTGGTCAGCGCTGGCAACGGCATTGAACATGGCACGCGCCGGATGATGGAGCATGCGCGCGAGCGCGGCCTGGCACGCATTCTGGTGGTCAACAAGATCGACAGCGACGCCAACAAGCTGCGCGCACTAGTTGATGCCCTGCGCGATGAGTTCGGCACGGAGTGTCTTCCCGTGAACCTGCCTGCGCAGGACGGCAAGCATGTGCTCGACTGCTTTTTCCATCGCGATGGCGCAACCGACTTTTCCTCACTCGAGGAGGCGCACCAGCGCATCATCGATCAGGTGGTCGAGATCAACGAGTCAGTGATGGGCACGTACCTCGATGCGGGCGAGTCATCACTGTCTCCGCAGCAATTGCATGACGCGTTCGAGCAATGCCTGCGCGAAGGTCACCTGGTGCCGATCTGTTTCGTCAGTGCGCGCACAGGCGTCGGCGTGCAGGAATGGCTCGATATCGCCGACAAGCTGCTGCCCAATCCTTCGGAAGGCAACGCCCCGCCCTTCCTCGACACCGACGGCGACCGTGTGATCGCCACGCCCGACCCGACCCTGCATGCCATCGCCGATGTGTTCAAGATCGTCAACGACCCCTTCGTCGGCAAGCTGGGCATTTTCCGCGTTTGGCAAGGCACGATCCGGCGCGACTCGCAGCTGTTCATCGACGACAGTCGCAAGGCCTTCAAGGTCGGCCATCTGTTCCGGGTGAATGCGAAGCAACACGTGGAGATCGATCACGCCATCCCCGGCGACATCGCCGCCATCGCCAAGGTCGAGGAGATCCATTTCGACGCGGTGCTGCACGATTCGCACGATGAGGACCGCATCCACCTGGCGCCGATGCATTTCCCGCAACCCATGTTCGGGCTGGCGCTCGAGCCCAGGCACAAGGGGCAGGAACAGAAGCTGTCCCAGGCCTTGCTGCGCCTGGCCGAAGAAGATCCGTGCTTTCGCGTTGAACACCACAAGGAACTCAACGAGACCGTCATTCGCGGCCTGTCCGAATTGCACCTGAAAGTGATGCTCGAACGCATGAGGGAGCGCTACGGCGTCGAAGTCGTGACGCATCCGCCACGCATCGCGTATCGCGAAACGATTGCCGGCAAGGCCGAAGGCCATCACCGTCACAAGAAGCAGACCGGCGGCGCGGGCCAGTTCGGCGAGGTGTTTTTGCGCGTCGAACCGCTGGAGCGCGGCACCGGCTTCGAGTTCGTCGACGAAGTGAAGGGTGGCGTCATTCCCAATCAGTTCCTTCCGGCCATCGAGAAGGGCGTCCGGCAGGCCATGGAGCACGGTGCGGTCGCCGGATATCCCCTGCAGGACCTGCGCGTCACTGTCTATGACGGCAAATACCATCCGGTTGATTCCAAGGAAGTGGCCTTCATCAGTGCCGGCAAGAAAGCGTTCCTCGACGCCATCGGCAAGGCCAGACCCGTCGTGCTCGAGCCCATCGTCGACGTCGAAGTGGCCATTCCCGAAGCCAACGTCGGCGATGTCACCGGCGGCCTCGCCGGCAAGCGCGCGCGGATCATGGGCACGGACACCCATCGCGGCGGTGAACTGGTGATCAAGGCGCAGGCGCCACTGGCCGAGCTCACCGACTATCCCACGGAGCTCAAGGCGATGACGGGCGGGCGCGGGCGCTACAGCCTCGACCTGAGTCATTACGAGCCGGTGCCCCCACCGGTTCAGAAGCAGCTGAGCGAGGCGTGGAAACCAAAGGTGGAAGACGATTGACCAAGGCACACTTGAGTCGCCGGTCCGGATCGCCATCTCAATCAACGTAGCCGCATCAAGGAGTCCACCATGAGTCGGGCCTTCGTCAAGGACGCCGACGAGAATGCCGACGGCAAACTGCCGGACATTCCGCTGAGCGAACATCCCAATTATGTGACGCCCCACGGGCTGGAGCTGCTCCGTGCGCGCCTTCGCGATGTCGAGTCGCGACGCGAGGCGCTGGCGGGCGCCGAGGAAACGCTGGGACATCAGGCGGAACTGGCCGCGCTCGATCGTGACCTGCGCTGGCTCAAAGCCCGCGTATCGAGCGCGATCGAGATCGATCTCGCGCAGCAGCCGCGCGACCGCATCGCGTTCGGCGCGGAAGTGGTGACGGATTCGGATGAAGGTGAAATGCGCTACCGGATCGTCGGCGAAGACGAAGCCGACGCGGAGCACCACCTGGTGAGTTATGTCTCACCACTGGCGCGCGCCCTGATCGGCGCGCGCGTGGGTGAAGAAGTGCTCTGGCATCGTCCGGCTGGCGACCTGCGCCTTGAAGTCATGTCCTTCGACTACGGCGACGACACCTGAGACACAAGCGACTTACCTGGCCTTGGGCTTCAACATCGTGCCAATGCACTTGGGGGAGCCACAACGGCAGGCCCAGACCTTCTTCATGCGCGCGGTGTGCGGCACATCGAGCGTAATGCCGTAGTCGTAGGTGAGTTCTTCGCCGGGCTTGATGTTGCGGATGGCTTCGATCAGCACGCGATCCTTGCGCGGATTGCCGCTGTCGTTTTCCTCGATCAGGGCCTGGCAGTTCGGATCGCAGCTGTGATTGATCCAGCGCGCCGTGTTGCCCTTGCGGTTGGCGTCGATCAGGTAATCGTCGTTCAGCGTGAACAGGAAGGTGTGACCGGTTTCGCCGCCATCGCCGTAGAGGTCGTCCGCCTCTTCGTGGGTCATCAGCGTGCCCTTGTACTCGATGATCTCTTCGCCCTTCTTGATGGGCGCGGCGGCGAATACGCCGTTGCCGTGGATCGGAGAGCGGCGGGCAATGATGCGTCGGGTCATGGGGAAAGGCATGTGCAGTAAGGGAAGCCGGGGATGATGCATGGTTAGGCGTGGGATGGGAATGTTTGGGGCATGGGAAGGGTCTCTGTTCCCCAATCACATGTGCTCTAACCCGACAGGCCCACACTGCCCACCTGAAACCCATGCATGAACCCAAAATCCCGCCTCCACGCCAGACACCTCATAAAACGCACCCCGCCCCGGACTCCCCCTTCACTGTTCCCCCCGTTCACTGTTCCCCGTTCCCAAAGCCCCTTCCCCCTCCCCCCATCCTCCCGCTATATTCAAACAATCGTTTGAGAGACATTCCATGAGATCACTGCTTCGCTGTATCGCGCTCGGTGCCCTGATGATCGTCCTCGCCGCCTGCGGGCCGGCGCGCAAGAGCGTGTTCCCGCCGGCCATCAGCATCCAGGAGATGACGGTGCGGCCCGACGGCCAGTGGCAGCTCACCGTACGCATCCAGAACAACAGCTACGGCGGGATGGGCTTCAGCGCCATCGACGGCGAGCTGCGCGTGGCCGAGCTGGTGCCGGTGCGCCTGCACAGCAGCTTCGACCTCGATATCCCCGCCTTCGCCGGCGACGTGACCCAGGTCCGGATCCTTCCGACGGCCGAAATGACAGCCGCGCTGAAAGCGGCGGCCGCCAAGGGCAGCAGCGGTTCGGTGCCCTACGCCGTGTCGGGCCATGCCGTCGCCAAGCCGGAGCAGGAAGACAAGCCCCGCGATTTCCCTTTCCATGGCAATGACTGGCTCTCTCCGGTGCCAGGCATCGCCAACACCTGGCGCTGAGTCAACGCGCCGCCACCCTTTAACTCACGCAGGAACTTCGCCATGACGATCTACAAGGCCCCGCTCGACGACCAGCGCTTCGCCCTTTTCGACGTGCTGGACGCCGAATCCATCCTCACCAGGCTGCAGGGCGGCGAAGGCCATACGCGTGATCTGCTCGACGCCGTGATCGAGGAAGCCGGCCGCCTGAGCGAAGCCGTGCTCGCCCCGTTCAACGCCAGCGGCGACGAGGAAGGCTGCCATTTCGACAAGGCCACGCACACGGTGACGACGCCCAAGGGCTTCAAGGAAGCCTTCAAGGCCTTCTCCGAAGGCGGCTGGACCGGCCTGACCCAGGGTGAGGAGTTCGGTGGCCAGGGCCTGCCGAACACCATCGGCACCGCCACGACGGAAGTGTTCCAGTCGGGCAACCTGTCCTGGAGCCTCTACCCGCTGCTTTCCGAAGGCGCCTGCCACGCAATGGAGCTGCACGGCACCAAGGAGCAGCAGGACACCTACCTGAAGCCGATCGTCGAGGGTCGCTGGACCGGCACGATGTGCCTGACCGAGCCCCAGGCGGGCTCCGACCTGGGCCTGCTCAAGACGCGTGCGGAACCGGGCGACAACGGCAGCTGGAAAATCACCGGCACCAAGATCTTCATCAGCGCCGGCGAGCATGACCTGGCCGAAAACATCATCCACCTGGTGCTGGCCCGCCTGCCCGACGCACCGGCCGGCAGCCGCGGCATCTCGATGTTCATCGTGCCGAAGTTCAAGGTGAACGCCGACGGCTCGCTGGGCGAGCGCAATGCCGTTGCCGCCGGCGCCATCGAGCACAAGATGGGCCTGCGCGGCTCGGCCACCTGCGTGATGAACTTCGATGCCGCCGAGGGTTATCTGATCGGCGCGCCGCACAAGGGCCTGGCTGCGATGTTCACCATGATGAATGCCGCGCGCCTTGGCGTCGGCGTGCAGGGCCTGGCGCTGTCCGAGCGCGCGCTGCAGAACAGCGTCAACTATGCACGCGAACGCCTGCAGGGCCGTTCGCTCACCGGCGCGAAGTTCCCGGACAAGGTCGCTGACAACCTGCTGGTGCAGCCGGACGTGCGTCGCATGCTGCTGACGCAGCGCGCCATCGTCGAAGGTTCGCGCGCGCTGCTGCTGTACACCTCGCTGCAGACCGACGTCGAAGCGCGTGCGGCCGATGAAGCCGAGCGCAAGTCGGCAAGCGATCTCGTGGCCTTCCTGATTCCGATCGCCAAGGGCCTGGTCACCGAGCTGGCCCAGGAGTCGACCAAGGAAGCGCTGCAGGTGTACGGCGGTCACGGCTACATCGCCGAGAACGGCGTTGAGCAGTTCGTGCGCGATGCCCGCATCATCACCTTGTACGAAGGCACCACCGGCATCCAGGCGGCGGATCTCCTGGGTCGCAAGATCCTCCAGCTGCAGGGCGCGGGATTCAAGCTGTTCCTCAAGGAAATCCAGGCCTTCTGCCAGCAGCATGCACAGGACGCCGCACTGGCCAGCCTGATCGGCCCGCTGGCCACGCACGCCAAGGAGTGGGTGGACCTCACCTTGTCCCTTGCCCAGCGCGTGCAGGGCAACCCGGAAGAACTGGGCGCCGCGGCGAACGACTACCTGTATTACTCCGGCTACATCACGCTGGCGTACATGTGGGCACGCAGCGTGGCGGCTCTCGCCAAAAGCCCCCAGCAGGAAGCGTTCAAGCGGGCCAAGCGCGACACGGCGACGTTCTACTTCAGCCGCATCCTGCCGCGTTGCCTGATGCACAAGGCGGCCATCGAGGCCGGCGTGGACACCATCCCCGCCATCGCCTGATCGTCCTTACCGGACGCGAGCAAAAAGCCCGGCGCAAGCCGGGCTTTTTGTTGGGCGGGACTTCCCCCGGCCACGCCACCGGGTGTAGAACCCGCCTCAGGCCCCCCACCGACGTCCCAAGCGCATGAGCGACACTACGTTTCTTATCCGCCTCGCCGAAGATGACGACGATTTCATCCTCGGCCTCACGCCCCGCTTCGCCGAATTCCCGCTGCCTGCATGGCGCAAACGCGTCGAATGCATCGACGGGATTCGTCGCGACCTGGTCCGGCATCTGGATGACGAACCGGCCAACAGCTACCTGTTCGTTGCCGAAGATGAAGAGGGCGACACCGTCGGCTTTATCCATTTGCAGAAGACGCAGGACTACTTCACGGGCAAGAGCAATTGCCACGTCAACGACCTCGGCGTCGCCAAGTCGCACGAAGGCCGTGGCGTCGGGCGCGCACTGATGGATCATGCCGAGAACTGGGCACGTGAGCATCGCTGTTACCTGCTGACGCTGGCCGTCTTTCCCGGCAATGAACGCGCGCGCGAGCTCTACGAAAAGCTGGGCTACGGCACCGACCTGGTGCGCATGGCCAAGCCCGTTCGCTGAATGACGCGCAAAAAAAGGACGGCACGCATGCCGTCCTTTTTCGTCGATCCGGATCATGCGCCACGAAAACGGCGCATCGGCGGGATCAGTTCTTGGTCGCGACAGCCGACTCGCGCGTGTCCAGACGCTGGGCCACGCGATCGATGTTGGCCAGCGACAGCAGGTGCGCGTAGATCCAGCCGAACACGCCCTCGCGCAGGAATTCCAGCGAGGTCTTTTCGTCCAGCTTGCGCAGCTTCTCTTCACTGATGACGTACAGGCCATTGAGATTGATGACCTTGCCGTCCTTCTCGAGGCGGATGTTGCGCGGCTCGAGCAGGTCGTGCTTGCGGATCTGTTCCATGAACCACTGAGTACGACCGACGTGGTTCTGGAATTCGCCGAGGAAGTTCACGGCGTTGGCCAGCATCTCGCTGTCGGTGCCGTCTTCCTTGAACAGGCGCTCGCCGTCTTCCTGACCGAAGCCTTCGTAGGCTTCATCGAGGAACACGGTGAAATCGTCGCCTTCCTGGTCGGCGGGCTTTTCAGCCAGCACGAACGGATAGCGGCGCACGAAGGCCGGCACGTAGATGTTCGGCGCCCACTGACCGTCGGCATCGACGAACAGGTTTTCGTCCTGGCGCAGGCCCAGCAGGGCCATCGGGCCGGCTTCCTGCATGCTGGAGCCAGCGAACAGGATCGGCAGGTCACGCGCGGCGGCCGGGAACTCGACGCCGGTCAGCGGAACGGAGTGGACCTTCGCCGCGAAACTCAGGCTCGGAATGCCCTTGAGGCGCAGATCCTTGTGTTCGGTACGGTTGAGCGGCACAGGGCGCTCGTAGAAAAGAACTTCAGCCACGTTACTTACCTCTGCCCCGCCGTGCCGGGGTCGCCACCCAGGCTTCCCCTCCCAAACCCGGCGTCGGGTCTACAGATGAACGGTCACTATATCAGCGCCGGGCCGCCTGCGGAATCCACCCCAACTTTCAGGTTTGACAAGCATTTGCACGCGTTCTGAAACGAATTTGGACTATGCTGGGCCAAATCCGAGCACCGTTGCACCGTCTGAACGCCAATTCTTCCGCGAAGGAAATTGCATGCTGATGGAAGCTTCAAACCGGGTCGCCGATCTTCATTCGACCCGCGTGCTGTCCCTGGATGCCGCTGGCCGCATCCTTGACTGGATCAGTTGGCAGGACGCCGTATGCCTGTACGTCCGCGAGGCCGTGGCCTGGACGCTCGGTGACCCCTGCCTGACCGTCCACGGCGGCCACAACCGCACCCTCGGCGTGCAGAGCCAGCTCCAGCTTCACCCGATCATCGCCAGCACCGGCCACTGCCGCGACCACGCGATCGACCCGGCCCCGGCCCTGACCAACACCGCCCTGTTCGCCCGCGACCGCTTTCTGTGCCTGTATTGCGGCGACCATTTCAGCCGGGGTGAACTGACCCGTGACCACGTCCTGCCCATCTCCAAGCGCGGCAAGGACGAATGGGAAAACGTGGTCAGTGCCTGCCTCGCCTGCAACCTGAAGAAAAGCAACCGCACCCCGCAGCAGGCCAACATGCCCCTGCTGGCCGTGCCCTACCGCCCCAGCTGGGTGGAGCACCTGATCTTGTCGAACCGCAACATCCTGGCCGACCAGATGGAGTTCCTGGTAAGCCACCTGCCGCGCGACCGTCGCGCCATCATGAGCTGAGGCGCGTCGCGCTCAGCTCGCGTTTTCCGGGTCTCTCGACTTCGGGGCCGCACGCTTCTCCACCCGCTCCTCGAACTGCGCCAGATCCTGGCGCGCCTGCTCCGCCAGCCTGATGTAGTGATTGCGGATGCGCTCCAGCCGCTGGTCATCCAGTTCTTCCAGGTTCAACAAGGCGTTATGGGCATCGCTGCTGCATATCAGCTCATCGAGCTTGATCTGAAGGGCCGCCGTATCGCGGTTCTGCGTGTTCTGGATCAGGAACACCATGAGGAAGGTGATGATGGTCGTGCCGGTGTTGATCACCAGCTGCCAGGTATCGCCGAAATGGAACATGGGCCCGGTCGACGCCCACACAATCACCAGCAGGCTGGCGCACATAAAGGCAGCCGGCTTGCCCGCGTAGCGGGCCGTCGCCTCGGCGAAGCGGCGGAACAGGGAGCGCTGGGAACCCATGGGAGACTCCTCGTGACATCCTTCCCAGCCTTAACGCCGCCTCTGTATGCGAAACGTATCGGCAGCGCCAAGGCCGCCGGAACCAGTCAGCAGGCGCTCATCCGGCCCGAGACGAAGCGCGTCGTCCCGTCCGCTCCACATCGCCGCCCTTGCTCCGCCCCGCCACCCGCCAGACAATACGCAGATGAACGATCTGTCCCGATTCCCCCACCTGGCGCCCATCGAAACGCCGGCCGATCTGCGCCGCGTACCCGACGACGAGCTTCCCGCCGTCGCGGATGAGTTGCGCCAGTACCTGATCGAAGCGGTAGCCAGCTCCGGCGGCCATTTCGGCGCGGGACTGGGCGTGGTGGAACTGACCGTGGCCCTGCACCATGTGTTCGACACACCCACGGACCGCCTGGTCTGGGACGTCGGCCACCAGTGCTACCCCCACAAGATTCTCACTGGCCGCCGCGATCGCATCACCACGATCAAGAAGAAGGACGGCCTGGCCCCCTTCCCGCGTCGCGAGGAAAGCGAGTACGACACGTTCGGCGTGGGCCATTCGTCCACCTCGATCTCAGCCGCACTGGGTATGGCGATCGCCGCGCAGCGCAAGGGTGATCCACGCAAGTTCGTGGCCGTCATCGGCGACGGCGCGATGACCGCCGGCATGGCCTTCGAAGCACTCAATCACGGCGGCGATGTCGAGCCAAACATGCTGGTCGTGTTCAACGACAACGGCATGTCGATCAGCGAAAATGTCGGCGCGCTGACCAAGATGGCCGCGCGCGCGATGTCCAGCCGCACGCTCAACCAGTGGCGCGAGCGCGCCAAGCGCGCCATTCCGAAGCAGTCGTTCTTCGGCCGCTTCTTCAAGCGCTGGGAGGAGCACGCCAAGGGCATGTTCGTGCCCAGCACGCTGTTCGAGGAACTGGGTTTCCACTACACCGGTCCCATCGACGGCCACAACATCCCGCAACTGCTCGCCGCCCTGCGCACGGTCAAGGACCTGCCCGGCCCGCAGCTGCTGCACGTGATCACCACCAAGGGCAAGGGTTACGCTCCCGCCGAGCAGGCGCAGATCGAATACCACGCCGTGGGTCCGTTCGATCCGCAGGCCGGTCTCGTGAAAAAGAGTGGCCCCGCCAAGCAGACCTACACCGATATTTTCAGCGACTGGCTGTGCGATCAGGCGGCCGCCGATGAGCGCCTGCTGGGCATCACGCCGGCCATGCGTGAAGGTTCGGGTCTCGTGCGTTTCTCCAAGGAATACCCGCAGCGCTACTTCGACGTTGCGATCGCCGAGCAGCATGCGGTGACGCTGGCGGCCGGCATGGCCTGCGAAGGCGCCAAGCCGGTGGTGGCGATCTATTCCACCTTCCTGCAGCGCGCTTACGACCAGGCCATCCACGACGTGGCCCTGCAGAACCTCGACGTCACCTTCGCGATCGATCGCGCCGGTGTCGTGGGCCCCGACGGCGCAACGCATGCCGGCAGCTTCGATCTGTCCTTCCTGCGCTGCCTGCCGAACATGGTGATCATGGCGCCGGCGGACGAAAACGAATGCCGCATGATGCTGAGCACGGGCTTCGATTACCCGGGCCCCGCCGCCGTGCGCTATCCGCGCGGTACCGGCCCAGGCGTGCCGTTGCAGAAGGAACTGGAGACGCTACCGATCGGCAAGGCCGAGATGCGCCGTCGCGGTCGTCGTTTGGCGCTACTGAGCTTCGGCGCGATGCTGGCACCTGCGTCCGAAATTGCTGCGGAAGTGGACGCCACTCTGGTCAACATGCGCTTCGTCAAACCGCTCGACGAAGCGATGATCCTCGAACTGGCGCGCACGCACGAAGCCTTCGTCACGCTGGAAGACAACGCCGTGGCCGGTGGCGCGGGTTCGGCCGTCGCCGAGTGTCTGGCCGCACATGGCATCGCCTTGCCGATCCTGCACCTGGGTCTGCCTGACGTGTACCTCGAACACGGTTCGCGTGAGGAAGTGCTGTCGATGGCGGGCCTCGACCTGCCCGGCATCCGCAACGCGATTCGCGCACGCTTTCCGCAGCTGGTGAATGCCGCGGTGACCAGCGTCAGCTAAAGGGGCGAAAGCTCCCCATGAGAAAAGCCCGCCGTCTGGCGGGTTTTTTTTGCGCGATCAGCCCGGACTGCGCCCGCCCGAAACGCGATCGCGCCCTTCGAGATCGCGATACGTAGCGACGTCCTCGTAACCCGCGTCACGCAACAACTGTCGAATATCCGGCCCCTGATTCCAGCCGTGCTCCATCAGCAGCCACTTTCCAGGGCGCAGATAACCCGGGGCCTTGCTGATCAGTTCGCGGATGGCATCGAGGCCATCGGTGCCGGAGGCCAACGCGTTGGCAGGCTCGAAACGCAGATCGCCCTGTATCAGATGCGGATCCGCCGCTTCGATGTAAGGCGGGTTGGAAACGATGAGGTCCATGGGCTCGCCAAGCACCGGCTCGAACCAGCTGCCCTGTGCGAAACAGATGTTGCGCACACCGAGTTCCACCGCGTTGCGCGTCGCAACTTCAAGCGCGGCACCGCTGATGTCCACCGCCGTCACGCGCGCACGCTGGCGCTCATGCGCAATCGCCAATGCAATGGCGCCGCTGCCGGTGCCAAGATCCAGCACGTTCGTCACGGCACCCTTCGGCAACCGCTCGAGCGCCAACTCAACCAGCAGCTCGGTTTCCGGACGCGGGATCAGCGTCGCGGGCGACACCTGCAAATCGAACTTCCAGAACCCACGACGGCCGGTGATGTAAGCCACCGGCTCACCGCCCGCACGACGCTCGATCAGGGCATCAAGAGCCGCGCTCGTTGCATCGTCGAGTACATCCGTATCGTGCGCAATCAACCAGCTGCGTGGCTTGCCCACCACGTGCAGCAACAGCAGTTCAGCATCCACGCGCTCGCCGAGCCTTCGGGTGGCCTCGGCGAGCGCTTGTCGTATATCAGGCATGGGGGACAGATTCCGGTGGCGGCGGTGGCGTCGACTTGGCCTCGCGCTTGCGCCAGTACCCGCCATGCGACCACGCCTGGAACACCCAGCGCAACCATCCCAGCAAAGCATTGGCCAGCCACAGGGCCCAGGCGAGCATGGCCACCTTGTACACCCATAGAGGCACGCTGAAAACGCCGCCCTGGGGCACGGCGTCACGCGCCTGATCGGCGAACCAGGCCAGGTCCGCACCGGACATAGCGTTGCCTTCGACGTGCATATCCGGAACACCCAGCAACCCTTGCGGCACCGCACCGACCAGCACGACAAGCGCCGCCACCGTCAGCACGGCCAGGAGCACCTGGGCCAGATTGAACATCCAGCGACGCAATGAAGTCATGTCGCAACGCTGACGCAAGCCGAAAACGATCAACCAGGCAACGACCAGGGCATAGGCGCTCCACGCGAACGCGGAGAAACCCAGGCCAAGCAGCAACCAGTGATGGGAGCGAAGCGGCGTGGGCGCAAATCGACCAAGCAGCCAGGCAACGATCAGCAAGACGATCAACTGGGACCAGTACAACACGGCAGGTCCCATCGAAGGTCCCCATGCCCAGAGCAACCAACGATCCTTGGGCAGGTCCAGTTCCAGCGACAAGTTGGCGGTGGGCGCACCCACCACCAGCGGCATGGTACGCACGATGCCAGACACGCCTTGCGCCAGCCTCAACTTCACCGTGTAGATATGCGTACCTGGCAACAGTGGAAGACCGAGCTTGTCGTCGCGCAGGGCCAGACTAAGCGTATCGTCGTCGCGATCCACCTCAAGCAACTCGGCTCCCTTGGGCAGCGCCAGGAAGTGCTCGCCACCACGGGTACTTCGCGCTGTCAGCTCCAGCGTCACGCTGGTCGCACGGTCACCGACCTCGCTGTATACGCGCAGGTGATCGATGGCCAGGCTGTCGCCGTCGATGGCCTTTGGCTCGCTGACGGCCAGTTGCAATGTTTCACCCGGCAATGGGTGAAAGACCTGCGCGCCGTTCGCGATCTCCACCGGTACACCCTTCGCATCCACGTGCCATGAAGGCGACGCTTGCACATCCCAGGTCTCAGTGCGCTCGCCAAGCGCCGGCGCAGTCAAAGCGATGGACACCGCGCGATCGA
The DNA here is from genome assembly GCF_004322705.1 of Dyella terrae. Taxonomy (NCBI): domain Bacteria; kingdom Pseudomonadati; phylum Pseudomonadota; class Gammaproteobacteria; order Lysobacterales; family Rhodanobacteraceae; genus Dyella; species Dyella terrae. The sequence continues at coordinate 808,775 of NZ_SIZZ01000002.1, read as the reverse complement.
GGCGACTGGTCCAGGTGACCTCGTATTGTTGTGCGCTGAACGTTGCGGTGATAAGCCCATCGTGCACGCGGGACTCGTCGACCAGCGGATGCTCGCCCGGAATCAGCGGTATGCCGGTCGTGAAGCCACCGCTCTTGGGCGCGATGCGCTCCACCGTGGTTTCCATCGTCCATTCCGGCCCGAGCAGCAAAGTTCGAACGACACGCACGTAGGACGGAAAGACCTGGGTTCCAATGGTGACTTCCTTGCCATCGCCACTGGACTGAATGCGGGACAGCGACAAGGTATTACCCAGTGCGCGTCCCTGCTCGACACCGTCCATCTTCCATCCCTGTCCGCTGAAGCCGACATGTTCCGGTCGAAGGTGAAATTCCAGGGTAGCCTCGTCGTTGCCGAACGCTCGATAGCGCGCGGTCACGCGATGCACGCCGCGATCCACGCGAACCGAAGTACCTGCGTCGCGATTGAGAGAGGCTGACTTGCCATCCACCACGACGTCCTGCAATGCAAGCGCGTCGCGCACCTGCGGCAGCGGAACGGACACGGCAGTACCTGCGTGATACTCCAGATCGAGCGTGATCTGGTCAGCATTGGCCGATACCTGCAGAGCGGCGAGTTTTGCGCAGTTCGGCGCGCACGTGGGCGGCTGTGTCAATTGCGTGCGCAGCTGATCCAGCACTGTCTGGTCGGGCACCGCCTGTGCGTGTGCCACGTGTGGCAGGGCGCAGGCAAAGATCAGTGCGACGGCACCGAACCGAAGGCCTGCGACTCCCATCGGGCGCATGGCCTTCCAGAGCAGACGCGTCAGATTGGCCAACAACAGACCCAAAGTCACCAACATCAGTACCCGAAGCAGGCGAACCATCCAGGAAGGCGCAATCACCAGCCTGAAGGACTCCTCGTTCGTTACGGGCCCGGTCCACGCCATGCGGTAGTTCGGACCATTGAACCATGCGGGCTTGCCGTTTCCGGCCTGCACGATGCTGCGCTTTCCGATCTCGTTGGCCAGCTTGTTGCCGCTGGGCGCATGCGGTGCCACCACAGCCAACCCTGCGAGGCTTTGTGCCTTTTCTTCATCGGGCGACTCCGGCGCTGCGGCGCCGCTAGTCCTTGCATAGCCGCCGGTGAGGAAACCGTCACGTGCCATCGTTGCGGGGGCAGCGGGTGGCGGTGGCGCCGGCGGTGCCGGGATGTCGTTGGTGCTCGCCTCTTCGACAGCAGGCATCAGACCCGGGGGCGGCGGCAATCCAGCCTCGGCCTGCGTGCTCAATTCACCACCTACTTCGAGTTGCGGATGCAGCGCGTACTTCAACTGCAACGCTGCAAACGGCAATGTCCAGAGAAACGTCAGGACCAGCACGGCGCCGGCAACCGCGCGGGAAATCGACTGCAGTTTCCCATCGCCCAACGCCCGCGCCAGGACTGACAGCGCCAGCACCAGGGCCAGGGTCCAGCGCGGCGCATTTGACTCGTGCTGGGATAGCACGAGGAACACGGCGGCAATCACCGCCCAGCGCCAGCCGAGCAGTCGACCGGCGAGCAATGTCATCAGCGCAACCACGAACAAGTCCAGCAGGCTCCAGTGCGCCACCCAGGAATCCGGCGATACATCCGTACCGGGCGCACCGATCAGCCGATATCCCGGTGGCAGATGCAGCTGGGCGGTGACGTTGCTCAAGGGCAACTGCCAGCCGGTCGCCGGAAGTGAGCCGCCACGCGGAATCTGGAGACCCGAATTCAGATTGATGATGGACTGACGCACTTCCACACCCGAACGCCCATCAGCGCCCTGGGTAATCAATAAGGGCGTATCGCCCACGGAAGCGCTCTGCAGTTGCCAGGGTGCAGCAACATCCAGGCGCAGGCTTCGGTACAGCGCGCCCCACAGTTGATCGCTGACGGAGTAATGCCCTCCGTCAAAGCTCAACCAGATGTCGTGGTGAAGATGCACGTCATCGCTTCGACCACCTTCCCCGGCGCGACTGCCTGCGTCGATGGTCAGACCGTGGTCCTGATCCAGCATGAAGGCCGGAAGATCGCTAAAGATGCTCGGCACGCCTGACTGCGTCGGATCGACACCCTCGCCTTCGGCGTGCGAATTGCGATCGGATTCTGCCGCGTAGCTCCATATTTCCTGACGCGGCCAGGGCGCGGGTGGTAGCGAGAGCGCGATCTTGCCAAGTGGTTCAAGACTCCGCGCATCGAGCCGTATGGTCCATTCGCCGGGACGAAGCTGAACGCGCATGCGCCCGTCGCTTTCGAGCCTCGCGGGCAAATTGCTTTCCATGTTAGTGGCGACGAATCCCTTGGGCAGGACGGGCCCGAGCCACTGCTCGCGCGCGCTGCCTGTCACATTGACGATGATGCGCGTCTCGAGGTTCGCCGGGAGGCCGTCCCATACGCCGCGATAGACGCGGACGCTCAGGGCGTCGGCCTGCCGCTGCGTGGCAGCCGCCTCACCGAGCGTAAGTACGGCTCCATGACGCTCCAGACGCGTAACCGCTGCGCCATCAATGCGCATGTCCACGAGCACGAGGTCCGCGGAAACATGCAAGCCAGTGGGTCGTGTCGTCCACGGCAGGTCGCCACGCAGCCCGTAGCTGCCGGCCTCAAGCCAGATCGCCGGCTCGTTGCCGCGCTCAAGTACGGCGACAGGCTTGCCATCGACGGTTACGCCTTGCGGCCACGCGCGCGCGTCCCCGGGAAGCTTGACCCACGAAGGCGCATCCACCCGCACATCGAATGCGAAATGCGCGCCATCCTTCTGGACGTCCAAATGGACAGGTCCTGCCCATGTACAAGATCGCTTATTGCCGCCACTGGCCAGCAACGGACACGCCTGCGTCGGCGCATCGCGCAACACCCACCCCTGCCAATCCTTCAATGCCGGTGGGATGTCCTGCGCACTTGCCGTCACCGCCACCAGCCAACCCAGACACAGCCATCCCCAACGACGCATGCCCGCTCCCCGTTCCATTCGGTTTGGCCCGAGTGTATCGGGCTTGGCGAGACGCGTCGCGTTTTCCTGCGATGGGTAACATCCGCGCACAAAAAAGCCGGGCGGATCGCTCCGCCCGGCTTCGGACCATCAAAGGGATGGCTTACTTCAGGATGGCAGCCGGATCCTGCTTGGCCTTCAGCGCGGCGCAGAGCTTCATCGCTTCGCTGTTCTGGGCCAGGCCGCGTTCGGCACCGGAGACTTCCTTGGCGCGGGTCTTGAAGAAGTCTTCCAGACGCTGCGCTTCTTCGGTGGAGCAACCGCCACCGCCCATCAGCGACGGCAGGCGACCGCCGGAGAAGCTGCCGGTGCGGGCCACGATCTTGTCGTAGTTCGCCACCGACCACTTCCACACGTCGTCACGACCGGCCTTGGTGTCGCGGTTGCCCGAGAGCAGCGCACCCATCTCACCGACCTTCACGTTCTTGTCGAGCGAGAAGTCGCGGACCTGGTTGGCCAGGGCCGGATCGGAGGCTTCGGACAGGCCCGCCAGGATGGCGTTGCGCTGGGCCGGGTCGCTGGTCTTCGGCAGTTCGGCGATCAGCTGGTCGACGACCGGCTTGCCATGTTCCTGCACGGACACGCCCAGGGCGGCACCCAGCAGGTTGGAGTCGGCGGCGGCGTAGTTCAGGCGACCATCGGCACCCGGCTTGAGCACGGCGTCACCCTGCTTGAGCAGCGCGGCGCGCACTTCCGGCACCTTCATGTCCAGGCCGAGGAACGAAGCCAGCGTGGCGCGCTGCAGCGAATCGCTGTCGGCCTCGCCGTCCTTCTTGGTGTAGCCCAGGCGCTGCATGGCCGGCAGGTAGGACGAGGTCGCCCATGCCTTGAGCTTGGCGCGCTGTGCGTCGGTGGTGGCCAGCTGGTAGTTGATCCAGTTGAACGTGCCCATCGGCGCGGTCGAGACTTCGCTCACCTTCGAGCCGGTCAGCGGCTTGAGCGCGGCGAGTGCCGAACCGGCGTCGACGTCACCACGGCGGAAGGCCGCATTGATGGCATCGGCGTAGGCCAGCTGCTCGGCATCGTCCAGCTTGCTGATCTGCTTACCGAGGTTGGCGAGGTCCGCCTTGTCCATGCTGAAGCGGTAGTAGCCGGTGCCATTGGCGTTCGGCATCACCCACGACTTGGCAGTGGCGCCCGGCAGCACGATGGAGCCGGTGGCCTTGCTCAGCAGTTCGCAGGCGACCTTGCTGCCGTCAGCGGTGCCGTAACGCACGCACACCGGCACGCCCCACACCTTGTTCGCATCACCGGTGCTGCCGGCCGGCAGGTAGCGGCTCTGGCTCAGCTGCAGCACGGTCTTGCCGTTTTCCTGCGCCAGCTTGGTCTGCACGTACGGCACGCCCGGCTGGTTGAGGAAGCTCATGAACGCCTGCTTGAAGTCGTCGCCCTTGTCGGCGGCCTTGGCGATCGAGTCGACCAGGTCTTCGGCGGTGGCGTTGGCGAACTTGTGCTCCTGGATGTAACCACGCATGCCCTTCTGGAACACCGGCTCCGTCACGAAGCCTTCGAACATGCCGAGCACGGCCGCACCCTTCTGGTAGGTGATGCCGTCGAACGCGGTTTCGATGTCGCCGTTGCCGGTGATCGGCTGGCGGATCTTGCGCGTGGTGACCATGCTGTCACCGCTCATCGCGCCCTGCGCACCGCGCACGCGATCGAGATCGGCGCGATATTCCGGGTGCACCTTCTGCGTCACCTTCTGCTGCATCCAGGTGGCGAAGGCTTCGTTGAGCCACAGGTCATCCCACCAGCCCATGGTCACGGTGTCGCCGGTCCACTGGTGAGCCAGCTCGTGCGCCGTCACGTTGAAGGAGCCACGCACGTATTTGGCGGCGGAATCCTTGTCGAGCAGCAGCAGCCAGTCACGGAACGTGACCAGGCCCGGGTTTTCCATCGCGCCGGCGGAGAAGTCCGGGGCAGCGAGCAGGTCGAGCTTGTCGAACGGATAGCCGAAGCCGTAGTAGTCCTCGAGCGCCTTGATGATGCTGGGCGTTTCGCCGAGCACGTGCTCCATGCGATGACCTTCGCCGTTGGCGGCGATGCCGCGCAGCTCGGTCGGATCCTTGCGGAATTCCGAAGCGGGGATCGTCGGGCCCTTCACCACGTCCCACGGACCCACGCCGAACGCAACGAGGTAGGTCGGCAGCGGCGGGGTTTCGGAGAAGGTCAGCGTCTTCCAGCCCGTGCCAGCCTTTTCTTCCTTCACCTGCTTGGTGTTGGCCACGCCCACTTCGTCAGTGGGGATGGTCAGCTTGATCTGGAACGGCGTCTTGAACGACGGTTCGTCGAAGCCCGGGAAAGCGAAGCGCGCGCTGATGGGTTCCATCTGCGTCATCGCGTACGGCTTGCCCTCGTGGCTCACCTTGTACAGACCCTGCAGCTGCTGGTTCAGCGGCGCGGAGTAGTCGATGACCAGCGTGATGTCCTGCGGCTGCAGCGTGGCGCCCAGCTCGATCTTGACCACGCCTTCCTTCGGCGCGACGTCGTCGTACTTGCCGACCGACTTCTTGCCCTTGGCGTTGATCACCGTGACCTTGCTGACCTTCAGCTCGCGACCATGCATCCAGATATGGTCGGTGGCCTGGGTGAGCTTGATCTTGATGGTGGTGGTGCCGGAGAAGTCCTGCTGCTTCGGGTCCACCTTGAAAGCCAGCTGATACGACTCGGGCATGGCCCAGCGCGGCAGCTTGCCTTGCGGCTGGTCGGAGTCAGGAGTGGCGGCCATCGCGATACCGCACGAAGCGGCCAACGCGGTCAGCAGAAGCGGACGAACAAGACGACGCATGTGGTGTTTCCCCAGTGTCACAAAGAGGACCAACGCTAGGGCTGGGGGTGACTTTGGGCACGTGCCAGAAGGCACGCTTGCTTTGGCGGGGAGGCCGGGCGCTGCGCGCCCTGTGGGGCCGCACGCTGCGCGGGCTGTGGGGCCGCGCCTGCGGCGCTGTAAACGGTGAACAGTAAGAGCGGGACTCAGGCTTGCCGGGACCTGCTCTTCCCTGTTTACCGTTTACAGCCCGCGCAGCGGGCGGCTTCACAGGCGGCGCCAGCCGCCGGCTTCACGCCATACATTGTCGGAACGGATAGAATCAGGGAAATTCATAGCCGAAGCCTATTATGAACCTGCGCGACCTCCAGTACCTCGTCGCTCTGGCAGAGCACCGCCACTTCGGTCGGGCCGCCGAGGCGAGCTTCGTGAGCCAGCCGACGCTGTCCACGCAGATCAAAAAGCTCGAGGACGAACTGGGTGTCGCCCTGGTCGAGCGGACGCCACGCAAGGTGCTGCTCACCGAAACGGGTCGCGAGATCGCGCGCCGGGCCAAGGGGGTGCTGTCGGAGATCGACGAGATCAAGGCCATCGCGCAGCGTACGCGTGATCCGGAATCGGGCACCTTGCGCCTCGGCATCTTTCCGACCCTGGGGCCGTATCTTCTGCCGCACCTCGTGCCACTCGTGCGCTCCCAGTTTCCCCGGCTTGAACTGCTGCTGGTCGAAGAGAAAACCGAGCAGATCATCCGCATGCTGCGCGAAGGTTCGCTGGATGTCGGCATCCTCGCCCTGCCCCTGCACGAGGACAGCCTGCATGAGGAATTCCTGTTCGAGGAACCGTTCGTGCTGGCCGTGCCCGATGCCCATCCGCTCGCGCAAAAGCAGCGGGGCCTGAAACTGGCCGATCTCGAAGACCAGAACCTGCTGTTGCTGGAAGACGGGCACTGCATGCGTGACCAGGCGCTGGAGGTTTGCCACATGGCTGGCGCCGGCGAGAAAGCGGGTTTCCGCGCTACCAGCCTGGAAACCCTGCGCCAGATGGTGGCCGCCAACGTGGGCATGACCTTGCTGCCCACGCTGGCGATCAAGCCACCGGTACCTCGCACCGACAACGTTCATCTCATCGAATTCGCCGGCCATCCACCGAGTCGGCGCATTGCGCTGGTATGGCGCAAGAGCTCGTCGATGAGCGCGTTCCTGAAGCGCTTCGCCGACGTCATCCGCAGCTTACCGGCGGATTTGCTCAAGCCACAGGTGGCTTGAACGGGGGGAGTCGCTCGCTGGCGCGAGCTGTAAACGGTAAACAGTAAGAGCGGGGCCGCTTTGCTCTTACGGTTTACTGTTCCCCGTTAACCATTCACCACCCCAATAGGGCAAGACACCCCCGTCCCACCCAACCCGCAATAACCATCCGGATTCTTCGCCAGATACTGCTGGTGATATTCCTCGGCAAAGTAATACGGACCAGCCAGCGCAATCTCCGTCGTGATCGGGCCATAGCCCGACCCTTCCAGCGCCTGCTGGAACGCGCGCGCCGATGCCTCGACGACAGGCAACTGCTCGATATGCGGGACATAGACGGCGGAGCGGTATTGCGTGCCGACATCGTTGCCCTGACGCATGCCCTGGGTCGGATCGTGGTTCTCCCAGAACACCTTGAGCAATTCGGGCAGCGTGATCACGGAAGGGTCGTAGATGATCTGCACGACTTCCGTGTGACCGGTTTCGCCCGAACACACTTCGCGATACGTCGGATTGGGCGTGAAACCACCGGCGTACCCGACCGACGTGCTGAGCACGCCCGGCAGATTCCAGAACTTGCGCTCGGCACCCCAGAAGCAGCCCATGCCTATCGTCAGCACTTCGCTGCCAGGGAAAGCCTCCTGACGCAGCGGACGACCGTTGACGAAGTGCGCGGGGGGCGGCTCGATGGCCTGTTCGCGACCGGGCAGTGCGTTTTCGCGTTGCGGCATACGTTGTTTCCAGCCTCCGATTCCAAGCATGGCCCATACCTCGCTTCCAAGAACTATCGTTGAGATGGCGCCGATACGACGCTTCTCAACGAAGGCCGCACCGGTCAGTAGTGCATGAGGGCATGCAGGCGCATGGCCGGCGGCAGGCGTCGGCGTCCCTGCAGGGCATCAAGTTCAATGACCACACTGGCACCGACCAGCGTCGCCCCGATGGCATCGACGAGCCGGCAGGCCGCGTCCAGGGTGCCCCCGGTGGCCAGCACGTCATCGACGATCAATACCCTTTCGTTGGAATGCAGCGCATCGTTACGTGCCTCGAGGCGGTCGACGCCGTATTCGAGCGCGTAGTCAACCGACACCACCGGCGGCGGCAGCTTGCCGGGCTTGCGCAGGGGCACGAAGCCGGCATGAAGCTTCTGCGCCAGCGCGGAGCCGAAGATGAAACCGCGGGACTCGATGCCGCAGACGGCCTGGACGCCACTGCCCTGCCAGGGCTCGGCCAGCGCGTCGATGCAGCGGGCGAAACTGCCCGCGTCGGCCAACAGGGGCGACATGTTACGAAAGATGACGCCGGGCTTGGGAAAATCGGGGACAGCGCGGATCAGCGCCTCGAAGTCAGGCATATCGGATTCACAGGGTGAAAGGTGAACGGGAAAAGCGGGCGAGTATGACGTCGAAAAGGTCAGCCGTAGATGAAACCGGTGGCCTCGTCCAGATCGCGGTCCTCGATGGCCTGGCGCGCCTCGAGCAATTGCGCCTCGACCTCGCGCACCACCGCCTCGGCGGCGTCCTGACTGGCATCGGGCACCATCACGGCAACGTAGTCGAGCGCTGGCAGCGTGCCGACGCCGCCGGTCAGGTATTCCCCGGATACGAAGGCCGGGATCTCCGCGCGCTCCAGCGCGTCCTTGACCAGGTGGGCGTCGATCAGGGACTCGGCTCGATAGGCGATGCGCATGGGTGGAAGCTAGCCCTCGCTGGATCAGCCCGCAAGCTTTCACGCGTGAAGCCGATAACGTCCTCGTCTACCCCACCTCCGACGGACTATGCAAACCGAAGCCGGAAGCTCTAAGGTCTCAAACCCAGATGGGGGATCCGGGGGAGGGACGATGGCAACAGCAGCAAGGGACAGCCACCTGCGTTTCGTCGGGCGCGTGTATCGCCTGCGCATGCTGGGTCTGGGCCTCGGCTCCCTGCCCGTCGCCAGCGTGCTGTACCAGCAAGGGGCATCGTGGTGGCTGTGGGCGCTGTTGATGTTCAGCGGCTTCGCCTGGCCGCACCTTGCCTATGGACTGGCCCGCCGCTCGCTGCATCCCATCCATGTCGAGTACGCCAGCCTTACTGCCGATGCGGCCATGGGTGGCGCATGGATTGCCCTCATGGGCTTCAACCTGCTGCCCAGTGCCCTGCTGGTGTCGATGATGGCGATGGACCGCATCAGCGCCGGCGGCTGGCGGCTGTGCCTGAAGACGCTGGCCGTGCAGGTGGCCTGTTGCCTCGCGGTCTGGTGGATGACCGGTTTCCGCTTCCAGCCCGCCAGCAGCATGCTGAACGTGGCCGCGTGCCTGCCCATGCTCGTGATTTACCCGGCGTGGCTCAGCGTGGTGAACCATGACCTGGCGCGTCGCGTGCGCCAGCAGAATCGCCAGCTCGACCAGCTGACCCGCACCGATCCCCTCACCGGCCTGGCCAACCGCACGCACTGGCTGGAGTCGGCGCGCAGCGAATGGCTGCGTTTCCAGCGCAATCGCCGCCCTGCCGCGCTGATCCTGCTGGACATCGACGGCTTCAAACAGATCAATGACCGCTACGGCCACGCGGCCGGCGACCAGCTCCTGAGCGACCTCGCCCGCATCCTCCAGCGGGGCCTGCGCGACGTGGACACCACGGGCCGGCTCGGCGGCGATGAGTTCGGCGTCGTGCTGCCGGAAACCGATATCGAGCGTGCCGCCGCCGTCGCTGAACGCCTGCGCCTGCTGGCCGCCAATGCCCACTCGGAAGTCGGCGGGGAAAAGCTGACCTGGACCCTGAGCCTGGGCGTCGCCGCCGTGGCCGAGGACATCCAGGACATCGCCGCATGGATGCGCCAGGCGGATCTGGCGCTCTACCGGGCCAAGTCCCAGGGTCGCAATCGCGTCAGCGTGGCCCCGGGCCGCAGCGGCCCCGCAGCGGCCGGCGGACGCGGCGAGTAGTCGCACTCGCCATCGGCCAGGGGTTCACGCCGTTGAACCCTTGCATCGAACCCCACATTGAACCTGTGCACGCCACGCGCAGTACCGCCGTGACGCGCTAAAATCCCCCGTTTCCGCCTAGCCCAGAGCCCATACCGATGTCGACCGACCTTTCCGCCGCCGAAACCGCCACCTCCGCCGCCCCGGCCGAAGGACAGCGGGACTTCGTGCGCCAGATCATTCGCGACGACCTCGCTACCGGCAAACACCACGCGATCCGCACGCGCTTCCCGCCCGAGCCCAACGGCTACCTGCACATCGGCCACGCCAAGGCCATCTGCCTGAACTTCGGCATCGCCGCCGAATTCAGCGGCTGGTGCAACCTGCGCCTGGACGACACCAACCCGGGCAAGGAAGACCCCGAGTTCGTCGAGGGCATCAAGGACGACGTGCGCTGGCTCGGCTATGACTGGCATGACCTGCGCCATGCGTCGGACTACTTCGACGTGTTCTATCGCTCGGCGATCAAGCTGATCGAAGACGGCCACGCCTACGTGGACGACCTCAGCGCCGACGAGATGCGCGAATACCGCGGCACGCTCACCGCCGCCGGCCGCAACTCGCCGTTCCGCGACCGCAGCGTGGAGGAAAACCTCGACCTGTTCCGTCGCATGCGCGAGGGTGAATTCGCCGACGGCGCCAAGACGCTTCGCGCGAAGATCGACATGTCGTCGGGCAACATCAACATGCGCGATCCGGCCATCTACCGCATCCGCAAGATCGATCACCAGAACACCGGCAGCGCGTGGCCGATCTATCCGATGTACGACTATGCGCACTGCCTGTCCGATGCGCTGGAAGGCATCACGCATTCGCTGTGCACGCTGGAATTTGAAGACCACCGCCCGCTCTACGACTGGTTCGTGGACAAGGTGGACCTGCCCAACCATCCGGAGCTGTGGCAGCACCTGCGCGACGGCGGTTTCCAGACCGAGCCGGCCAAGCCGCGTCAGATCGAGTTCTCGCGCCTCAACCTCAGCTACTCCATCACCAGCAAGCGCAAGCTTGCGCAGCTGGTGAACGAAGGCCTGGTCGACGGCTGGGACGATCCGCGCATGAACACGCTGCGCGGCCTGCGTCGTCGCGGTTTCACGCCGGCGGGCATTCGCCTGCTGATCGAGCGCCTCGGCATCAGCAAGCAGAACAGCGTCATCGATTTCGGCATCTTCGAGAATTGCGTGCGTGAGGATCTGGACAGCACGGCCGCACGTCGCATGGCCGTCCTCGATCCGCTCAAGCTCGTCATCACCAACCTGCCCGAATCGCACGAAGAGTCGCTCAGCTTCAGCAATCATCCGAAGGACGAGAGCTTTGGCGTGCGCAGCGTGCCGTTCTCGCGTGAGCTGTGGATCGAGCGCGACGACTTCGCCGAAGTGCCGCCGAAGGGTTTCCATCGCCTCAAGCCCGAAGGCGAAGTGCGGCTGCGTGGCGTCGGCATCGTCAAGTGCGACGAGATGATCAAGGACGCGGCCGGCCACGTGATCGAACTGCGCTGCTCGCTCGATCTCGAATCGCGCCAGGGCATGCCGGGCGCCGATCGCAAGGTGAAGGGCACGATTCACTGGGTCAGCGCCCGTCACGGCGTCGCCGCGGAAGTGCGCGTCTACGATCGCCTGTTCAACGTGGCCGCGCCGGACGACGAAAGCGATGGCAAGACCTGGATCGAGCACATCAATCCGGACGCCAAGCGCGTGGTGCAGGCGTGGGTCGAACCCGCTGCCGCAAGCGCCGAGCCCGAGCAGCGCTATCAGTTCGAACGCCTGGGTTACTTCGTCGCCGACCGCGTCGAGCATCGCGCCGACAAGCCGGTGTTCAATCGCACGGTTACGCTGCGCGACACCTGGGCCAAGCAGGGAGGCTGATCATGACGTTGCCGTTGCAGATCCATCTCACCCTGCCGCCGTGGCTCGGCGACATCGTCGACACCAGCAAGCGCTATGTCACCGATGAAGAGCGCGTAGGCCTCGCCATCGCGCTCTCCAGCCACAACATCGAGCACAACCACGGCGGCCCGTTCGGCGCAGCCGTGTTTACGGGCGATGGTCGCGTGGTGTCGGTGGGCGTCAATCGTGTGGTGCCGCAGACCTGCTCGGTCGCGCACGCAGAGATGATGGCGTACATGGCCGCGCAGCAGCGCATGGCCAGCTTTCGCCTCAATGCCGACGGCGGTCGCTACATCCTGGCCACCAGCGCGCAGCCGTGCTGCCAGTGCTATGGCGCGACCGTATGGGCGGGCGTGGACGAACTTCTGATCGGTGCGCGCTCGGAAGACGTCGAGGAGCTGACCGAGTTCGACGAAGGCCCGTTGCCGGCGGACTGGGTGGGCGAACTGGAACGCCGCGGCATTGCCGTGCGTCGCGACATCCTGCGCGAACAGGCTCGCACCGTGCTGGCCACCTACGGCGCCAGCGGACAAAGCTATTGAGTCGCCTGCGCGCCGCGCTGCCCCTGTTCCTGCTGATGCTTGCGGGAGTGGTGCTGTACGCGTCCGGCGCGCTGGATCAACTCCATCCAGAGAGGCTGGTCGCCAACCAGGGCGAGCTGCGCTCGCAGGTTTCCGATAACCCATGGATGAGCCGGCTCGCCTACATCGGCGTGCTGACCCTCGCGACCTCCACCGGCATCCCCGGCACGGTGGTCATCATCATGGCCGGTGGTTTCATCTTCGGCATCGTCGAGGGCACGGCCCTGTCATCGGTCGGCCTGACCCTGGGCTCGCTGATCCTGTTCCTGGCCAGCCGCTACGCATTTGGCTCCGGCAGCAAGCATCCGCCGGCCTTCGTCGATCGCCTGCACCACGGCTTCGAGCGACACCCCATCAGCTACACGCTGTTCCTGCGCTTTGTCCCCGTGGCTCCCTTCGGCCTGGTCACGGTCTGCCTCGCATGGCTGCGGTGTCCGTTATGGCTGTTCCTCGGGGCCAGCTGGCTGGGTGGCACGGTCACGATGATCTTCGAAACCTCGATCGGCGCGGGTCTCGGCCAGGCGCTCGCACGAACCGGCGGTCGCTTCGAAAGTTCCTTGCTGTTGCAGAAGGACATCCTGGTGCCCCTGCTGATCATCGCGGTGCTCGCCCTGATGCCGCTGGTGGTGGACCGGTTCCGGCGCTCCCGCCGCTCACCCTAGGTTCTAAGGCCTAAGCACTAGCTGTTCCCCTCCCCGTTTCGCGCTAGTCTGCGCGGCAGGTGCATGGAGCGCCGCAAACGGGGACATGGCGGCATGAGTACGGGGGTTGGCTCCTGGGCGGTTCGCTTGTGGCGTCGGACGTCGCTGATGCAGCGACTCGCCTTCATCGCCCTCGTGCCCACCATGCTCACGGCGCTGCTGCTGGTGATCATGCTGACGCGCCACCAGCTGATGAGCCTGCGCAGCATGGCGCAAAGCACCGCCGACGCAATCGCCACGCAAGCGGCATCGATTTCCACCGATCCGATCCGCAACATGCAGCGTCGCGACCTCAACCGGATCGCCGAATCCATTGCCGCCCTGCCCCACGTCGCCCACGTGCAGATTCGCGCCGCGGACGGCGAGATCCTGGCCGACACCATCGGCGCCAGCAAAGCCAAGCCGAAGGACGTATTGACCGTCGTGCACGATGTGCGTGACGCGGACCAACCCGAGCTGCCGGCGCTGGGCTCGGTGCTGATCGACGTCAGCATGAGCGAGGCGATTGCCGCGCAACGCGCCAGCTTGCGCAATGCCCTCATCGCACTGGCGCTCAGCCTGTTCATTGCCGGCGTGGTGGGCTGGCAGGCGGCACGCTTCATCAGCGCGCCACTTCGGCGACTGGCCGGCGCCGTGCAGCAACTCGGTCGCGGCGATCGCAAGGTCGAAGTCGAAGTGACCGACCAGACGGAAATCGGTGACCTGCAGCGCGGCTTCAACAGCGCCGCCGCCGCGCTCTATGACGTGCAGCGAGGCATGGAACAGGAAATCGAACATGCCACGGTGGAACTGGCGCGCAAGAATGCTGCACTGGAGGCGGCAAGCGTCGCGAAAGCGCGTTTCCTCGCAGCCGCATCGCATGACCTGCGCCAGCCGCTGTATGCATTGACGCTGTTCTCGTCATCACTTGCTGTCGACGAGCGCGATCCCATCCGCCTCGATCGCATCGCGCATATCCAGGAATGCGTCGAAGCGCTCGACCATCTGTTCTCCGAACTGCTCGATCTTTCGCGCCTGGAAACCGGCGCCATGCAGATCGACATCCGTGAATTCCCGCTCGACCATGTGTTCGAGGAAGTCAGCCGCAACTTCCGCATGATTGCCGAGCAGCATGGCCTGCGTTTGGTGATGCGCGCGACGCACTTGTGGGTGCGCAGCGATCGCACGATGCTCGCGCGCATCCTCAACAACCTGGTGAGCAACGCGCTGCGTTACACGCAGCAAGGCGGCGTGCTGGTGGTGGCGCGCCATCGCGCGGATGGCACCTTGCGCGTCGATGTGTGGGACACCGGTAGCGGGATTGAACCGGAACACCAGGCGCGCGTATTCGACGAGTTCTATCGCGTGGAAAGCAACGGCCACGGTGAGCATGACACCGGCCCGCGTCGCGGCCTGGGCCTGGGGCTCGCCACGGTACAGCGCCTCGCCGAACTTCTCGACACCCGCGTGCAGCTCAAATCCGTGCCCGGTCGCGGCAGTGTTTTCAGCTTCCATCTTCCTGAAGTGCCGCCACAGCACACCTCGCATGTCGCCACCGACGAAGCGGCGCTGGACGTGACCGGCATGCGGGTACTGGTGATCGACGACGAGCCGGCCATCCTCTCGGGCATTCGTTATTTGCTGCGCAGCTGGGGTTGCGAGGTGGTCACCGCGGAGGACCGGGTCCAGGCCCTGGAGGCCGCCGGCACCTGGGCTACGCCGCCGGACATCGTCATTTCCGACCTGCGCCTGCGCGACAACGAAAGCGGACTGGACGTGCTGGCCGCGCTGGACGAGCACTACGGCAGCGAGCGGCGCGAACCCTTCCCGCGCCTGCTGATCACGGGCGAAACGCGCAGCGACAGGCTCCGTGAAATCATGGCGGCGAAGATCCCGGTGCTGTACAAGCCGGTGTCACCCGAGCAACTGCGGGAAGCGATGGTGGCCGTCTGGACGTCTTCACGGACCCTGGCGTGACCCTATGACCTAGAGCCTAGACCGTATGGAATCGCGTCCGACAGTTGCCGTTGGCACGGCCTGAGACTATGTTGCTTGGCGCGTGCGTGCAGCAGGGACTGCGTGCGCCCCTGGGGAGCGAGATGCGGATATTGATCGCGGATGACCATCGACTGATCGTCGAAGGAGTCAAACTGAAACTGGCGGAACTCGGGCCGGATACCGAGTTCTCCGAGGCCATGGACGTGGACGAGTTGCGCCGCGTGGTTCACGGTGATGAGGCGCATAGCTTCGATCTTGCCCTGATCGACCTGGCCATGCCCGGCGGACACGGTACCTCGCACCTGGCAGAGGTCATCGAGACGCTGCCGCAGCTGCGGGTCATCGTGCTGTCCGGTTCGGAAGACCCGGCGTTGATGAAGGACCTGCTCGCCATGGGCGCGCACGGCTTCATCCCTAAGGCCTATTCGCCCGAAGTCATGCTTTCGGCCGTCCGGCTGGTGTTGTCCGGCGGCACCTACGTGCCCCCGATGATGCTGCAGGAAAGCCATGCATCCCCGTTGCCGCCGTCACCCAACGGCGGTTCGCTGGCGGATGCCTCGCGCTCGCTCGAAGAGCGCCTGCGCAAATTGCTCACCGAGCGCCAGATCGACGTCCTGCGCCTGCTGTCGCAAGGCAAGCCCAACAAACTGATCGCCAGGGACCTGGGCATCAGTGAAGGGACGGTGAAAATCCACCTGGCCGCGATTTTCCGAGCGTTGAACGTACGCAATCGCGTGGAAGCGGTGGTGGCCTCGCGCCGCATCAGCGGAATCTGACGGGGCTGTCGTCCACCTGATTTTCCGGGCCAATTCCCTTCGTCGCAGTGCGCGGCGTATTCTCCCTTCGCCGTCTGGAGCAAGGAGCGCTCCGAATTCCGTTATGTCCGAGCCGATTTGCCCGAGGGGAGACAAGGCGTTGCGCAGGGGATGGATCTCACGGTCGTGGCAAGGCCTGGCGCGCTCCGCTTCGTGGCGTGCAGCCATCGGCCTGTCGCTGCTTTGGCTTTTCAGCACGGCGGCATCTGCCGCCACGCCGTCTCCCTCCCCGCCCGCCGCGCGTCCGCTGACCTTCGGCATCCTGCCGATCGGCGGCCCCTCCGAATCCCTCGATGCGTGGCGCCCCTTCCTGGATGACATGGAGCGCGCGCTGCACCGGCCGGTGCGCAGCGTATCCGTCAGTACGTATGAAGGACTGGCCCAGGCGCTGGCTGAAGAGCGCATCGACATGGCCTTTGTCTCCGGGAAGCTGGCGCTGGACGCCGTGACGCGCGACCAGATGCAGGTCATTGCCCAGCTCACGCGAGGCGATGGCTCAAAGGGTTACTACTCCGTGCTGCTGGTGGAAAAATCATCGCCTCTGCGCAGCGTGGACGATCTGTTCAAGCGCCCGGGCAAACTGCGCTACGCGCGTGGCGAAGCACTGTCAGTGTCCGGTTACGTCGTGCCCGAGACGCAGTTGTTCGCCAATCGCAAGCTCGATTCGGACACGTTCTTCGCCAGCGTCATGGTGGACAACCACCAGAACAACGCACTGGCGGTGGCCAACGGTGAAGTCGACGTCGCCACCAACAACACCGCCGACATGGAACGTTTTGCGACGCACTTCCCCGAGCAGAACGCGCGCTTGCGGACACTATGGACGTCCAGCCTGATTCCGCACGCGGTGATCATCATCCGAACCGACTTGCCCCCGGATTTGCGCGACCGCATCACGCAGTTCGTCACCAGCTACGGCAAAGGCAAGAACGCCGTCGCCGAACTGGCAAAGCTCAAGCTGATCCACGACATCAGTGGGTTCGCGCCGGCAGGCAATGAAACGCTGGTGCCGTTTGCCGACATGGCCTATACGCTCGATCGCCGCCGCGCCCTGAGTGCCCAGTGGGTGAACGATGCGGCGTTGAATACCCGGCTGCAGAAGCTCGATACCGAGCACGAAAGCCTGGTTCGCAAGCTGATCGCCGCCAAGCCGTAAGCCCGGCGTCAGCCGCGACGATCGTACCAATCACTTGCCTTCCGACGTATGGCGGCGCACGCCGATTCGGAGAATGATGTGCGTTCGGGCGGTCGCGACGGCGTATCGCCGGCCCCTGACATGCGCGGGGCAAACCGCGCCAAAAAACACCGAGCGCCGCATCGGCGCCAGCCACGATTCCAGCCTGCCCTGGATACCTGCACGGAATGGCCACCCATCTTCCGCAGGAGACCACCATGGCTTTGGATATGGAAAAACTGAACGAGTTCGTCGGCAAGTTCGTGCAGGATTTCGGCGCGAGCCTCCATGCTGGCACGATCGTGATCGGCGAGGAGCTGGGCCTGTACAAGGCCATGGCCGAAGGGCCGGCCACCTCGGTGCAACTGGCCGAACGAACGCACACTGATGAGCGCTACCTGCGCGAATGGCTGAGCGCGCAAGCCGCCAGCGGCTATTGCGAGTACGACCCGGCCACCGGGACATTCAGCCTCAACGACATCCAGGCCTTCACGCTTGCCGACGAATCAAGCCCCGCCTACCTGCCCGGCGCGTTCCTGGTGTCGGTCGGTGCACTGAAGTCGATTCCCAACCTGATCCGGGCCTTCCGCACCGGCGAAGGCTACGGCTGGCACCAGCACGATGCCTGGCTGTTCCACGGCACGGAGAAGTTTTTCCGGCCCGGCTATGCGGCCCACCTGGTCGCCGAATGGATTCCGGCGCTCGACGGCATGGAGGCACGACTGAAGGCCGGCGCCCGGGTCGCGGACGTGGGCTGCGGGCATGGGGCATCGACCTTGCTGATGGCGCAGGCCTATCCTGCCTCCAGCTTCGTCGGCTACGACTACCACGAGCCCTCGGTCGACTGGGCCAATCGCACCGCCCAGGCTGCGGGACTGGCCGACCGCGTGAAGTTCGAGGTCGCGCCGGCAAAGAGTTATCCGGGCAAGGATTACGACTTCGTCGCCGTGTTCGACTGCCTGCACGACATGGGTGACCCGGTGGGCGCGTCCCGCCACGTGCTGAGCACGCTCAAACCGGACGGCGCCTGGATGATCGTCGAGCCGTTTGCCAACGATACGTTGCAGGACAATATCAACCCGGTGGGCCGGGTGTTCTATTCGGCATCGACCATGATCTGCACTCCCGCCTCTCGCGCGCAGGAAGTGGGCTTGTGCCTCGGCGCCCAGGCGGGCGAAGCGCGGATGCGCAAAGTGGTGACCGAGGGCGGCTTCAGCCGGTTCCGTCGCGCCATGGAAACGCCGTTCAACCTGATCTACGAGGCACGGCCCTAGATCCCGGCCGGATGCCGCCACTCGCACGCACCGTCCCCGGTGCGTGCCGGTGCGGTGCTTATTGTTGCCCCATGTCCTTGAAGTTCATCGTGCGACCGTCGGGGAGCAGCATGTCGCCCGGCTTCATCCCGGCCGTGCACTGCCCCACCCAGTGGCCGCCGTTGGAAACGGACATCTCGCCGTTGCCGTTAACGGGCGGGTCGAGCTTCACGGTGCCCTGCGTCTGATAGGCCGTATCGCCCGTGAAGCGGGTTTCACTGTGCGAGGTCATGACGATGTTGCCCTGCGGGCCGGGCAGGCTGCACACGCCATCGGCCACGACGACGTTGCCGTTCACCGACAGGCTGAACTTGCTGCACACCGAGCCGCCGATCTTGGCGCCCATTTCATACATGGCGCGATCAGACGCCTCGTCGAGGCAGACCTTCACCATCTGGGGCTTGCCGCCCGCCGAGCCCATCTGCATCTCCCACAGGCCTGCCTTGCGCTTGGGCAGGTTGGCAGGGACATCGACAGCCAGGGCCACGGTGGTGACGGCCAGCAGCGGCAGCAGGAACAGATGTCGATAACGGGTGAGCATGGGCGGTCTCCGGGGGATGCTGTCCCGTGCACAGCGGGACATGGTGCGGGACGGTAGCCGGTCTTGATGACAACGTCACGTGGGTCCGCACGATAGCCCGATCGCACTACCGGATTGGCTAGTGCTAAGAGCGTATCGAACGATCCGGACGGCTCCCCTACAGTGACCCTGAAGCGTGCCATGGACGATGCGGGCCGCGCCAAATGCGCACCACGGAAAACGACCATTCATGACCACGTCATGCCGAGAAGCAGTGCCACCGTCGAGCGCCAGCACGTCACTCAAAGCCTCCGGGCCTGGGTGGACGGCCTACCGCGTGCGGGAGCGAGGTGAGCCCATGCGACGCCGACTGCCTTCGCTGCAGCGACGACTCTTTCTCGACGCCGTGCTGCCGTGCGCACTGGCCGCACTCGCCCTGGTCGCCGCGCTCACGTTCCAGGTGGCGCACAACCAGGCGGAGCGGCACGACACCCAGATGGAACTTCGCATCGAGCACCTGGCCAGCGCGCTGGCT
Source organism: Dyella terrae (assembly GCF_004322705.1). Classification (NCBI taxonomy): domain Bacteria; kingdom Pseudomonadati; phylum Pseudomonadota; class Gammaproteobacteria; order Lysobacterales; family Rhodanobacteraceae; genus Dyella; species Dyella terrae. The sequence goes on along the minus strand of NZ_SIZZ01000002.1, from coordinate 789,305 downwards.
GGCGGCGTCATTGCCTCACCGCAGCCCATCCTCGACGATGCCATCCGCGACGACCTGCTGTACATCGAACTCCATCAGGCAGACGGCAGGCACTGGGCAAGCGGCGTGACGCCGACGGGCACCGCGGTTGGCACCTTCCGGCGCGAACTGCCTTCCGCCGACGGCACCATGCTCGCCCTGCACGTGGACGTGGACCTCATGCCGCTGCGCAAGGCGCAGACCGTGACCTGCCTGCTCGGCGCACTCTGCGGCATCGGCGTCGTGCTGCTGACCTGGCTGGCGAACGGTTCGCTGCGTCGTCACCTCGTGCTGCCGCTGGAACGCGTGCGCACCGTGCTCGACGACCGCATGCACGAGCGTCCGCCCAGCACCACCGTGCCGGTGGAAACCGAGGAATTCGCGCAGATCCGTCACACGCTGGCCAAGCTTGCCGATCGCTGGAAACCGCGTAGCGCCCCGGCCTCGAATGGAGAACTGGACATGCAGGATACGGCCGAACTCACGCGCCAGACCCAGGGTGCCAATCGCGCCAAATCGCGCTTCATCGCCTTGGTGAATCATCATTTCCGCCAGCCATTGCAGGCGCTGCAATTGTTCACGGCGAGCCTTCACCCGGGCTTCGACACGGAGCAGGAGCAGACGATTTCGCAGATGCGCCACAGCATCGGGTCGATGACACGCCTGCTCGATGCGCTGCTGGAAATCTCCCGTCTGGATGCGGGCGTGGTAGGCGTCAAACCGGTCGAATTCAGTGCGGCCGAACTGTTCCTGCACGACCGCACGATGCTTAGCGAAGAAGCCGCACGTCGCGGCGTAGTCCTGGTGTGGCGTGGTAGCCACCACCGCCTGCATGGCGATGCCGATCTCGCCGCGACGCTGCTGCTTCATCTGGCCAGCAATGCGATTGCCAACGCCCCGGAAGGGCGCGTGCTGATTGCCGCGCGTCGCCGCGGCAATGCCATTCGCATCGAAGTACGCGATAACGGCCCTGGCATCGCGCCGGACCAGCAGCAGAACATCTTCGAGGAGTTCGTGCAGTTGCCGGCGACCGAGTCGCAGCGCCGCGACGGCTACGGGCTGGGCCTGGCGATTGGCGATCGCGTGGCACGGCTCCTGGGCACGCGCATCGGCCTGCGCTCGGAGCCGGGTTACGGCAGCGTGTTCTGGTTCGACCTGCCGCAATCTCCGGTGGCCGAGCGGCGGCGCACACCGCGCGGCGTGCCGGGCCCGACGATCTGGCGGCATGCGGGCTAACCGGTTCGAGTGACGCGGGCCCGCTCCCCGCGCCATGCCAGCGTTGGCGCTTGTCGTGACGCGGCGCTAAAGTCAGGGAAATCGACGTTCTCACTTCTTCCCCGGCCTGGGTTGTCCGAAGAGGTGCAGCCACGCCGCATGCGGGTCACTACAAGCGAGGTTCGGGTATGAGCGAATACATCGCACGCTGCTTCTGCGGCGCCGTCGAATTCACGGTCACGGGCGAGCCTGCCGTGATGGGTTATTGCCACTGTTCGTCGTGCCGACACTGGTCGGGCGGCCCGGTAAATGCCTTCAGCCTGTGGGCGCCCGAATCGGTGAAAGTCACCAAGGGCGAGCAGTACGTCGGCACGTTCAACAAAACGCCGATGAGCTTCCGCAAGTGGTGCACGCAATGCGGTGGCCATCTGTTCGCCGAGCATCCGCCCTTCAACATGACCGACGTCTTCGCGGCCATGCTGCCGAACATGCCGTTCAAGCCGGTGTTCCACGCGAACTATCAGGAGAGCGTGCTGCGCATCCGCGACGGCCTGCCCAAGCTCAAGGATTTCCCGAAGGAGATCGGCGGCTCGGGCGAAACGATGCCGGAATGATCAGGCCTCGGGCGGCGAAACGTCGTTCAACTGCAGGATGCCGGTGATCTGTGAGCTGACCCAGTCGTAGTCGTCTGGGCCAGCCGCTTCCAGGATCGGATCGGCAAGGCTGGCGAACGCCGGCCAGAACTCGTCGCGGTCGTCGGAGCCGTTCAACAACTGCGGCACCTGTGCATGCAAGGCGTCGAGGTGCGCCTGGAGCTGGTCGCGGGTGGAAGGCATGCCGCCGAACATACGCCGGTGCTGGCTCAATCCGGCGTGAAATCATCCGTCGCCGGCCGCGAAAATCCGCAAAAAAAAAGGACGCTCATGGCTGAGCGTCCTTTCAGATTGGTGGGCCGTGATGGATTCGAACCATCGACCAATAGATTAAAAGTCTACTGCTCTACCGACTGAGCTAACGGCCCGTATTCAATCGAGCCCGCAATTTTAGGTGCTGGGAGCGCTCGGCACAAGCAAAGCACGCCACAACGGTTCAGGCGGGCACGTAATGCGTGGGATCGGGGATGCCGGCGCGCTGGAAGCCTTCGGCGCGAAGGCGGCAGGCGTCGCAGTGACCACAGGCGCGCCCCTGCGCATCAGCCTGGTAGCAGCTGACCGTCTGCGAGAAGTCCACGCCCAGGCGCAGGCCTTCACGGGCGATGTCGGCCTTGCTCATCTGCATCAATGGCGCGTGGATGCGGATCCCGGCGCCTTCCACGCCGGCTTTCGTCGCCACGTTGGCCAGGGCTTCGAACGCCTCGACGAAGGCGGGGCGGCAGTCGGGATAGCCGGAATAATCGACTGCGTTGACGCCGCACCAGATGTCGGTGGAGCCGAGCACTTCGGCCCAACCCAGCGCAATTGAAAGCATGATGGTGTTGCGCGCCGGCACGTAGGTCACCGGGATGCCTTCACCACCCTCTTCCGGAACGTCGATGTCGGCGGTGAGTGCCGAACCGCCGATCGAGCGAAGGTCCACGTTCACCGTTTTGTGCTCGACGGCGCCGAGCATTCGCGAAACGCGCTCGGAGGCTTCGAGTTCGGAGCTGTGGCGCTGGCCGTAGGCCACGCTCAGGGCGTGTACCTGGTAGCCCTGCTCACGAGCGATGGCGATCGTGACGGCCGAGTCCATGCCGCCGGAAACGAGGATGACGGCTTTCTTGGGTGTTGCATCGGACATGGGATGGATTCCAGTCGGGGTTCAGGCCGGTGATCCGGCCGAGGAGCGCAGACGGCTAGCAGGCCGAGGCGCCATGTAACGGACATCCGTTGCGTCGGGGCGACACCAGCCCAAGCGGCCGCGTCGATCCCAACCTGAAAAATCAGTGTCCGGGCTCGTCGTTCCACAGCAGCTTGTGCAGCTGCAACTGAAATCGCACCGGAAGCTTGTCTTCGATGATCCACTCCGCAAGCTCGCGCGGCTGGACTGCGCCGTGCACCGGCGAAAACAGCACCATGCAGCGGCGATCGAGGCCGACTTCGGCGACCTTGTCGCGGGCCCACTCGTAGTCAGCGCGGCTGGCGATGACGACCTTGACCTGGTCGTGCGGCAGCAGGTGATCGAGATTCGACCACAAGTTGCGCCTGGCTTCGCCGGAGTCCGGGGCTTTCAGGTCCATCACCTTGCGAACACGCGCATCGACCTCGGACACGTCGAGTGCGCCAGACGTCTCCAAAGACACGTCGAAGCCAGCGTCGCAAAGTTTGCGGAGCAGGATCTGGCAACGCTTCTGGGCCAGCGGTTCACCGCCGGTCACACAGACGTGCTTCGCGCCATGGCTGGCCACCTCGGCGACGATATCGTCAATGTCGCGCCAGTTGCCGCCGTAAAACGAGTACTCGGTGTCGCACCAGACGCAGCGCAGCGGGCATCCGGTCAAGCGCACGAACACGGTGCGCCAGCCGATGGCATCGGCTTCGCCCTGGATCGAATGGAAGATCTCGGTAATGCGCAGACGTTCGGCAACGCCCGCGTCTGGCGTGGTGTCGGCCACGCTGGTACTGCTGTCACTCACCGATCGAACCTCAGCCTGCGGACTGCGACTGCAGGCGACGCAGGCGTTCCTGGGCCAGGCTTGCCGCCTTGGTACCCGGATATTTGGCGGTAACCGACTTGAGCGTCGCCTTGCCAGCATCGCCCTGTTTCATTTCCAGCTGGCTGTAGCCCACCTTGAGCAGGGCGTCAGGTGCCTTGTCGCTCTGCGGGTACTGGCTGAGGAGACGCTGGAAGGCTTCCAGGGCCACCGGATAGTTGGACGTCGCGTAGTAGGACTCACCCAGCCAGTAGAAGGCATTGGGGGTCAGCGAGTTGTCCGGGTACTTCACGATGAAGTCGCGGAAACCGCGCGAGGCCTGGACGAAATCACCGCCACGCATGGCCTTGAAGGCCGTGTCGTAGGCGGCCTGGGCCGCGGCCTGCTCAGCCGGCGATGTGGCCGGAGCCGACTTGCCACCCTTGGCGTTGCCGGAAGCAGCAGCGTTGCCGGCTGCAGCGCCGGTCGCTGCGGCCGCAGCAGCGCCATTGGCCGCTGGCTGCGCGCTGGACGGCGCATTGTTGGTATTGCCTGCCGCGGCGTTGGCAGCCGGCGCGGCGTTTCCGCCTGCGGCCCCTGCCCCACCGTTGCTTTCAAGGCGACCCATGCGCGAATCGAGATCCACGTATTGCGCCTTGCTTCGATCCTGGAATTCCTGCAACTGGTGCTGCAGTTCTTCAATCTGGCCCTGCAGCTGCTGCACCTGCGATTGCAGTGCCTGCACCTGGTTGACCATGCCCACGCCCTGCTCCTGGTTCTGGGACTGTTGCTCGAGTCGCGAAACGCGATCGGCCAGACTCAGGCGGGAATCCTGTGCGAGGGCAGGAAAAGGAATGAGCATGGCGGACGCAATCGCGCCCGCCATGCCAAGCCTGGCTGCCAAACAATTAGCCAGTCGCTTCGTCATGCTTACTTCGCCGTGTAGACGATCTCGACGCGACGGTTCTTGCCCCAGCAGTCTTCATTGTGCTCACGGCACACCGGCTTTTCCTTGCCGTAGCTGATGACGTTCAGCTGGCTGGCCGAACCACCGGCCGAGGTCAGCGCGCTGGACACGGCATTGCCGCGACGCTCGCCGAGGCCCAGGTTGTACTCACGCGTGCCGCGCTCGTCGGTGTTGCCTTCCAGACGGATCTGGGCGGTCGGACGATCCTGCAGGTACTTGGCGTGGCAAGCCATGATCTGCTGGAATTCCGGCTTGATCTCGGTCTTGTCGAAGTCGAAGTACACGACGCGCTGACGCAGGCAAGCGTCACGGTCGAGATCTTCCGGGGTGTACTTGCCCGAGGTGGCCGGGGCTTCGGTCGCGACCGGCTGTTCCGGCTGCGGCTGGGGCTTGACTTCCTGCTTCTTCGAGCAAGCGGCCGCGCCAACACAGAGCAGGGCGACCAGAGCGACGCGAACGGTCTTATTCATGGTGGACGTTCCTTCAAACGGGTTTGAGTTCCGACAGTCAATAACGATTGCGGTTACAGGACAGTGATCGCCGGTGGTCCGGCTGTTGTTTTGACATCTTGGCGCTTTCCCGACGCTGTCTCGTCAGGTCAGCCTCAGCGACCAGGGCAAAACCCCTGCCGCCGTCCGGACCGGAAGTCAGGCCAGAAGCCCCTCTGCCGACCCTAAACTTTCGGCCACGCCTTGCCGGGCGCGGCCGCAAAACTCATCGCTGCCGGTAAGGTCCCCAGGCCGGTTCGCGCACATCGCCATCGGAAAGCAGAAGGCGCTGGCGAACCAAACCATCGGCCGAAACGGCATACAAAACGCCGCGACGTCCTTCGGTTGCGGCGTACAACAGCATGCTGGCGTTGGGTGCGAAGCTCGGGGACTCGTCGATCGGGCCCGGCGAGATTGGGCGCACCTGCCCACCCAGACTACGGTCCATTATCACAATACGATACACGTTCCCGTTGCCCTGCACCATGGCGATCTGCTTGCCATCAAAGCTCACCGAGGCGTTGGCATTGTTCTGGCCCTGGAAGCTGATGCGATTGGCCGCGCCACCGGAGGCAGACATTTCGTAGATCTGGGGGCGACCCGAGCGATCCGAGGTGAAATAGATGCTCTGGCCGTCCGGAGACCATACCGGCTCGGTGTCGATCGACAGGTTCGTGGTCAGGCGGGTCTCCTGGCGGCTGGCCAGGTCGAGCACGAAGATTTCCGGGTTGCCTACGTACGAGAGGGCGATCGCCAGCTTGCTGCCGTCCGGCGACCAGGCCGGGGCACCGTTGATGCCCTTGGGCTTGGCCGACACCAGCTGACGCGAACCGGTGGTGATGTCCTGCACGTAAATGGCCGAATTGCCGCTCTCGAAGGAGACGTAGGCGATCTTCTTGCCATCCGGCGACCACGACGGCGACAGCAGCGACTCGCGCGAGCGGGCCACGACCTGCGGGTTATAGCCGTCCGAATCGGCCACGATCAGCGAATACGTGGTGTTGTTACCCAGGCCCACAGCCGTGATGTAGGCGATGCGGGTCCAGAAGGCACCACGAACACCGGTGATCTTTTCGTAGATCTGGTCGGCGATCTGATGGGCCACGCCACGCAGGTCACCGGCCGGCGCGGTGAACGCCTGGGCCAGCAGGCTCTGCTGACGATTGACGTCCCACAGTTCGTATTCGACGCGCAGCATGCCGCCGCCGGCATCGCTGATGCGGCCGATCGTCAGGAAGTCCTGCTTGAGCAGGCGCCAGGTGGGGAACTTGATGTCCGAGCCCTTGGAGGGCGTTTCGACAATCTCGCTCTTGGCCAGCGAACGGAATTTGCCGGAGCGGTTGAAGTCGTTGCGGATGACGTCGGCCACATCGGTCGGCAGCGGCGCGCCGCCACCCTGGTCGAATGGCACCACCGCAATCGGCGTGGCCGTCTTGAGACCACCGACGATGTCAACGTTGAGCGATTGGGCTGCGGCCGGACCGGCGATGAGCGCGGACACGGCGAGCAGGACGATGGCGAAAGCTGAGCTCAATTTGCGCATGGGCTTTGGGTCACTGCGGCCTGAAGGTGAAATCGACATTGCGTTGGAACACTTTTTCGAAGCCCTTGTACGGCAGGGGCTTCGCACGAAGCACGGCATTTTCCACGGACTTTTTGCCGGCTTCATCATACGGGCAGCTGGAATCGACCTTGGCGCTCATGACGTCGCCACCCGGCAGCTGCACGATATGCACCACGCACGGAATGTTCGGCATGTTATCCGGGCGTAGCCAATTCTGCGTGACCGCGTTCTGAATCGCGGCCTGGTACTGGGCCAGCAGGCTGTCCTCGCCGTTGGTTCCGGACTGGCGCTGCTCGGCGTAAGGCAGGTTTTCCTCGCCGTTGGGCTTGGCGTCCTTGAGGTCCTTCAGCTGCTGCTCGGCCTGTTTGGCCTTGCTGTTGGTGTTCTTGGACTGCTGCTCGGCCTTGTCCAGCTTGGCAAACAGATCGTCCAGCTCCTTCTTCTGCTGTTCTTTCTGCTTGGCCTGCTGGGCGTCCAGCTCGGCCTGGCGCTGGCGCTGGCGTTCTTCCTGCTCGTGCTTGGCGTCCTGCGCTTTTTGCAGTGCGTCGGCGACGACTTTTTCCTGATCCTTGGTATCCGGGTGCTCCGGGGGCGGCGGCAGGGTCTTGACCACCGGCGCCTCCTGGGGTTGCGGCGGCGGAATGGTCGGCGGCGGCGGCACGGTGTCGGGCACCGGTTTGGCCTTGGTCGGCTTCGGCGGCGGCGCGCCGGTCGGCCCGATCAGCGTGGCCTCGATGATCGGGCCCGGCAGCGACAGCGGCTTGGCGCAGGCGATCGGATTCCACGAGGCCGGCAGGTGCAGGGTCTCGAACAGGCTTTCGTAGAACGAGCACGGCACGATCGCGAGGCCCAGAAAGACCACGATGCCCAGATGGAGAACGGCGGAAAGTACGACCGCCCTTGACGTGCCGTTACGGTCGTCCATTCTTCCCGCTCGACTCAGGCTGACTCATCAGGCCGATCTTGGAGACACCTGCCTCCTGGAGGATCGGCAGGATCAGGTACACCTTGCCGTAATTGGCGCGCTGGTCGCCCGCCACCAGCACCTGCAGGTCGGGATTGGCCTTCTGGAAGGCCGTGATCTTGGCCTTGAAATCTTCCGGCGACACCGCCTCGCGCTTGGAACCTTCCGAGGAGAGGTAGATCTGGCCGTTCTCGTCGACCGAGACCACCACCGGATCCTTCTTGTCCTGCAGCGACTTGGCCTGGGTCTGGGGCAGCTGGATATCCACGCCCAGATTCATCATTGGGGCGGTCACCATGAAGATGATGAGCAGCACAAGCATCACGTCGATGTACGGCACGACGTTGATCTCGGACTTGAGCTTGAAGCGCTTGTGGCGCGAGGTGCTACGCATGACGAAAGCCCTCCCGCCTCAGGCCGCGTCGTCGGTCTGGATCTGGCGCTGCAGGACGGAGGAGAACTCCTCCTGGAACACCTCGTAGCGCGAAGCCACGCGATCGACCTTGTTGGCGAAGCGGTTGTACGCCCAGACAGCCGGGATCGCGGCGAACAGGCCCATGGCCGTGGCGATCAGCGCCTCGGAAATGTGTGGCGCGACCACCGCGATGGTGACGTCCTTCATTTCACCCAGGCCCTGGAAGGCGCCCATGATGCCGATGACGGTGCCGAACAGGCCGACGTACGGGCTGATCGAACCGACGTTGGCGAGGAACTCAAGGTTGCGCTCCAGGCGACCGATTTCGCGGGTGCCAGCCACGCGCATGGCGCGCTCCGAACCCTCGATCACGATGCGCATGTCGTGCGTCTTGCGCTGGCGCTGGCGGGCGAACTCGCGAAAGCCCGACTCGAACACCGTCTCCATGCCGCCATTGGCGGCGCCACGCGAACTCACTTCGCGGAACAGCTGCGCCAGGTCGGCACCCGACCAGAAGCGCTCCTCGAAGCTTTCCGCCTCGTCCATCGCCACGCGCAGCTGCTGGTGCTTGCGGATGATGATGACCCAGGACAGGAAGGAGAACACCAGCAGCACGAGCATGACGAGCTGCACGAGGATGCTCGCTTCCGCGACCAGCTTGAAAATGTTCAGTCCACCGTTCATTGCTCGAGGGTTCTCCGCCAGGCTTTATTTGTTTGGGGCAAGGCCGGGAATCATCTCGGCCGGGATCTGCACCGGGCGCATACGCTGGATGTCCACGCAGGCCACGCGCACTTGTGCGGTGATCAGCTGCGAACCATCCGAGGCCCGGCGAATCGTCTGAGTGAAAAGGATACTGGCTGCACGCCGTTCTTTGACTTCAACCGTCACCGACAGTTCATCATCCAGCAGGGCCGCGCGCAGAAAGTCGATCTCCATCGCACGGACCAGGAAGGCCAGACCCGTCGCCTGCTTGAACGCCATCTGGTCGATGCCCTGCGCGCGTAGCCACTCCGACCGGGCCCGCTCCATGAAACGCAGGTAGCTGGCGTGATAGACCACGCCACCGGCATCGGTGTCTTCCCAATAGACGCGGACTGGCCATGCGAAGGGGGCTTCGGGGGTCATGGGTAAGCAGTTAAGGAGTGGGAGGTGAGGGATGGGTGAAAAGCCGCACCGTGTGCGGCGCGCCAGCTCAGTTCGTGATTTTCTCACTGCGGGGAAGCAAAAGCTCCCCTTTTTGGCCGGTTCGGGTCAAAAGTGTCGCGCGATGGGATCGAAGTGGCCGGGGCTGGCGCATTCGCCCTGTCCCCGCGCAGAGCCAAGCGACTGATTTCCCAGACAACCCGCCCAGCGCGACGATGCTGGCCCGCTTACTCGCCCGGGGTAAACAGATCACCCGGCACCGACTGCCGCGGCGGCGGCGTCAGCCCAAGATGCCGCCAGGCCTTCGGAGCGGCCATGCGGCCACGGGCCGTGCGGATCAGGAACCCCTGCTGGATGAGATAGGGCTCGACCACGTCCTCGAGCGTGCCGCGGTCCTCGCTCAGGGCCGCTGCCAGCGACTCCACACCCACCGGACCACCGTCGAAGCTGTCGATAATCGTGCTGAGCATGCGGCGGTCCAGCTCATCGAAGCCTTCCGCGTCGACCTTGAGCATCTCCATGGCTGCCCGGGCCGCCTCGCGGGTGATGCTGCCATTGGCCCGCACTTCGGCGTAGTCGCGCACGCGACGCAACAGGCGGTTGGCGATACGCGGGGTGCCGCGCGAGCGACGGGCGATTTCCGAAGCGCCCTCGACGTCGCAGTCGATACCCAGGATGCGCGCCGAACGACGCACGATGGCCGTGAGCTCGTCCGGCGTATAGAACTCCAGGCGCTGCACGATGCCAAAGCGGTCGCGCAGCGGGGCCGTGAGCAAGCCGGCACGCGTGGTGGCGCCAATCAGCGTGAACGGCGGCAGATCGAGCTTGATCGAGCGCGCGGCGGGGCCCTCGCCAATCATGATGTCGATCTGGAAATCTTCCATCGCCGGATAAAGCACTTCTTCGACCACGGGCGACAGTCGATGGATTTCGTCGACGAACAGCACATCGTGCGGCTCGAGGTTGGTCAGCAAGGCGGCCAGGTCCCCTGCCCGCTCCAGCACCGGGCCCGAGGTCGAGCGCACATGGACGCCAAGTTCGTTGGCAATGACGTGCGACAACGTGGTCTTGCCCAGGCCCGGCGGCCCGAAAATCAGCACGTGATCGAGCGCCGACCCACGCTTCTTTGCCGCTTCGATGTAGATCGACAGCTGCTCGCGCACCGCCTGCTGGCCGAGGTATTCGGCGAGCCGCTTGGGACGAATGGAGGCCTCGAGGGCTTCGTCGTCGAGCTGGGCGGCGGAAGTCACAATGCGCGGGTGGTCGGTCATGCCCGCATTATAGGCGTGAGGGGGCGGCAAGCCAGAAGGGAGACGACCAGCGCGCCTCCCCTTCCCCGCTAGATCTCTACCTGGGCGCCCAGCTCGATCAGGCGATTGCCCGGAATCTGGAAGAACGCTGTCGCCGGCAATGCGTTGCGCGCCATGAAGGCGAACAGCTTGTCACGCCACAAAGCCATGCCCGGACGCCGCGCATCCGCAATGATGGTTTCGCGCGACAGGAAGAACGTGGTGTCCATCATGTCGAACGGCAAACCACTGCGCGAACACTGCGACAAGGCCTTCGGGATGTTCGGATCTTCGGCAAATCCGTAGCGCAACTCCATGCCGTAGAACTCACCGCCCATCGACGTGATCTGGATGCGCTCATCGGCATCGGCCACCGGCGTCTCCAGCATTTCGACGGTGAGCAGCACGTTGCGCTCGTGCAGCACCTTGTTGTGCTTGAGGTTGTGCAGCAGCGCGTGCGGCACGGCGTGCTGGTTCGCAGTCAGGAAGACGGCCGTACCCGGTACGCGCAGCGGCGGATGATCGCCGACGTTCTCGATGAAAGGCTCCAGCGCCAGGCCGGACTGTTTGATCTCACGCACCACCAGCTCGCGTCCGCGACGCCAGGTCGTCATCACGATGAAGACACCGACGCCCAGCACCAACGGGAACCAGCCGCCGTACTCGATCTTGATCAGGTTGGCGCCCAGGAACGACAGGTCGATCGTGAGCAGCAGCATGCCGGCGAACAACACGGTCAGGCGGCTCCAGTGCCACTGGTAGCGTGCAACCACCAGGGCGAGGATCGTCGTCGTGGTCATGGTGCCGGTCACCGCGATGCCGTAGGCCGCGCTCAGGTTTTCCGAGCTGCGGAACCCGAGGACGGCGATCAGCACCATGGTCAGCAGGAAGGCATTGACCCACGGCACGAAGATCTGGCCGGACATCTCACGCGAGGTGTGCACCACCGGCATGCGCATGGAGTAACCCAGCGACATCGCTTCGCGGGTCATCGAGAACGCGCCGGAGATCACGGCCTGCGATGCAATCACGGTGGCCAGGGTGGCCAGGCCGACCATCGGGTAGATCAGCGCCGAGGGCACCAGCTTGAAGAATGGATTATCGATGGCTTCCGGGTGGTCGAGCAACAACGCACCCTGGCCGAAATAGTTGAGCACCAGCGCCGGCAGCACGAAGCTGAACCATGCCAGGCGAATGGGTTTCTTGCCGAAATGACCCATGTCCGCGTACAGCGCTTCGGCACCCGTCAGCGCCAGCACGACACCGCCGAGGGCGATGAAGGCCTGCATGCCGTGGCTGTCGAAAAACTTCACCGCGTACCAGGGGTTCAGCGCAAACAGCACATGGGGATTGTGCGCGATCTGGCGCACGCCCAGTGCCGCGATCACGATGAACCAGATCACCATCACCGGGCCGAACAGGCGACCGACGCGCTCGGTACCGTGACGCTGCAGCGAGAACAACAGGAACAGGATCACCACCGCCGTGCTGGGCACGACCCAATGCGGCAGGTTCGGCGCGGCCACCTTCACGCCTTCGACCGCCGACAGCACCGAAATCGCCGGCGTGATCACGCCGTCGCCATAGAACAGCGCCGCGCCGAAGATGCCTAGAATGGCCAGGATCCAGCGCATGCGCGCATCGCCGCGTGCACTGCGCAATGCAAGTGCGAGCAGCGCCATGATGCCGCCCTCGCCTTTGTTGTCCGCACGCATGATGAACACGACGTACTTGAGCGAGACCACGATGATCTGCGCCCAGAAGATCAGCGACAGCACGCCGAAGACGCTCTCGGACGTCGGCACGCCATTGCCGTCGTGGTTGAGCGTGGCCTGCAAGGTGTAGAGGGGGCTGGTGCCGATGTCGCCGTAGACGACGCCGATGGCGCCCAGCGCCAACGCCGCGAGGCGTCGCCTGGTTTCGTTGTCGACGCTGCCGTGCATGGAATCCTTGCTCACGTATCAGCTCCCCAGCGCGGCGCGCAGCGCCTTGCGGATGATCGACTCGGCGGTGTCGCCTTCGGCCGCCACCTTCTGTACCAGACGTGTTACTTCGGCAGGCTTATAACCCAACTGCTGCAAAGCCACCGTTGCCTCGCCGGCCGGATCGACCGGCGCGGCCGCTTTGCCGGTCATGCCTGGCAGGGAAATCCCCATCCCATCCACGCGATCGCGCAATTCGACCACCATGCGCTCGGCGGTTTTCTTGCCGATGCCGGGAATCTTGGTCAGCGCGACCACGTCACCGGCCTGGACCAGGCGAGCGAAATCGGCGGTCGATACCCCCGACAGCACGGCCAGCGAGATCTTCGCGCCGATGCCACTGACTTTCTGCAGATTGCGGAACAGCGCGCGCTCGGCCTCATGCATGAAGCCGTACAGCGCGACGCTGTCTTCCTTCACCGCGTAGTGCGTGAGCAGCGTGACTTCCTTGCCCGTGGGCGGGAGGTCGTAAATCGTGGACATGGGTGCCTCAAGCTCGTAGCCCACGCCGCCCACGTCGATCAGCAGCCACGGCGGCTGCTTGGAAACCAGGATGCCCCGCAGGCGACCGATCATCGACGCCTCCAGGCGGTACGCGGAATCCCGACACGGGCCAGACTGGCACGGGTGTGTGCATGCGCGACGGCAATGGCGAGCGCATCGGCGGCGTCGGCCTGCAGCGGGCCCTTGAGACCCAGCAGGATGCCGATCATGTGCTGTACCTGGGTTTTATCGCCACGACCCGTCCCGACCACTGCTTGTTTGACTTCTGTCGCTGCGTATTCGTGCACCGAGATCCCCTGGCTTACTACCGCGCAGATCGCGGCGCCTCTCGCCTGCCCCAGCTTCAAGGCCGAATCGGCGTTGCGCGCCATGAACACGCGCTCCACCCCGCACTCATCCGGCCGATGGGTGGCGATGATGTCACAGAGCTCGTCAAAGATGCGTTTCAGGCGAAGCGGGAAGGTTTCCTCCTTCCCCACCATCAGCGCACCGTGGAAGACGTGCGAGAGCTTGCCGCCCTCGCCAACGTCAATGATGCCCACGCCGGTGCGTTGACTGCCCGGGTCGATGCCTAAGATGCGCGTCATGGCGTGTGATGTCCCCGGGCCAAAATGGCCCGATGGGATCAGTGGGCGGCGTCAGCGGGCAACAGGGCGTTGTGCGAGACCTCGCTGACGTCGTCCAGCGCGTCGAGCTTGTCCAGCAGCGTCTGCAGGGCTTCCACGTTTTCGGCCGAAACCGCCACGCGGTTGTTGGGACGCATGGTCACGCCGGCATGCTCGGCGGTGAGGCCGGCATCGAGCAGCCCCTGCTGCACGGACTCGAAGTTCTCCGGCGCGCAGACGACCGTGCTTTCGCCGTTTTCATTGACGACGTCGTCGGCACCAGCCTCGAGCGCGGCTTCGAGCACTTTCTCTTCCTTGGCCGCATCGCCGCCCGTGGCGAATACAAGCTCACCACAGCGGGTGAACTGGAACGCCACCGAGTTGCTGGTACCCAGGTTGCCGCCGTTCTTGTTGAGGACGGCACGCACGTCGGCGACGGTGCGCGTCTGGTTGTCGGTGAAGCAGTCGATGATCAGCGCGACGCCGCCCGGGCCGTAGCCTTCGTAGCGGATTTCATCGCCGGCGCCGTCGGCACCCGAGCCGCGCTTGATGGCGCGCTCGATGGTGTCCTTGGTCATGTTGGCGGACAGGGCCTTGTCCACCGCCGCGCGCAAGCGCGGATTGGCGGCCGGGTCGGCGGCACCCGCGCGGGTTGCGACGGTGATTTCGCGGATCAGCTTGGTGAACACCTTGGCGCGCTTGGCGTCTTCGGCGTTCTTGCGACCTTCGATGGACGGGCCTCTACCCATAGGAATACCTGAACCTGAGCGAACGACAAGGGGACGAATTTTATCCCGGACGCCCTGCTCGCTGGCAAGGCGGGCCCTACGAAGTACCCGGAATGAGCGCGGACAACGGTTTCAGGCCAATGGCGCGGTGTCGCTGGCCGGGCCAAAACTGCCGTCGCGCAGGAATTGCCCGATCCGATCGGCGGTAGCCGTGGAGAAAAGCAGACCCGTATGGTTCGCCTCGACGACGCAGTGGTCGGTCACCCCAGGCAAGCGGGTTTCGGCCACCGCAACGGTGCCGTCGTTCTCGCCTTCCAGCGGCCCGAGCATCATGCCCAGACCCATCGCCATGCGGCCGGCGATGACCCCTACCTCGCGCGGCCCGGCCCAGCGCTCAAAGCCATGCTCCAGCAACGAACGATTGTGTCCCAGCAAGGCTTCACCACCGCGACCGCCCTTGCCCGAGAAAGCACGCGCCGCCGCACTGCCCAGCAGCGGGGAACCCAGGCAGACGATGCGACCCGCAGGCAGCGGTTCCGGCGTTTCGCACGCCCGCAGTGCCAACAGGCCACCCAGGCTATGCCCCACCAGATGCACCGGCGCACCATCGCCTTCAAGTTCGCGCATGCGCTCCTGCAAACGCCCCAGGATGCGCTCCTGCGTCGCCGCCACGCTCATGTAGTCAAAGCGATGCACCCGATACCCCGCCTCGATCAACCGACGATGCAGCATCAGCAGCGCGAAACCGCGCATCCACAGGCCGTGCAGCAGGATGATGTGAGAGGGCATTGAGGCCGCGGGCAGAGATAAATCGGGCGTGGAGGATAGCTGGGTGGGGACTAATGGAGTGTGACGGGGTGGATGCGCGGCGGGTGAACGGAGGAACGGTAAACAGTGAACGGAAAGAGCCGGAACCTTGAGGGCACCGGCTCTTACTCTTTACCGTTTACCGTTCACAGCGCGCGCCAGCGAGCGGATTCACAGCCGGCGCAGCCGGCGGCCTCACTCCTCAACCGTGCGGACGTGCAGCTCCTTCAGCTGCGCCAACGCCACCGGCGACGGCGCGTCGGTCATCAGATCCTGAGCACTGGTGGTCTTGGGGAAAGCGATCACGTCGCGGATGGACTCGGTGCCTGCCATCAGCGCCGCGATGCGATCGATACCGAAGGCCAGGCCACCGTGCGGCGGCGCGCCGAACTTGAGCGCCTTGAGCAGGAAGCCGAACTTCATGTCCGCCTCTTCCGCGCTGATGCCGAGCAACTCGAACACCGCGCTCTGCATCTCCGGACGGTGGATACGAATCGAACCACCGCCGATTTCGTTGCCGTTGAGCACCATGTCGTAGCCGCGGCTCACGGCGGTCGCGGCGTTGGCGCGCAGGTCGCCGATATCGTCGACCTTGGGCGCGGTGAAGGGGTGATGCAAGGCGACGAAGCGCTTTTCCTCGTCGTCGTATTCGAACATCGGGAAGTCGGTCACCCACAGCGGCTTCCAGCTGTTTTCGACGAAGCCGCGGTCCTTGCCGACCTTCAGACGCAGCGCGCCCATGAAGTCGGTGACGACCTTCCACTTACCCGCGCCAACAAACACCGTGTCGCCAGTCTGCGCACCGGTCGCCTTGAGCAGCGCGTCGAGCGCGGCGTCATCAAGGAACTTGGCCACCGGCGAGTTGATGCCTTCGCGACCCTTGGCCAGGTCATCCACGCGCAGCCAGGCCAGGCCCTTCGCGCCGTACTTGGCGACGTACTCGGTGAGCTGGTCGATTTCCTTGCGCGTCAGCGTGGCGCCGCCCGGAAGGCGCAGCGCGGCAACGCGACCGGCCGGATCGTTAGCGGGCTCGGCAAACACCTTGAACTCGACGTGCTTGAGCGCCTCGGCGACGTCGACCAGTTCGAGCGCGATGCGCAGGTCCGGCTTGTCCGAACCGAAGCGACGCATGGCTTCGTCCCAGGTCATGCGCGGGAATTCGGACGCCAGGTCCACGCCCTGCACTTCCTTGAACACGTGGCGGATCAGCTCCTCCACGAAGTCCTGCACGTCCTTTTCTTCGACAAAAGCGAATTCAAGATCGAGCTGGGTGAATTCCGGCTGGCGGTCGGCGCGAAGGTCTTCGTCACGGAAGCAGCGCGCGATCTGATAGTAGCGGTCGAAACCGGCCATCATCAGGATCTGCTTGAACAGCTGCGGCGACTGCGGCAGCGCGTAGAACTGGCCTGCATGCACGCGGCTGGGCACCAGGTAATCACGCGCGCCTTCGGGCGTGGCCTTGGTCAGAATCGGGGTTTCGATATCCTGGAAACCGCGCGCATCGAGGTAACGGCGCAGCGTCGTCACGAGCTTCGTGCGCGTGCGCATCATGCGCTGCATCTCCGGACGACGCAGGTCGAGGTAGCGGTAGGTCATCCGCATGTCCTCGTTGGGATTCTCGTGCAGCGCGAACGGCAGGTCCTTCGCGGCATTGAGGATCTCGACCTTGTCGGCCAGCAGCTCAACCGTGCCGGTCTTGAGCTTGTCGTTGGCCGACAGGCGCTTGCGGATGGTGCCCGTCACGCGCAGGCAGTACTCGTAGCCGATTTCGCCGGCGACAGCGAACGCATCGGCGTTGTCACGCTCCACCACCACCTGGGCGAGGCCTTCGTGATCGCGAAGATCCACAAAAGCCACGTGGCTCTGCAGGCGAAGGGTGTTGACCCAGCCGCACAGGGTGACGGTCTGGCCGACCAGCGACTCGTCGATGAGGCCGCAGAAATGCGTGCGCATGCGCTTGGAACTCCGGGCCGCCAGGGCGGCGTGAGACGTGGAAAAGACCCGGAATCTTAACAGGATGGGGCCCCGGGCCGGAATTGGCCCGCATGAGGCCGGGCGAAATCGTCCACCCGGCCAGGCCCGGCGCCCTCAGGGATCGAGGGCACCTGTGACTGGATTTACCAGCGGCGATCCACCACAAACGTGGCACGGCAGCCGCGATCGACCCACACGCCGGCGCGGTTCCAGCCCCAGCTGTAACCCTCTTCGCAGCGCGTGTCGGACATCTGACGGACCATGCGCACGCGGCCATTGCGGCCCACGTCAACCTGGCACATCTGATAACGCGCGCTGTTGCTCTGGCAGGTCAGCTGGATCTGGCGATCCCAGTCCAGACCGGGCTGCCAGCCGCCGCCACCGCCGCCGTAACCGGGGCGACCGCCGCCACCGCCCCAACCACGGGCCTCAACGAAGGTGGCGCGACAACCGCGGTCCACCCACACGCTGCCGCGGTCCGAGCCCCAGCTCTGGCCGCGCACGCAGCGCGTATCGGAAAGCTGGCGATCCAGCTGGGAATCCGACCACGGGGTACGGCACCGGGCGAAGCGACCGTCTGTGCTGGAGCAGGTGATCGAGCCTTGGTATTGGGCGTGGGCGCTTTGCGGTACCGCCATGCCTGCACCTGCCAGCGCCAGACCGGCCACTGCCCACACCACCTTGCTCATTCCGCTCATGTTTCAAGCCTTCCTATGCCCCAGGGTGGCGAAAGACCACCCGTTCAGGTGGCCTCTACGCTACTCAATCCGGGACAACGGCGATTGAACAGCTCGCTTGTAGCGCTCAGGAACTTGCGTCCGGGTGGGCATCCGTTCAGTCGCTGCTGGCAGGCGCGGGAGCCGGTGCCGGGGCCGGCGCTGGGGCGGGTGCAGGCGCGGCGGAATCACCCGCCAGGTTGCGCTTCTTGTCGCCGTCCTTCTTGAAATCGGTCTCGTACCAGCCACTGCCGGCCAGACGGAACGACGGCGCGCTCACCTTGCGCTGCACCTGGTCGGCGGCGCACTGCGGGCATCCCGTGGGATCGGGATCGGACATTTTCTGCAAACGGTCGAAACGGTGGCCGCAGCCGCCGCACTCGAATTCATAGATGGGCATCGAACACTCCGGAAAACGATCCGGGCATAAAGGCCCGGCGGCGCACATTATCGAGGCAGAACGCGCGATTTCAACGGCCCGCGCCGGATTCGGCCACCCGGAGAAAAACCTTCTTCACATTTGTCAACGCCATAAGCTCATACACGAAAAGCATGATTTGGACGTCTAGACGTCTATTGACGAAATCATGACATCAGGACTAGCCTGAGTTTGCTGCAACACAGCAACACTTTTGGGGAGAACCAATGTCTACGTCAGTACGCTTTGCAAGCGCAGGACTCGCTGTTGCCATTTTGCTCGCCCTTTCCACCCCGTACGCTTCTGCGCAGGACGCCACCCCGCCCGCGAAGGACAAAGCCAAGGACCTGGGCCCCATCATCGTCACCGGCACGCGTTCGGACACGCGCACCGAAAGCAGTTCGCTGACGCCCATCGACGTCGTGCCCGCCTCAGTGCTTCAGCAAACCGGCACAACCGAACTGACAACCGCACTGGCACGCATCATTCCGTCGCTTACCTTCCCCAGACCTTCGGCAGCCGACACGGCCGACTCGCAACGTCCCGCGCAGCTGCGTGGCTTGTCACCGGACCAGGTGCTGGTGCTGGTGAACGGCAAGCGCTGGCACCCCGGCGCCATCATCCTCACCAACGGTGTCCTGGGCCGCGGCTCGCAGGCCGTCGATCTCAACACCATTCCGATGGCGGCCATCGATCACATCGAAGTGCTGCGTGACGGCGCCTCCGCGCAATACGGTTCCGATGCCATCGCGGGCGTCATCAACATCGTTCTCAAAGGTGGCGCAACGGGTGGAACCGCCGAGGTCAATGGCGGCCAATACTCGGCTGGCGACGGCCAGCAGTGGCAGGCTTCCGCCAACTTCGCCATACCGTTGAACAAGGACCAGGGCTGGTTGCGCTTCACCGTGCAGGACGGCCACCAGGACTACACCAACCGCGCCGCGCCCAATCGCACCCGAGCCTGGGAAGGCACGACGCAACGCTTCGGCGATCCCGAGGTCGACGACAAGAATCTGTTCCTCAACGGCCAGTTCAACCTGACCTCATCGATCGAGCTGTACACCTTTGGCCACTACGGCAAGCGCGATACAACCTCACCGGCGTTCTTCCGCAACCTCGCCAACAGCAACTCGGTGCCATCGATCTATCCCAATGGCTACCTGCCGCTTGAGAACGCCGCCTCGACCGACCAGGCCCTCGTCATCGGTATTCGCGGCAAGACCGAGAGCGGCTGGCGCTGGGATGTCAGCGGCAATTACGGCGGCAACCGCGTCTCTTACGGCACCGAGCAGAGCGTGAACCGCGCGTTCCTGCACGACTTCGGCTGGAGTCCGACGAGCTTCCACGACGGCATTCTTTCCTCGTCGCAGCAAGCGTTCGATGTGGATATCGCGAAGGAGTTTTCCACCAGCTGGCTGCCCAATCCGGTGACGCTCGCCTTCGGTGCCGAATATCTGAGGCAGACCTACGAGATCCAGGCCGGTGACGTTACCTCCTGGTATACCGGAACGTCCGGGGTGTCCGGCGGTGCGCAAGGCTTCGGCGGATTCCAGCCGGCCAATGCGGGATTCCATTCGCGCCATGACGTGGCCGAATACATCAGCCTCGAAACCAATCTCACCGACAAACTCGGCACGTCGCTGGCGGTGCGCCACGAGGATTACACCGACTTCGGCACGACGACGTCCGGCTCGCTCGCGCTGCGCTACGACTTCACCGATCGCTTCGCCCTTCGTGGCAGTGCTTCCACGGGCTTCCGCGCACCGTCGCTGGCGCAGCAGAACTATTCGTACATCTCTTCGCTGTACTACGGCGCGGGTAACTCGCTGGGCCTGCCACCGGGGATCTACAACACCGGCATCGTGCCGGCGACCAGTCAGGTGGCCGTGCTGCTCGGTGGCCAGGCGCTGAAGCCAGAGAAGTCGCGCAACTTCACCTTCGGCGCGGTGTGGAATCCGATCGACGCGCTCAACCTGAGCATCGATCTGTACCAGATTAAGATCAGCGACCGCATCACCCTGTCGAGCAACCTCGCCACCAGCTCACCGGCGGTGCAGGCGTACCTCGCAGCCAATGGCGTCACCAACATCAACTACAGCGGCATCGCCTACTTCACCAATGCGGTGGATACGCGCACACGCGGCGTGGATTTCGTGGCGAGCTACAACTTCGACTTCGGCAACGCCGGCGCGCTGCAGACCTCGCTCAGCTACAACTACAACAAGAACAAGGTCACCGACGTCAAACCGAACCCCGCCGTGCTCGATCAGCTGGGACTCAACCTCAAGCGCATCGATCGTCGCGATCAGTACGGTTTGCTCGCCGACACCACACCGCGCAGCAAATTGATTCTCAACGGCCTGTACAGCATCGATCGATGGAGTGTCAGCGGCACGCTCACGCGCTACGGGAGCTTCACCTCGTACAACTCCACCAATCCGTTGCTCGATCAGAGTTTCAGCAGCAAATGGTTGCTGGACCTTGCGGTGAACTACAACCTCGGCGGCTGGACCTTCAGCCTGGGTGCGGACAACGTCTTCAACACGTATCCGGACAAGGTCATCCACGCCAACGACAACAACGGCACGATGCCCTACTCGGTGTTCTCACCGTTTGGCTTCAACGGCGCCTACGTCTACGGCAAAGTCGCTTACCACTGGTAATCCCGAAGCCGTGCCGGCGCGAGGGCGTCGGTACGGCTTCAGCCGGCGGCGGCGAACACCAGCAGCACGGCCACTTCAGTCAGTTCTGTCAGCGCGCCACAGGTATCGCCCGTCATCCCGCCAAGGCGCGCGACGCACGCGTGGCGCCACCAGGCAAAGAGCGCCAGGACGATCGCCGTGGCCAACCAGGCGTGCCAGCCGAGCCACAGGATGGCAAAGGCCACCATAGCCAGTGCGATGCGCGAGGCTTGCCCCGCACCATCACCGAGCCGGGAACCGAGCCCGCCCGCACGAACATAAGGCGTGCCGAGAAAGGCGCCGACCAACACTGAGCGGGCCAATACAGGCGCAACCCATAGCGCGGGCCATGCCGAAGACAAGCTCGCAAGGCATGCGAACTTCAGCAAAAGCACGGAGACCAACGCAACGACACCAGCCGGACCGCAACGAGGATCTTTCATGATCGCCAGGGTGCGCTCACGATCGCCCAGGCCGCCGATCCACGCGTCGGCACTGTCCGCCAGACCGTCCAGATGCAGTGCGCCCGTCGCCACGATCCAGAGCAGAAGCAGCACCGACGCGGCGACCAACGGCGGCCACCCTCGCATGACGTAGTGCGAAACCAACAGCAACGCGCCGATCACCAACCCCACCGCCGGATACCACGCCAGCGAGCGACGGCGTGCGCGCTCATCGTCGAACACGTGATGTGGCACCGGAATGCGTGTCAGGAAACCCAGCGCAACGAGGAAGGCGTTCATCAGCCCGTCCACGCCAGCGCATGCAGCGAGGCATGCGGCACATCGATGGCGGCCATGTCACCAAAGTCGCGACGCTCTGCTCGACAACGAAGCCAGCGAATGGCGCCGCCATGCGTCACCACCAGCACGCGAGCGTCTGCGTATTGCGCGACGACATCATCCAGCGCCGCCGACAAGCGGGCTGCGAACATCTCAAAGGTTTCGCCACCGGGTGGCGGATAACGCACGGGATCGCTCCAGAACCGTCCCAGGGCATCACCCTGCTCCTCCGCCAGCGTTTCGATGGGCACACCCTGCCAGTCACCAAAGTGATACTCCACCAGACGCGTGTCGACCTGGATCGGCACCTGCAGGGCACTCGCGAGCTCGCTGGCAAACGCCGCGCAGCGCTGCATCGAAGAGGTGATGATGATGTCCCACTGACGACCGTACGTCGCCTCGCGCAACTGCATCCAGCCCAGCTCGCTCAGCGGGTCGTCCAGTTGTCCGCGGTAGCTACGTTGCCCGGTATCGCCGTGACGAAGCAACTCGATGCTCATGCCGGTCCATCCGACACGCCGGCTTCGGCAAAGGTCGCCATGCCGTTGTGCAAGGCGCAGGCCAGGCGAAGCAGCGGCACGGCCGAGGCGGCGCCGCTGGCCTCACCCAGGCGCATCTGCAAATCGAGCAGCGGCTTGGCAGCCAGCGCGGCCAGGACCAGGGCATGACCACGCTCATGCGAACGATGCGAGAAAAGCATCCAGCAGCGCGAATCCGGATTCAGCCGAACGGCGGCCAGCGCGGCCACCGAGCTGATGAATCCATCGATCAGCACCGGGATGCCGCGCTGAGCGGCAGCGATATAAGCACCCACCATGGCCGCGATCTCGAAGCCGCCAAGTCGACGCAACACTTCCCTCGCATCGCTCGCATCTGCATGGAGGGACAAGGCCGATGCAACAACCGCGACTTTGCGCGCCAGCCCGGCATCATCGACGCCGGTTCCACGACCCACCATGTCCTGGGGCGACTCGCCAAGCAGCGCACAGGCAAGCGCCGTGGCCGACGTTGTATTGGCGATGCCCATGTCGCCCGCAATGAAGAGCTGGACGTCCGCCGTGTGCGCCGCCTCGACACTGTCAGCTCCGGCCTGGAGCGCCGCAGCCAACTGCGCGTCAGTCATCGCAGCCTCGCGGGCCAGATTGCCGGTCTGCGGAGCCAGGTAGACCGTGCGAACCCCGGGGCATGTCCCGGGGTCGTTGACCGTGCCCAGGTTGACCACTTCCAGCGAGGCACCGAGTTCGCGCGCCAGGACGCTGATGGCCGCGCCACCGCGCGCGAAGTTCCGCACCATTTCTCCGGTAACCGCTTGCGGAAATGCAGAAACCCCTTCGGCCGCCACGCCGTGGTCGCCCGCAAAGACGGTAATCCAGACGTTCTTCAGTGAGGGCGCATCCTTGCCCTGCAGCGATGCCAGATGGACGGCCGCGCTTTCGAGCGCCCCCAGCGAGCCCGGAGGCTTGGTCAGCATGGCCTGGCGCGCGAGGGCTCTTGCCTCGCACGCACGGTCGACGACGCGGCATGGGCGCTCGATCCAGTTCACTTCCATCAAAGACTTCCCTTGAGTGTCATGGGCAATCCCGCCGCGACGAAGACGACGCGATCGCAGGTCTGCCCCAATCGTTGATGCAGCCGGCCCGCCTCGTCGACGAATCGCCGGCTCAGTTCGCCCAGCGGCACGATGCCAAGGCCCACTTCATTGCTGACCAGCAACAGTTCACCCGGGATATCTGCCAGGCATGCCAGGAAGCCATCACGCTCGCGTTCGAACCTCGCCATGTCATCGCTGCCGATGAGATTGCTGAGCCACAACGTGAGGCAATCCACCAGGATGCATCGCCCGGGACGCGCGTGCTCCCGCAAAGCTTCGGCCAGCGCCATCGGTTCTTCGATCGTGTGCCAGTAGCGTGGGCGTTGTGCGCGATGATGGGCGATACGTTCGGCCATGGCGGCGTCCAGCGGCTGAGCCGTCGCCACATAAACCACATCGTCGCCGCAGTTCACGGCCAGCTGTTCGGCCAGCGCGCTCTTGCCCGAGCGCGCACCACCCAGAATCAGTGTCTTCATCCGTTGAGTCCCATCCATTGGGTAAGGAGATCCGTATCCAGATGGGCGTCGATGCTATCGGCCAGTCTGTCGAAACTTTGTTCGCGCAGGCCATCGATATCGACATGTTCGGTACCGCGCCAGCCCGCCCACTCGAGCAGCGCCGCCAGTGCTTCGGGACGATCGAAGACACCATGAAGATAGGTGCCCATCACCTGTCCATCGGCCGAGCGCGCACCGTCGGGCCTTCCGTCCTCCAGGATGCAGAAGGCGGTCGCGGGATCGATGCCCTTGGTGACACCACAATGGATTTCATAACCCGTCACGGCAGCGCCACTTTCCGCCAGCACCCCGGCAACGCGGCGTAGCTGCTTCTCAGTTTCAAGCGTCGTCGATACGGCCAGCCAGCCCAGGCCTTCGCTGCTTCCTGGCGCGCCTTCGAGGCCGTGCGGATCGTCGACGAAGTTGCCAAGCATCTGGAATCCCCCGCAAATGCCGAGCACCTTGCCACCGTAGCGCAGATGCCTGGCGATGGCCCGATCGTGTCCCTGCTGGCGCAGCCATGCGAGGTCGGCACGCGTGGACTTCGAACCCGGCAGCACGATGAGGTCGCACGCGGGCATGGCCTGCCCCGGCCCCGCCCAGCTCAACTCAACCCCGGGATGGGCCTGCAAGGCGTCGAAGTCCGTGTGATTGCTGATGCGCGGGAAAGCGGGAACCGCCACACGCAGCACATCGCCCGCTTTGTTTTGGCGAACCCTCGGCAAAGCGTCTTCAGCCTCGACATGAAGTCCATGCAGGTAGGGCAACACACCCAGCACGGGCTTGCCCGTTTCCTGCTCAAGCCAGTCGAGGCCCGGTTGCAGCAGCGCGATATCCCCGCGAAAGCGGTTGACGATGAAACCCCGCACGCGCGCCCGTTCACTGGGCGACAGCAAGGCGAGCGTGCCGACGAGGTGTGCGAAGACGCCGCCGCGATCGATATCGGCGACCAGGACGACCGGGCAATCCACCGCCTCCGCATACCCCATGTTCGCGATGTCGCGGTCGCGCAAATTGATCTCGGCCGGGCTACCCGCCCCTTCCACCACGATGACGTCGTACTGCGTACTCAGGCGCGCATGCGAGGACAACACCGCATCCATCGCAATGCGCTTGTAGGCGTGATAGTCACGCGCGTCCATGTTGCCGACGGCGCGGCCGTGCACGATGACCTGCGCGCCCACATCGGTGTTCGGCTTGAGCAGGACCGGATTGAAATCCGTGTGGGGTTCGACTCCCGCGGCCTGCGCCTGCGCGGCCTGGGCGCGACCGATTTCGCCGCCATCGACCGTCACGGCGGAATTGAGCGCCATGTTTTGCGGCTTGAAGGGCGCCACGCGAACACCGCGACGACGCAGCCACCGGCACAACGCCGCAACGACCGTGCTCTTGCCCGCATCGGACGTACAACCCTGCACCATCAACACGCGCGCCGTCATCGCCTTGGTCCCAGCACGTTGGGCGCGACCACGGCCTCGCGCAGCGCGCGATCCAGGCGATCGAACGCCTCCTGCGAACCGGGCAGGCCAAACCGGAGGCTGGACGGCTCATCGAACAAGCGGACCAGCACACCCTTGCGCGCGAGAGCTCGCTGGATGGCCGGCGCATGGGCATGTCGGCACCACTGGAAGAACGGGGTGCCGGCCGAAGGTGCGAGGCCACGGTTGGCAAGCAAAGCCGCCAGATGCGTACTCGCCGCGCGCAACTTGGCCTGAGCTTCGACGTGCCATGCGGTATCCGCCAGCGCCAGCTTGAGCACATGCCGTGTCGGCCCGGTCAGGGCCCACGGCCCGAGATGGGATCGCAAGGCAAGCAGAAGGTCGGTCGTCGCACTGACAAACCCTGCGCGCGCACCCGCGAGCCCGAAGAACTTGCCCACCGAGCGAAGGACAATCAGGCCTTCCCGCGGCGGCATCGCACACAGGCTTTCTCCCGGCGTCGCGTCCATGAAGGCTTCATCGACAATCAGCCAGCCACTGCGCCGACGCAAGCTGGCATGAAGGTCCAGCAGTTGTTCGCGGCCGAATGTCTCGCCACCTGGATTGTTCGGGTTGATCAGAATGACGACATCGTAGCGATCGCCGCTCGACAGCAGATCGGCCGCCGACCGCGGGCGAACGTCGTGCCCCACGCGTCGCCAGACATGCGCGTGCTCCGCATAGCCGGGTGCAAGAACACCCACGCGCGAATGATCGCGAAGCAGTGGCAACGACTGGATGGCCGCCTGCGTCCCGGATACCGGCAGCAACGCCTGCGTACCGTAGTAGTCGCGCGCGACTTCCATGAGGCCGTCGTCGTCCTCGGGCAGGCGATGCCAGGCCTCGCCGGGAATGTCAGGCACGGGCCAGGCGAACGGACTGATGCCCGTCGACAGATCGAGCCAGTCTTCCAACGGGATGCCGTACTCGCGCGCTGCCCGCCGCAAACGTCCGCCGTGTTCAAGCATGCCAGGCCCATCCTGCAAGGATCACTACGAATACCCAGAGCGCCACGCCCATGCGCACGAGACGCATCGAGCGCCGAATGGCGTGCGCATCCGGCGCGACACCTTCGCCAAGCACGGGGCGCTCTTCCCATTGACCGTGATAGGGCGCCGGCCCACCCAGACGCACACGCAGGGCACCGGCACCGGCGGACATGACGGGACCTGCGTTAGGGCTGTCCCATTGCGGTGCCTGAAGGCGCCAGCAGCGCCACGCCGTGGATGCGTGGCCCATGAGCGCGTAGGTTGCAGCGGTCAGGCGAGCCGGCACCAGGTTAAGCAGATCATCGATGCGCGCCGCGGCCCAGCCGAATCGCTCATAGCGCTCGGTGCGGTAACCCCACATCGCATCGAGCGTGTTGGACAGGCGATAGAGCACCACGCCCGGCGCACCGAGAAGAACAAACCAGAACAGCGCACCGAAGACCGCATCGTTGCCGTTTTCCAGCACGGACTCGGTCGCCGCAGCCGCCACGCGCTCGTCGTCGAGCGCCAACGTGTCGCGGCTGACCATGCGTCCCACTGCGATTCGCGCGCCATCGAGGTCGCCCGCCTCCAGTGCGCTGGCCACCGGCAAGGCGTGCTCGCCCAGGCTGCGCAGACCGATGGCCAGATAGAGAACGACGGCAGAATACAGACCATACATCCACGGCGAAACCTGCCAGGCGAACCAGGCCAGGCCCGACGTGATCGACACCAGAGGCAAGACCGCCAGCGACCAGGCCAACACGCCCCGCCAACGCGATGCGCCATACGTGCACCGTTCGCACCAGGCCGCCCAACGGCCAAATGCCACCAACGGGTGTGCGCGCCGTGGCTCGCCGAGAAGAAGGTCGAGCAGCACGGCGGCAAGCATGGCGAGTGCGATCGTCACGGTGCGAACAGTTGCAGTGCGGCGTCGGGATGGGAGGGGAAGTAGAAGTGCACAAAGCTGGCCGTGAATCGATGGCGTCGATAGACCGCTTCCTTGCTGGGCCCCTTGTCGGGATTGTGTGCCTGCGCCAGCGGCGTCGCCGCAATCTCGGCGCGCGCATAGTGGAAGGTGTGGCCGCGCAACTCGCCTTCCGGGAGTGCCACGCTTTGCATGCCCAGGCCGGCCAGTCGCGATTGCATGGCGGCGCTTCCAGGCAACAATCCGGCCATCACCCGGGGTTCGCCATCAACGCCCGCAAGCGACTCCATGGCGTACAACATGCCGCCGCATTCGGCGAGAAGTGGCTTGCCGGCATCGACATGCTCACGCAGCTCGCGATGCAACGTGACGTGGCCAGAAAGCGCGTCCAGATGCAGTTCCGGATAGCCGCCCGGCAGCCAGACCGCGTCGCAATCGGGCAAGGCATCGCCAGCCAGTGGCGAGAAGAAGACCAGCGTCGCACCCGCTTCTTCGAGCACATCGATGTTGGCCGGATAGATGAAGCAGAACGCATCATCGCGCGCGATGGCGATACGCACGCCGAGCAAGCGCTTCGGCATCGACGCGACCGCCTGTGCCTGGAAGGTCACGGGTGGCGGCAATGACACCGACACATGTGCTTCAAGTGCATCGGCTAGCGCATCGATGCGCGCATCAAGATCCTGCTGCTCACTCGCCGAAACCAGGCCAAGGTGCCGCTCGGGCAGTGCCATCGACGCATCGCGTGGCAAGGCACCCAACCACTGGATATCCGGTGGCAGGCTGCCTTCGAGGAGGCTGGCGTGATATGCGCTACCAACGCGGTTGGCCGCGACGCCATACACCTTGAGCCCATCGCGATAGTGCGCGAGGCCGTGAGCGATCGCACCGAACGTCTGCGCCATCGCCGATCCATCGATCACCGCCAGCACGGGCAAGCCGAAGCGCATGGCCAGCGCCGCGCTCGACGCCGATCCGTCGAAGAGGCCCATGACGCCTTCGACGAGGATCAGATCGACCTCGCCGGCCGCGGCATACAGGCGTGCACGCATATCGTCATCGCCACCCATCCAGCCGTCGAGCTGATACACGGGCCGG
This sequence comes from Dyella terrae, assembly GCF_004322705.1. Taxonomy (NCBI): domain Bacteria; kingdom Pseudomonadati; phylum Pseudomonadota; class Gammaproteobacteria; order Lysobacterales; family Rhodanobacteraceae; genus Dyella; species Dyella terrae. The sequence goes on along the minus strand of NZ_SIZZ01000002.1, from coordinate 760,874 downwards.
CCACTGGCGCGCGCGAGGATCATCGAGTCGAGGAAGTCCGGCCCCGTCTTGAACACCTGGACCTTGCGGCCTTGCCGCACATGAGCGCGCGCCAGCGCTGCCGTAAAGGACGTCTTGCCCTGCCCCGAGGCAGGCGCCGATACCAGCAAGGCCGGGCATGCGCGCATGGCGGTCACAGTTCGATGCCTCGCTGCGCCTTGATGCCCGCCTGAAACGCATGCTTGACCACGCGCATTTCCGTCACGGTGTCCGCCACCTCGACCAGACGATCCGGCGCGCCGCGCCCTGTGATCACCACATGTTGCTCAGGTGGACGCGACGCCAATGCCGTAAGCACCGCATCCAGGTCGATGTACTGCTTGACCAGCGCGATGTTCAGTTCATCGAGCAAGACAAAATCATACGAAGCATCGGCGAGCATGTCCGCCGCCACTTTCCAGGCGGCCTCGGCAGCTGCGATGTCGCGCGCCTTGTCCTGCGTCTCCCAGGTAAAGCCCTCGCCCATCACGTGGTAGTCGAGGTCTTCACCGAAGCGCCGGAAGAAGGCCTCTTCACCCGTCGAGAAGCTGCCTTTGATGAACTGCACGACGCCACAGCGAAATCCATGGCCCAGCGATCGCGCCAGCATGCCAAAGCCCGAGGAGCTCTTCCCCTTGCCGTTGCCGGTGTTCACCACCAGCACGCCGCGCTCGATGGTGGCCCGCGCGATCTTGCGATCGATGAGCTCCTTCTTGCGCTGCATGCGCTCGCGATGACGCTCTTCGGGCGTCATCGCTTCACGGGCGTCGCGACGTTCGTTCATGAGTGGACTCGCGAAGGGGCGGCCGAGAGACGCGGGGCCAGGACACGCACGACCGACAGCACCAGAAAGCCCACGGCCACATAGCCAGACATCGTGCCCAGAGAGCGCGGGTAGTAATGCGCGATGCGCGGGAGGAAGCCCATGAACGTCGGCTCGTAATGACCGGAGAACGCATAGTAACCGCCGCCGGAGATCAGATAGGTCGCAAAAGCAGCCACGACCAGAGTGATCGCGAGACGCGGCACGGTGCTCCAACGGAAGACATGCTTGCGACCATAGAGACGCCCGGCGAACCACAGCGTGCCATACGCAGGCACCAGCACCCAGTACGCCGGGCTAAGGCACCAGTCGGTAATCGTGCCGGCGGCGAGGCTGCCGAGATCCAGCATTGAGGCCAGCGCAAACAGGAACACGAACAGCCACCGCGTGCGAACCAGTGCACCGGCCAGGAAGAACACCGCCCACGAGGCGCTGGGCAACGCATTGACCGACGCGAAGTGCTGGCCGCGCGTGAGGATCATCAGCAGCGCCAGGACGCACGCGGCGATCATCGAGGCTCGAAAACCGCGCAGGGGCAGCGTGTCCATGGTGGCAGAAGTATTCATCGACGCGCTCCTTCCGTCTGTTCGCGATTCGCAAACCAGCGCGCCACCAGGCCGTAACCGATCAGCGCCACGGCGAGATAGGTCATCGTCGTGCGGACGAACAGCGGACCCCACTTCCACAGGCGCGACACGTACTCGGTGAAATGCGGGTCCGGATAGCGACCGCCCAGCCAGTAGAACGAGCCGTTGGATATGGCGAAGGACACGCTCGCGGCAACCAGACCCACGCCCAACGCACCGGCAACCGACGCCACTGTCGGCTTGAGCAGCCCGGCATAGGCGCGACCGGCATACCAGAGCACGGCATAGGCCAGCAGCAGGAACGAGTATGCCGGCGTCACGCAGAAATCGCTGACGCCGGCAAGCGATACCGAGATCCAGTCCAGCACCACCGCCAGCACCATGAACCAGGCAAAGCCCAGGTGACGGCGCAGGCCGAGGCCGCCGAGGAAAAACACTGCCATGGACGCATCCGGCAGGTTCAGTGCGGTGCCGAAGTGATGGAAGCGCGTGGCGATCATCACGGCGGTCAGTACGACCCACAACAAGATGGAACGATGTTCGGTGAGTTTCATCGGCGTACCCCTTTATGGCGATGGAATCAGTGTGTCGGTGCGTAACGCACGCTCAACATGTACGTGCGGCCGAGCTGGTTGTAGTAAGCCGCGGTCTCGTAGTGCTTGTTGAAGACGTTGCTGCCGCTGAGCTGCAGGCGCCAGTCGCGATCGAAGGCCCAGCTCACACGAAGGTCGGTGAGGCCGTAACCACCCAGCTGCTTCTTGTTGGCGACGTCGTCGTAACGATGACTGGCGGCGTAGACGCTGCCGCCGATGCCGAAAACACCGAAGCTGCGATCGACGTCCACGCGCGCGCTGCGCGGTGCACGGCGAGCCAGGTAGTTGCCATGATTGGCCCCGCGACTTTCGTTGCGCGGATCCAGCCACGTCGCCGTGCCGTTGATGTTCCAGCCAGCCAGCTCGGTGCCGATGACGGCCTCGGCGCCCTGAATGCGCGCGTGCTCGACGTTGCCCGGCAGTCCGATGGACGAGTCATAGGCGATCAGATTGTCGACGTGCGTTTCGAACGCATTCAACGACCAGTGACCCCAGCCATGCATGCCGCGCAGACCCAGCTCGTAGCTGCGCGAAGTCTCGGGATTGAGGTTGGCGTTGCCGTAACCCGGGTAGTACAGCTCGTTGAAAGTAGGCGCTTTGTACGCCGAACCGGCGCTTGCGGTCAGGCGCAGGCTGTCAGTGAAATCCCAGCCCCACAGCAGACTGCCGGTGGTCTTGCCGCCGAATTGTTCGTTGTCGTCGCGTCGCACACTGGCCTGCAGCGATTGCGTACCGAACGTCTGCTGCCACTGGCCGAACACACCGCGATTGAGACGCTGATCGCGGGCGTACGCCGTGTTGCCGTCGACGCGGTCACGCTGCCAGTCGAAGCCGAACGTCCACAGACCACCACCAAGGCCAAGATCGGCCTGCAGCGTGCCAACGTCGCGGTGCGTGTTGAACGTGCTCTGGTACTTCGCGTTGTAGTAGTTGTCGCTCAGATCAGCGCTCTGGCCTGCGTTGAGCGTGAACTTGGCCCAGTCCGTCGGGCGGTAGCGCAGGCTCGCGCCCACGACCTGTTCCACAACTTTGGCGGCATTGGACGTTGATCCGTCATAGCGGTTATAGCCATCCGTACGCAGCCACTGTGCGTCGGCTTCCCACTGCTTGCTGAACTCGTAGCCGCCCTTGATCGACGCTGAGTTGTTGCGGAAACCATCGCGATCCGGCTGGTAGACAAAGCAGCCCGCGCCGCCCGGCGACGGCTTGCCGCGGCAGGCATTGATGCCATCGGTGCCGTCATGCGACAGCTGCACCTGGTACCAGCCGTTGCCGACCTTGCCGCCCACACCGGCACCGCCGTTGATGGTGCGGTTGCTGCCGAAGCCAAAGTACAGGCTCGGCTCGAACGGGCCTTGCGGGCGACGGGTGAAGATCTGGATGACGCCACCGATGGCTTCGGAGCCATACAAGCTGGAGAACGGACCGCGCACGATTTCAATGCGCTCGATCTGCTCGACCGGGATGTCCTGGATCGACGCGCCACCGCTCGTCACCGAGCCAATCTTCACGCCATCCACGAGCACCAGCACATGGTCCGATTCGGTGCCGCGAAGGAACAGCGACGTCGACTTGCCCGGGCCGCCATTGTTGGCGATCGACATGCCCGGCGTGCCGCGCAGCAGGTCCTGCACGGACTGCGCCTGCAGACGTTCGATCTGCGCGCGGTCAATGACCGTCACCGATGCCAGCGTGCTCGCTTCGGTCTGATCGGTACGGGTCGCCGTGACGACCACGCCCTTCAGGTCGTTGGCGTCGCCGCTATCAGCGGCATAGGCGGAAGGAAACACAGCAATAAGTGCGCAGGCCAGCACGGACCGACGCAGAAAAGAAACTCGCAATGACACAACAACTCCTTGGCCGCGCCTGCCCGCGCGGATGGCATGGATAAGGACAGGCGGAAGGAGTGATCGCAGAGAGGCACGGCCATGGAGCGCGCGCCGCCCATGACCTTGCCCACCGCAAGTCTGGTCTTACCTCGAGGCCGGTCTCCGGGCTCGCGAGCGAGGCTGGTTGCCTCGAATCAGCACCTTCCCATGCCTAAGCACAGTGGTATTCGCTGATCGTTTACTCGCCTACCGTTGCGGGGGCAGCTCCGGACTTGGCTTGCGCCGTACCGGATTCCCGTTTCAACCACTGGCCTGGCCAGCGGTCACCTCAGGTGGGGGCATCTTAGTGCAGAGGGTGTGAAATAAGGAAATGTCTTAGTGATCGGCCGCACGTAAACAAAAAAAGCCAGGGCATGGATAGCCCTGGCTTCTCATGTGACCCTTTGAGGTACGGCTACGCGCCGAAGGTCAGCTTGCCCTGCGCCGCATCGACAACGATGGTTGCCCCCGGGGCGAAGCGCCCTTCGAGGATTTCCCGCGCCAGAGGGTTCTCCAGTTGTTGCTGGATCGCGCGCTTAAGCGGACGCGCACCATACACGGGATCGAAGCCGACATTGCCCAGAAGATCGAGCGCCTTGTCGTTGATCTCCAGATGCAGATCGCGCTCGGCCAGTCGCTTCTCCAGATACGCCAGCTGGATCTTCGCAATCGCGCGGATCTGTTTCTTCTCCAGCGGACGGAAGACCACCAGTTCGTCGAGACGATTGATGAACTCCGGCCGGAAGTGGGCCTGCACCACCCCGAGCACCGCAGCCTTCATCTTCGTATACGCCTCGTCCGCATCGTCCGATTCCATCTCCTGGATCAACTGAGAACCCAGGTTGGACGTCATCACGATGACGGTATTGCGGAAGTCCACCGTGCGACCCTGGCCGTCCGTCAGGCGACCGTCGTCGAGCACTTGCAGCAGGATGTTGAACACATCCGGATGGGCCTTTTCGACCTCATCGAGCAGGATCACGCTGTACGGACGACGACGCACGGCCTCGGTCAGGTAACCGCCCTCTTCGTAGCCGACATAGCCCGGGGGCGCACCGATCAGGCGGCTCACGGAGTGCTTCTCCATGAACTCACTCATGTCGATGCGCACCATCGCGTCCTGCGTGTCGAACAGGAATTCGGCCAGCGCCTTGCACAGTTCCGTCTTGCCCACGCCGGTGGGACCAAGGAACAGGAAGGAACCGTAGGGTCGATTGGGATCGGACAAGCCGGCGCGGGCACGACGAATGGCGTCGGATACCGCGCGCACCGCTTCGTCCTGGCCCACCACGCGGTGGTGCAGCGCGTCTTCCATGTGCAGCAGTTTGTCGCGCTCGCCTTCGAGCATCTTGTTGACGGGAATGCCCGTCCAGCGCGAAACGACTTCGGCGATCTCCTCGTCGGTCACGCGGTCCTGCACGAGCTTGAATTCCTGCTTCTCGGCGGCCTGCGCGGCAGCGAGCTGCTTTTCCAGTTCCGGCAGGCGACCGTACTGGATCTCGCTCATCTTCGCGTAGTCCTGGCGACGCTGGGCGGCGTCGAGATCGACGCGCGCGGCTTCGATCTGCTCCTTGATCTTGGCGGCACCCTGCAACGCGGCCTTTTCCGACTTCCAGATTTCATTGAGGTCAGAGAATTCGCGCTCGAGCTTTTCGATATCCGTTTCGAGATCGGCCAGGCGCTTTTTCGACGCCTCGTCCGTTTCCTTCTTGAGCATCTCGCGCTGGATCTTCAGCTGGATCAGGCGACGCTCCAGGCGATCGAGTTCCTCCGGCTTGGAATCGATTTCCATGCGCAGACGGCTCGCCGCCTCGTCCATCAAGTCGATGGCCTTGTCCGGCAGCTGGCGATCGGTGATGTAGCGGTTGGAGAGCGTGGCCGCGGCCACGATCGCCGGGTCAGTGATTTCCACGCCGTGATGCACCGCATAGCGCTCCTTCAGGCCGCGAAGGATGGCGATGGTGTCCTCGACGCTCGGCTCGCCCACAAACACCTTCTGGAAGCGGCGCTCCAGCGCGGCGTCCTTCTCGATGTACTTGCGATACTCGTCGAGCGTCGTAGCGCCAATGCAATGCAGTTCGCCACGCGCAAGCGCCGGCTTGAGCATGTTGCCTGCGTCCATCGCGCCGTCGGCCTTGCCTGCGCCGACCATGGTGTGCAGTTCGTCGATGAAGAGAATGACGCGACCTTCCTGCTTGGCCAGGTCGTTCAGCACGCCTTTGAGGCGCTCTTCGAACTCGCCACGGAACTTGGCACCCGCGATCAGTGCGCCCATGTCCAGGGCCAGCACGCGACGATCACGCAGGCCTTCAGGCACTTCGCCCTTGACGATGCGCTGCGCGAGTCCCTCGACGATGGCGGTCTTGCCCACGCCAGGCTCGCCGATCAGCACCGGGTTGTTCTTGGTGCGGCGTTGCAGGACCTGGATGGTGCGGCGAATCTCTTCGTCGCGACCAATGACCGGATCGAGCTTGCCGCTTTCGGCGCGCGACGTGAGATCGACACAGTATTTTTCGAGCGCCTGGCGCTGCTCCTCGGCGTTTTCGCTCTGGACTTTTTCGCCACCGCGCAGCTTTTCGATGGCCGCTTCGATGTTGGCCTTGGTGGCACCGGCCGCCTTGAGCGCCGTGCCGACTTCGCCTTTGTCTTCGAGCGCGGCAAGCAGGAACAACTCGCTGGCGATGAACTGGTCGCCTCGCTGCTGCGCCAGCTTGTCGGTGAGGTTGAGCAGGCGCGAAAGCTCGTTGCCCAGATGGATATTGCCTTCCTGTCCGGATACGCGCGGAAGCCGCTCAAGGATTTCGCCGACGCGCTGGCGCAAGGCCGGCACATTGACCTGGGCCTGGGTAAGCAAAGGGCCGGTCGAACCACCCTGCTGATCGAGCAGCGCAGCCATGACGTGCGCCGGCTCGAGCATGTTGTTGTCGCGTCCCACAGCCAGGGACTGGGCGTCGGCCAGTGCCTGCTGGAACCGAGAAGTCAGTTTGTCCATCCGCATTGGTTTCTCCCCGCAGATTCAATGAATGTTGGCGGCAAGGCCACCACTGCTCCGCGAGATGCGGACGTTAGGCTGCGATTCAAGCTCATCAAGAGCGCCGTGATGTCGTCCATACATGATTCTCACCCGGGCCATTGCAGGCATCGCGTCAAAGGCCCCCTTCACATTGGGGCTGTTAGGCTTCGTCGAATGTCTTTGCTGTCCTTTATCCCCGAGATGTCCGTTCCGCCCATGCTTCCCGCCCCGCCACTGCCGGCGCCCGGCGATCGTTGGGCCCTGTTCCTCGACGTTGACGGCACGTTGCTGCCGTTTGCCGACCGTCCCGAAGAGGTCGTGGTCTCTGATCGCCTGCGTGTCTTGCTCGCCGATCTTTACGCCACACTCGATGGTGCGCTGGCGCTGGTCAGCGGACGGGGCCTGGTCGACCTGGATCGCCTGTTTGGCGCGCCGCCGTGGGCGATGGCCGGTTTGCATGGCCTGCAGCTGCGCCACGCCAACGGCGAGATGCGTGAGACGCGCGTCAGCGGCAGTCGCCGCTCGCTCGCGCTGCACACGGCCGAAACCATCTCGCGCGCGCACCCCGGCACGCTGATCGAAAACAAGGAGCTCGCCGTTGCGATTCACAGTCGCACCGCGCCCGAGCACTTCGAATCGGTGCGTCATGCGGTGGAAACCGCGTTGCCACAATTGCATGGTTATGAAATGCAGGCCGGCAATCTCGTCGTTGAGCTGAAGCCCGAGGGCATGGACAAGGGCAAGGCCGTGGCCGAGCTGATGGCGAGCGAGCCGTTCGCCGGACGCGTACCTGTTTACCTCGGCGACGACCTCACGGACGAATACGGCTTTGCCGCCACCAACCTTGAAAACGGCCTCAGCGTTCGCGTGGGGTCGCGCGAACCGAGCCTCGCCCAATACACGTTGCCAGGCACTGACGCTGTGCATGCCTGGCTGTCCCGCGTACTGAACGTGATCAAGCAAGGAGCCCATCCTCATGCCTACCCTTCCGGAGGAAACGCCTGATACCCAGGCCAGCCTGGCGCTGGGTGTCATCGGCAACGGCAGTGTTGCCGCCCTGATCGACGGCTGGGGCCGCATCGTGTGGTCCTGCCTGCCCCGCTTTGACAGCGACGCAAGCTTCTGCGCCTTGCTCTCACCACAACGTGAAGGCGGTGACTGGAGCTTCGAACTGGAAGGCGCCGTGCGCGCCGAGCAGGAATACATCACCAACACCGCCGTGCTGGTGACGCGCATCTACGATGCCCAGGACAGCGGCATCGAGATTGTCGATTTCGCACCGCGCCATCGCGCGCGCGGACGCTTCTACCACCCGGTGATGATCGCCCGTCGCGTGCGCCCCCTCAACGGCAACCCGCGCATCCGCGTTCGACTGCGCCCCCTGTGCGACTACGGCGCGCGCGCCCCCGAAACCAGTGCTGGCAGCAACCATATCCGCTACCTGCTGTCCGACGTTATCCAGCGACTGACCAGTGATGTCGCGTCTCCCCTGATCGAACGAGGTCTTTGGTTTCACCTCGACCGCCAGGCGCACTTTGTCTTCGGCCCGGACGAAACGCTTACCACCAGCCCGGCCGATTTCATCCACGGCACGCTCGAACACACGCTCGAGTACTGGCGCGAATGGGTTCGCTATCTCTCGGTGCCGTATGAGTGGCAGGACGCGGTGATTCGGGCCGCCATCACGCTCAAGCTGTGCCAGTACGAAGCCACCGGCGCCATCGTTGCCGCGCTCACCACATCCATTCCCGAGGCACCCGGCTCGCAGCGCAACTGGGATTACCGCTACTGCTGGATCCGCGATGCCGCGCTCACCGTGCGCGCACTCAACCGCCTGGGCGCGACACGCAGCATGGAGGAATACATCCGCTACGTGTTCAACATTGTCTCCGGCGAGGACGATCACGAAGTCGGCCCGGTGTTCGGCATCACCTTCGAGCGTGAACTGCTCGAACGACACGCGGAATCCCTCAAGGGCTATCGCGGCATGGGCCCGGTGCGCATCGGCAACGATGCCTGGCGCCAGCGTCAGAACGATGTCTACGGCTCGGTCGTGCTGGCCTCCGCGCAGTTGTTCTTTGACCAGCGACTTGCCCACCCGGGCGATGAACGCACGTTCCAGCGACTGGAACGCATGGGCCGCATGGCCCTGATCACGGCCGAGCAACCGGATGCCGGCTTGTGGGAGTTTCGCGGCCGCGCGGCCGTGCACACCTATTCCGCCGCCATGTGCTGGGCGGCATGTGATCGCCTGGCGCATATCGCCACGCAACTGGGTCTTCGCGATCGCGCGCGCTACTGGCACAACGAAGCCGTGCAGCTGCATGGGCGCATCATCAAGCGCGCGTGGAACGAGAAACTTGGCTACTTCGTCGATGCTTACGATGGCGAGCACCTCGACGCCAGCCTGCTGCTGCTGGCTGACATCGGTTTCATCAAGCCCAGGGATCCGCGATTCATCGCGACGGTCGACGCGATTGGCCATGAACTTGGCCGTGGCAACTACCTGTTCCGCTATATCGCACCGGACGACTTCGGTGCGCCGGAAACCAGCTTCAATATCTGCACCTTCTGGTACATCGAAGCGCTGGCCGCCATCGGTCGTCGCAAGCAGGCACGCTTGATGTTCGAGAACATGCTCAGCCAGCGCAATCCACTGGGCTTGTTGTCCGAGGACATCGCGCCGGCCACGGGCGAGCACTGGGGCAACTTTCCGCAGACCTATTCGCTGGTGGGGCTGATCCAGACCGCCATGCGCTTGTCGCGCCGCTGGGAGGACGCGATGTGAGTGAGATGGAACCCGCTCACAAGGGTCGCTTGATCGTTGTTTCCAACCGCGTGGCGCTGCCGCAACAAACCGCCACCGGCGGACTGGCGTCGGCCATGCGCGACGCCCTGCAGGAACGCGGCGGCTTATGGTTCGGCTGGTCCGGCAAGATCGCGGCGCAAACCGCGGGAAAAGTGCACACACTGCGCGATGGGAACGTGGAATACGCCACGATCGACCTGTCACGGCGCGACCACGACGATTTTTACGACGGCTACGCGAACCGCACCTTGTGGCCACTGCTGCACTATCGCCCCGACCTCGTCGACTACAACCGACGGCACCTCGACGGCTATCTGCGGGTCAACAGCCTGTTCGCCGATCGCGTTGCCGAACTGATCGCACCTGACGATCTGATCTGGGTGAACGACTATCACCTGATCCCGCTGGCCGCCATGTTGCGCCAACGCGGCGTGCGTAATCGCATCGGCTTCTTCCTGCACACGCCGCTGCCCGCGGCAGGCCTCCTGATCACCCTGCCGCGTCACCGCGAGCTGCTGGAAACGCTGGCCAGTTACGACCTGGTCGGCGTCCATACGGCACGCGACCTGCGCGCACTGGAGGACTATTTCGTCAACGATCTCGGTGCGACGATGCAGCGCGGCCATCGCCTGCGCACGTCAGATGGTCGCCGCTTCAAGGCGGGTGCGTTTGCCATCGGGATCGATACCCAGAAAGTCGCGCACGACGCTGCTGAGGCAATGAACCTGGAGGAGATCGACAGCCTCCACCACAGCCTCGAAGGTCGCGCCATGATCATCGGCGTCGATCGCCTGGACTATTCGAAGGGACTACCGGAGCGATTCGACGCGTACGCGATGCTGCTCGAACGCGTCCCCGAACTGCATCGCAAGGTGACCTTCTTGCAGATTGCGCCGCCGTCACGCTCGACCGTGCCCGAATACCGTCAGATCCGGCGCGAACTCGAACGCCGCGCCGGCCATATCAATGGCATGTACGCCGCGCCCGATTGGGTGCCGATCCGCTACGTCAATAATTCCTTCCCGCACAGCCTGCTCGACGGTTACTACCGGACGGCGCGCGTCGGCCTGGTGACGCCGCTGCGCGATGGCATGAACCTGGTGGCAAAGGAGTACGTCGCCAGCCAGGACCCGAAAGATCCTGGCGTGCTGGTGCTATCGCGCTTTGCCGGCGCCGCGCAGGAGCTTCCCCAGGCCTTGCTGGTCAATCCTGCTGATCCTGAGGAAGTGGCCGAAGCCCTGGAGCAGGCGCTGAGCATGCCGCTGATCGAACGCAAGCGACGCTGGCGCGCCATGATGGATACGCTGGAGAAGCAGGATGTCACCGCGTGGCGACAGTCCTTTCTCGGTGCGCTGATGGAATAGCCCCGCGAGGATCAGCGTCCCCGCCAGCCTTGCACGTCAGTCCGCAGCGATCCAGATGAACGAAGCAAACCGCCCGCTTTGCGGGCCTTCTTGCCGGTACGAGTAGAAACGCGGGTCACTGAATGTGTCGAAGCCCCCGCCGTAGATAGCGGTGACGCCCGCCTGATGGAGGCGGCGGCGCGCCAGGCCGGCCAGATCGCACAGCCAATGGCCGGGTCGCGTCGGCTGAAAGTGCGCCGATGCGCCCGCATCGAGGCCAGCGAAGGCGTCGCGGACTTCCTCGCCTACTTCGTAGGACGCCTGTCCGATGCACGGACCCAGCCACGCCAGGATGCCGGACGTCGGCGTGCGCATCTGCGCGACGGTGGCTTCGAGCACGCCCGCCTGCAGACCGCGCCAGCCGGCATGGGCGGCGCCGATTTCATGCGACTCAGTGGAACAGAAGAGCACCGGCAGGCAATCGGCGGTGAGGATGGCCAGGGTCTGGCCGGTGTCACGCGTCACGGATGCGTCCGCACGCGGCTCGTCCCTCCAGACCTCATGGCCCGCCACCGCAACGTCCACGCCATGGACCTGGCGCAGCCAGCGGGGTTCCCCGGGAAGGACCAGATCGCGAATCGCCGCGGCGCGGTTGCTCTGCGCAGCCACCGGGTCGTCACCATTGCGCAGGCCAAGGTTGAAGCGATCGTAGGGCGGCAGCGACACGCCCGGACCCTGGCGAGTACTCACCGCGGACCGGACCCACGCGGGTGCCGGCCAGTCCGGCCGCACCCAGTGGGTTGACGCCCCCACGCTCACAGCCAGTCGTCGGGTTCGGCGCCCCGGGCGTCGTCGCGCATGGCGTCGATCAACACCTGCAGGTCGTCCGGGCGCGCCGCCGAGAAGGACATCGGCTCTCGCGTGATCGGGTGCTCGAAGGCCAGCCGCTCGGCGTGCAGGGCCTGGCGCCGGAAGCCGCGCAGCGCAGCGACCAGTTCGGGCGAGGCGCCCTTGGGCAGTCGCAGGCCGCCGCCGTAGAGCGGGTCGCCGACCAGGGGATGGCCGATATGGGTCATGTGGACGCGAATCTGGTGAGTGCGCCCCGTCTCCAGGTTGCACTGGATCAGGCTGTGGGCCCGGAAGCGCTCGCGCATGCGGTAGTGGGTGACGGCGTGCTTGCCGTCCTCCTCGTCGCGCACGGCCTGGCGCAGGCGATCGCCCATGTGGCGCCCGATGGCCGCATCGACGGTGCCGCCGGCCACCATGGTGCCCAGGATCACCGCTTCGTACTGTCGCTCGACGTCGTGGCGCGACAGCATGTCGACCAGCGCCGTATGGGCTGCCAGGCTGCGGGCGACCACCATCAGGCCCGAGGTGTCCTTGTCCAGGCGGTGCACGATGCCGCCACGGGGCAGCTCAGCCAGCCGGGCGTCGTAATGCAGCAGCGCATTGAGGAGGGTCCCGGCCGGATTGCCGGCGCCAGGGTGCACCACCAGCCCGGCGGGCTTGTTCAGGACCAGCAGGTACTCGTCCTCATGGACGATATCCAGCGCAATATCTTCCGGCGCCGTGGTCACTTCGACCTCCAGCTCGGCCTCCAGGCGCACATGCTCCCCACCCTTCACCATCTGGCGGGGCGTCGCCGGGGCCCCGTCCAGCGTGATGGCGCCGGCCTTCAGCCAGCTCACCAGGCGGGACCGGGAGTAGTCCGGGAACATATCGGCCAAAGCCCTGTCGAAGCGCCAGCCCGCCGCTGACAGGGGGACTTCGGCCTCGTGACGGATGACGGTCATGCCGGCCTCCCCGAGAGTGCGGTGGTTTGGGCTATCATCCCTTTTCGATCAAACATCTGAACCCTTTCTCATGCGCGTAACCAAGCTGCAGGCTTTCAAGGTACTTCTCGTGCTGGCCGTCACCGTCTCGATGAGCGCGTGCTCGATGTTCGGCCATAAGAAGGACAACATCGACACCATGCCGGTGGACAAGCTGTACGACAACGCGCACACCTCGCTGACCAAGGCCGATTATTCGGCGGCCACCAAGGCTTACCAGCGCCTGATCGCACGCTTCCCGTCCGGTGATTACAACGAACAGGCCCAGCTGGAGCTGGCCTATTCGCAGTACAAGGACAACCAGCCGGATGATGCGTATTCCACCATCAACCGCTTCATCAAGACGTATCCGACCCACAAACATGTGGATTATGCCTATTACCTGCGCGGCCTGATCAATTTCGACCGCACGGCGGGCATTATCGAGCGCGTCGTTCAGCGTAACGAGGCCCAGACCCGTCGCGACCAGGGCTTCAACCTGCAGGCATTCGACGATTTCTCGGAGCTGACCCGCCGTTTCCCGGACAGCGCCTACGCCACTGACGCCCGCCAGCGCATGATCTACCTGCGCAACGTGCTGGCTCAGTTCGAAATCAACGTGGCGGAATTCTACCTGCGCAACAAGGCCTATATCGCTTCGGCCAACCGCGCCCAGTACGTGATCGAGCACTACCAGCAGGCACCGCAGACCGGCGACGCCCTGGCTATCCTCACCCGCAGCTACATCGCCCTGGACCAGCCCAAGCTGGCCGAGCAGACCCGCCAGGTGCTGGCCCTGAACTACCCGAGCCACCCCTACCTCACCGACGACAAGTGGCCGCATGCCCCGTCGACGCTGAGGAAGATGATCCCGTTCTCGGGACATCACTAAGTCAGACAGAAAAGCCGGGCATCGCCCGGCTTTTTTTTGCCTGTCGCCGAGGGATCAGACCCTCATCGCCAGCCCGACGTAATCGGATAACGCCGCTCGCGCCCGAAGGCCCGCGTGGTCACGCGCGGCCCCGGAGCCGACTGGCGTCGCTTGAACTCGTTGTTCAACACGAGCCGCACCACGCGCCGCACGGTGTCGGCATGGAATCCCTGCGCGGCAATCTCGGCCTGTGACTGCTCGTTCTCGATGAAGCGCTCGAGGATCGCATCGAGCTCGTCGTACGGCGGCAGCGAATCCTGATCGGTCTGGTTGTCGCGAAGCTCGGCCGACGGCGGACGCTCGATCACCGCCGGCGGAATCGGCTCCGCCTCACCCAGGCGCACCCCGTGCGCATTGCGCCAACGGGAAAGGCGATAGACCACCGTCTTGTAGACGTCCTTGAGCGGCGCGTAAGCGCCACACATGTCGCCATAGAGCGTGGCGTAACCGACGGCCATTTCGCTCTTGTTGCCGGTAGCCAGGAGCAGGCGCCCGTGCTTGTTGCTCAGCGCCATCAACATGACGCCGCGCGTGCGCGACTGCAGGTTTTCCTCGGTCGTGTCGGCCGGCTTGCCGCCAAAGGCGGGCGTCAGGGCGTGCAGGAAGCTCTCGAACGTGTTTTCGATCGAGATCACGTGATAGTCCACGCCCAACTGCTCAGCCTGCGCCCGCGCACCATCCAGCGACAGCTGCGAGGTATAGCGCGTGGGCATCATTACGGCCGTGACACGCTCCGGCCCCAGTGCATCCACGGCAAGCGCCAGCGTCAGCGCGGAATCGATGCCGCCGGATAGCCCCAGCAGCACGCCCTGAAAGCCATTCTTGTCGATGTAGTCGCGGATGCCCCGCGTCAGCGCCGCATAGAGGATCGCTTCCGGCGCGTCATCCGTGTGTGCGGGCCAGCCTTCCGCCGTGAACGCACGCGCCTCGCTGTCGAACTCGGCCCAAAGCAGGGCGTCCACGAACTGGGGAGCGCGTGCGGCGATGCGTCCGTCGCCATTCACCAACAGCGAACCGCCGTCGTACACGACTTCATCCTGCCCGCCGATCAGATTGAGATAGGCGATCGCGCAACCGGTTTCCGCAGCCCGCGCGCGCAACACGGCCTCGCGCTCGGCCTGCTTGGCGTTATCCCATGGCGACGCGTTGATGACCACGATCAGCTCTGCACCCGCGCGAGAAGCACGCGCAGCCGGCTCCGGCTGCCAGATGTCCTCGCAGATCAGGAAGCCGACGCTGACGCCTTCGATCTGCGCCACGACACTGTCATGACCCGGACGGAAATAGCGCTTGTCATCGAACACGCCGTAGTTGGGCAGCGCCTGCTTGTGCGCGGTGACCTCGATGTTGCCATCGCGAAGGAGGCTGGCGGCGTTGTACACCTCGCCTTCGCTATGGGGATGGCCGACCAGGGCCGCCAGGCCATGGGTCTGCGCCGCCAGGGCGCGCAACTCGCATTCGCAGGCCGCCAGGAAACTGGGGCGCAACAACAGGTCTTCCGGCGGATAGCCGCTCAGCGTCAGCTCGGGAAAAACCACCAGGTCCGCCCCGCCCTCACGGGCCTGCGCCATCAGGTCGCCCACTTTCGCCGCATTGGCCGCCACCGCGCCCACGGGAAAGTCGAACTGGGCCAGGGCCAGGCGAAGCTGAGACATGCACGGATTCCTCGTTGAGCGTTGGCAAATGATAGCCGAGTCCCCGGCACCCAACGTTCGCAGCGTCGAATGAGACGCCTGCGCCTCGGACTGTTCTGAAAGTCACGCCACCCCCTAAGAAGACCCACCGGGAATGGCGCTTGTCCCCTAAGACCCTTGCCCAAGTCCCGAGTCGGTCCCGGCACGGTGCGCTGGCGCGCACCTTCGGAACGAGGGAGGTCACTCTCCAAACCCCTTTTCTGGATACCCAATGAAGATTTCTACCTTCCTCGCTGCCTTGGTCGCAACGCCGATCATGGCCGTCGCCTTCTCGCCCAATGCACACGCCGGCGACGGCACCATTACGTTCAAGGGAATGATCAAGAGCGTTACCTGCGACATCACCGGTGGTGACAACACCGATGGCAGCAAGGGCGACATCACCGTCAACCTTCGCGACACCAACATCACCGCCCTGCCGCGTGGCAGCCGCACCAGCCCCACGGCGTTCTCGCTCAACATCGGCGGCACCGGCGGCTCCTGCACCGATGGCAAGATCGCCAAAGTGGTGTTCGAGCAGCTCGAAAGCCCGCTGATCAACCCGGTCACCGGCAATCTCAAGAACAGCACGGGCGCGGGCCGTGCCACGAACGTGGAAATCTCGCTGAGCAACGACAAGGGCCAGGTCATCAACCTCGCGACGAATGAAAATTCAACCGAGGCGGAGATCGACGGCGGCGCGGCCACGCTCAACTACACCGCGTACTACCAGGCAGACGCCAACAATGACGTGACGGCGGGTACCGTCGATACCAACGTCATCTATTCCATGGACTACAACTGATCCCTGCTTGCGGGGTGCCTTCTGGCGCCCCGCCCTTCACCGGCTTTTCGATCCCATGATTTCCTTGAACCTCCTGCGCCGCGCTCCGCTGCTGGCGCTTTGCGTGTGCAGTTTCGCGGCCGAAGCGGGCATCCGCATTACCGGCACCCGCGTGATCTATGACGGCGGGGAGCGCGAAACCAGCGTCAAGATCGACAACGATGGAAGCCCCCGACTGATCCAGGCGTGGGTGGACGAAGGCGATGCCTCGATGTCGTCCCAGCAATCGACCGCACCCTTCGTACTGACGCCCCCTATCTCGCGCATCGACTCGGGCAAGGGCCAGACGCTGCGCCTGATCTATACGGGCGAAGGCGCGCCGAAGGATCGCGAGTCGGTTTACTGGCTGAACGTGCTGGAGATCCCTCCGCGCGCCACGGGTGATGCCGCCACGGGTGACAACCATCTGCAGTTCGCCATCCGCACCCGACTGAAGATCTTCTATCGACCCAAGGGCCTGGAAGGTTCGCCTGCAAAAGCGCATGAGCAGCTGGTGTGGAGCCAGGTCAGGAAGGAAGGCGACGCGTACTTCGTGCTGTGCACCAACCCCACGGCTTACAACGTGTCCTTCAATCGCCTGACGCTGAAGGCGCGCGACGGATCGGTTGATCGCACCCCGACATTCACCGGCGGCGGC
Source organism: Dyella terrae (assembly GCF_004322705.1). Classification (NCBI taxonomy): domain Bacteria; kingdom Pseudomonadati; phylum Pseudomonadota; class Gammaproteobacteria; order Lysobacterales; family Rhodanobacteraceae; genus Dyella; species Dyella terrae. Next base: position 743,924 of record NZ_SIZZ01000002.1, on the reverse strand, counting down.
ATGTGTCCGGCGCGGGGGAGCGCCACGTTGCAGGTCACCGGTTCGCAGACGTTCGGACACCTCATGGAAGTGAGCGTCATCAATGACTACGGCGGCTTCGACGCGCACGAAGCGCGCATCACGAACTGACTCACCCATCGCCCGATGCCTGTCTGCGAAGCCGGGCATAAAGCTCCAGGAACACCGCCAAGCCATGAACCACGCTAGCCAATCCACGCCCCTGGCAACCGACCATCCCCTGTCCGCACTGAGCCGCAGGCGCCTGTTCGTTGCCACGCTGTTGTCGGTAGCGGCGGCACCGGCGTGGAGCGCCGCCAATGACGCGAGCCCATCGCTGGCCGGACCCAACGACCTGACAGAGATTGAATTCAGTTCCAGCTTCACGGGCTCGTCCATCGACCTGTCGCGCTACGCGCGGCAGAACTTCGTCTCGCCAGGCGCTTACCGTGTCGACGTGCGCGTCAATGGCACGTCGCATTCGCGACAGGAAATCCAGTTCCACGCGGCCACGCAGGGGCTTTCGGCGACGGCATGCTTCCGCATGGAGCAGCTGCTGCAGTTCGGCATCGATCTGCCAGCGAACGAAGACGGCGAGGATGACCGACACTGCGCCTCCGTTGACCAGGTCGTGCCGGGTGCCTTCGCCACTTATGACCCGAACACGCTCCAGCTTGACCTGAGCGTGCCGCAGGTCAACATGAAGCGACAGGCGCGTGGCTACGTGGCGCCGTCGCTGTGGGATCGCGGCACGGTATCGGGCTCGATCGGATACAGCGCACACGCCTATCGTTCCGAGGACACCCACGCTGCTCCCGGCGCCAAACGCCAGCAGACAGACAGCGTCTATGTCGGCCTCAATAACGGCTTGAATGTCGGCGGCTGGCGCGTCCGCCATCGCGCCTCGGCCCAGTGGCAAAGCGGGCGCCCGACCAAAGTGCAGGGCATCGGACTGCAGGCGCAGCACGACATCACGCCGTGGCGCGCGCAGCTCACGGTAGGCGACACCTTCAGTTCAGGCCAGCTGCTTCCCAGCACGGCTGTACGGGGCGTCAACGTCCGCTCCGATACGCGCATGTTGCCGGACTCGCAAAATGGCTACGCTCCCGTTGTGCGTGGCGTGGCGCAGACCCAGGCACGCGTCACCATCGAGCAGAACGGATATCTGCTGCACGAACAAACCGTGGCGCCGGGCGCCTTCGAGATCGACGATCTCTATCCCACCGGCCAGGGTAGCGATCTGCTGGTGACGGTGACCGAGTCAGATGGTCGGTTCCACACTTTCACGGTGCCGTTCGCGTCCGCTCCGCAATTGCTGAGACCCGGCAACACCCGTTTCGAAGTGACAGCGGGCCAGCTACGCTCGCAACGCGCTGACAAGGCCCCATACTTGCTGGAGGGCACGCTTCAGCGCGGCGTGAGCAACAGCGTCACAGCCTATGGTGGCATCCAGGCAACGCACGACGGTGGTTACCGAAGCGTCTTGCTGGGCGCCGCCTTCAATACGGCGGCTGGCGCACTGTCGTTCGACCTCACGGGTGCAAAAGCCAGTCTGCCCGGACTGCCCGATCAGGGTGGTTATAGCCTGCGCCTGGGTTATGCCAAGACCGTGCCTTCCACGCGCACGCAGTTCACGGTGGCCAGCTATCGGTATACAAGCGATCGCTTTCTTCCGCTCAGCGAGGCCGTGGCCTGGCGCGAACAGCTGAAAGCGAGAATCCATCAGATCTCTCCCTCGGGTTCAGGCAGACCCAGGTCGCAAATCCAGGTCAACATCAACCAGCCGTTACCCAAGGGTTCCTTCTACCTGACGGCCAGCCACCAGCGCGGCAGGGCATCGTACGAACGACACACCACGTTCCAGGCAGGGTATTCGACGCAAATCAGGCGAACCGGCATCAACCTTTCCGCAAGCCGCACGTTGCTGCCCAATGGTCGAAAGGACAACCAGTACCACCTGTCCATGAGCGTTCCCCTGGGTTCGCCGAACATGCCGTCGCTCAATACGAGCATCACCCGCGATGCTCGTGGCGTGTACAGCGGGCGCGCGGGCATGTTTGGCGCACTGGGCAAAGAACGCCAGGTCAACTTCGGACTCCAGGCTTCCGCCACGAAAGGCGAGCCGCTTCGCCGGACGCTTGGTGGCAATCTGTCGTGGACCGCGCCGTATGCCAATCTTGGCGCAAGCCATACGTACGGTGCGCGCACAAGGCAGACCTCAGCATCGGCGTCGGGTGGCGTCGTCTTTCATCGCGGAGGCGTGACGCTTGCCAGGCAGCTGGGTGAAACGATGGCCGTCGTGGAGGCGAAGGGCGCGGAAGGCGCGCGCATCAATGGCAGCAGCCGCGTGGACCGCCGTGGCTACGCGGTCATTTCAGGACTGACGCCGTATCGACATAACGAAGTGTCGCTGGATACACGTCGCCTGCCGCACGGATCGGAATTCGAGTCCACGCGCACGCAGGTGACGCCGCGCGCCGGCGCGATCGTGGCAGCTCGCTTCGATCGGATGGGTGGCCGCGCGCTGCTCATTCGATCACGGCAGGCCAATGGTGAACCACTCCCGTTTGGCGCGCAGGTGTTCGATGAATCGGGCGCCGATGCCGGCATGGTTGGACAGGGCGGACAGATCTACGTGCGAACGGAACAACTGCAAGGTCGCCTGCTGATTCAGTGGGGCGCGGAAACCTCACAGCGCTGCCATGTGCCCTATTCACTTGACTCCAGTACGACGGACAGCGACTGGACATCCATTGATGTGGTCTGCGAAGCCGACTCGAGTTCAATCAACGCGACGAATGTCACTAGATCCTCGGCCACTCAACAGGAAGACCACCAACGCGTTGAGGTCAGCACCCCGGAATGGGCTGCGCTGTGATGCTGAAACAGGAATGCATCCATGACGTCTCCATGGCTCACTCTGATCCTCAGACCAAGAGGCTGTCCATGAATCGTCGTCGGCACCTAAGGAGAGGACGTAGCTGGTTTTTAGACTCATGTCTCTGGTTGCTCTGACATGGCAGGCCAATGCGAAATGCCCGGACTCAAACGCCGATGTTGCTCTGGATATCGGAGCCGCTGGCTTAACCCTCCCAAGAGATGCACCCATTGGAACTCAGCTCACACCATAAACAGCCAGGTCATCCAGACCCTTTCCTATGAGTAGCGGATGGCTTTCGATGGGCCGCAGCCCATGAATCGCAGAAGGATACCCCGGTGAACGATCAGATCCCCTCATTTGTCTCGCAAGGCATACGCCGGCTTCGGCGTGTTCGACGCCTTGCGTGCCTGGGCGCACTGTCCCTGATGAGCTTAGGCGCACACGCGGACATCAGCTGCGGCTCACCGGCGGCAAGCTCCTACACGTTGAACATTCCGTCGGGGAATATCGCGGTTTCGCGGGACGCGCCTGTGGGCACTTTCCTGACCTCGTTCAGTTCGATGACGACGCTGAGCACGTCGCTCTGGAAGTGCAGCGACAACGACTGGCCCACCATGATCGAGCCCGTCATGCGCGTCGAACTGATCCCCAGCGGCACATTCGCGGACGGCTATGTCGCCTTCAAAACCAATGTCGAAGGAGTAGGACTGGTCATGCGCGCCGAGGGCTACCTCCACTCGGGCTGGAACGGTTATGCCGACAAGATCGGCGCCGCGTGGCTCTTCCTCGGCGGTCACTATATCGGTGACAACGGCACCTACACTTTTGGTGCCCGCGCCGAGTTCGCACTGGTCAAAACGGGCCCCATTGCCGGTGGAAAGGTCCAGTTGACCGGAGTCGTGGCAAAAGCGGCCATGCGAGGCTCCTACACAAAGACCATTGTGCGGGAGGTCAATATCCTTGCCTCCGGTGGACCCACCTTTGTTTCCCGCGGCTGCAGTTCCAGCGACGTCAACGTGAATCTTGGCGAACACGGTACCAGCAGCTTTTCCGGCGTGGGATCACGATCGACGGCCACGGATTTCCAGATTGACCTGACAGGATGCTCGTCGGGCATGGCTGGCATCCAGTACCGCATCGATCCTGCGCCCGGCATTGACGCGATCGACTCCGGGCGTGGCATTGCAGGGCTGAGCACCGCGTCATCCGCGCAAGGCGTCGGCGTACAGGTGACGAAGCCGGATGAGAGCCTTGTACCGTTTGGCACGCCCCTGGGCGCCTCCGGCTATGACGCATCGAAGGGCGGCCAGCTCAGCATCCCGTTGCGCGCTGCCTATGTGATGCTGAGCCCATCGGTTCGCGGCGGACAGGCAGACTCGCAGATGGTCTTCACGCTTGATTACCTGTAGCTGCACGCACCGGGTGGCGCCAACGCAGTGTGACGGTCATTCCCTTGAGAGCGCGCCATTACCGAACCAGCGGCCCGATCGCACCCGGCACAGCGGACAGCTCGATGATTCACCGTGAGCCATGAGTAGTGCAGGAAGCTCCTTGACGGCCAGGCTGTCATGGGTGGGGAGACTGTCGACACGTCTCCGCTTCGGCGTTGCACCCGCAGGGAACATCCCGTGCCCGGTGCCGGATCGGGATCGCTCTGATCGCCGCGACCGCGCCATGCCAATGCACGAACAATTGCGCATGTCATGGCCGGATATCCGGATCGTCCTCCATTCACAGCCACGAATCACCATGCCAGAGAACACCATGAGTTTGAGTTTGAATCCGCGGGATAACGCGAAGATGGGCACGCGTCATCGCATCGTTTGGCGTGCCTTGACGACGTGGCTGCTGGTGGCCTTCGCGTTGCTGGCACCTCTGACTTCGCATGCAGAGGCGACATGCGAAAGACAAACCACCGAAGGGCAAGGTCCGGACCTTGGCAGCGAGGCCCACGTCATGCCAAGAGATGCCCCCATAGGTACGCAACTGACGCCGTTCTCGCCGATGACACCATTTGGAATGGACGTGTGGAGGTGTTCGTTCAAGGCAGGCGAAAGCGTGTGGCTCAAAATGTCTGGTTATATCCCCACAGGATTCATGAGCAATGGTCGAATGGTCTACCAGACCGCTGTTGATGGTGTGGGGTACGTGTTGGGAGCGCAGGCATTCGTGGCCGATCGATGGATTGACACCCCTGAACCAGAAGGCATACCTGTCAACGACGTTTACACCGTCATCACAAAATGGACCGCGCCGCAGGACATGACGGACGTCCCCATTGGCCTCCGAACCACCATCGCCCTTGTCAAATATGGCCCCGTGACAGGCGGGAAGCTTGCCCATAAAACTGGCGTCGGCTTAGCCACTGTGCACACGCATTGGGATCGAGACGGGTACGAGGGAGGTATCACCCTGGGGTCCATGGGTGAGCCGACTTTTGTAGGCTTATCCTGCAAGACTTCAGACGTGAACGTGACGATGCGAGATAGCAGCGTGCACGACCTGAAGACTCCAGGCTCCGTCGGCGACAGCGCGGACTTCGATATCAAGGTCGAGTCGTGTAATTCAGGCCTGGGCAGCATCCGCTACCGACTGGACCCGGCCCCTGGCATTCCGGCGATCAATTCTGCAGAAGGCATCATTGGCCTGGCAGCGTCATCTGGCGCAAAAGGCTACGGCATTCAGGTCACCAATGCATCCGACCAGCCCGTTGCCCTGGGCGAGTTCTTTGATACGCACTCGTCCAGTGACACGACGATTCCCTTGCGGGCGCGCTATTACAGAACCGGCGGCAACGCCATGATGGGCACCGCCGACAGTGCCATGGTCTTGTCCATGAGCTATGAGTAGCGTGAAGCCGGCAAACCCCCGGGGCATCATCGCAGCCGGCGTTTCCCCGGGGGATGGTGCTCGTCGCGGGACACGCCGACTACCCCCATGGCGGCCTCCCATCGCTCGACATCGGCAGAACCTCGTTCGTGAGATCCTGGTTCGATGCATTGCAATGCACTTCCGACGCAACGAGCCGGGACGCATTCGGCAAAGTTGAGAGCCATGGACGGCGCCTCACGGCGTGCACCGTCGCGACGTTGCGGTTTTGCTCCGCCCGCCGCCATACCTGCCTTTCATGCGCACTCTTCGGTGGGCAGGCACAAAAAAGGCCGCGACATGCGCGGCCTTTTCAGTACCCGGCTGGCAGGTATTACTTCTTCATCAGGCCCGCAAGCGTCTTGCCCAGGTCGGCAGGCGACTTCACCGTGGTGACGCCAGCCTTCTCGAGCGCAGCAAACTTCGCCGCAGCCGTGCCCTTGCCGCCGGAGATGATGGCGCCGGCATGGCCCATGCGCTTGCCGGCCGGAGCCGACGCGCCAGCGATGAAGGACACCACCGGCTTGGTGACGTACTCGCCGATGAACTCAGCGGCGTCTTCTTCCGCCGAACCGCCGATCTCGCCGACCATGATGATGCCTTCGGTCTGCGGATCGTCCTGGAACATCTTCAGGCAGTCGATGAAGCTCAGGCCATTGATCGGATCGCCGCCGATGCCGATGCAGGTCGACTGACCCAGGCCTTCGTTGGTGGTCTGGAACACGGCTTCGTACGTCAGCGTGCCCGAACGGGACACGATGCCGACCTTGCCCGGCTTGTGGATGTGACCCGGCATGATGCCGATCTTGCACTCGCCCGGGGTGATGATGCCGGGGCAGTTCGGACCGATCAGGACGGTTTCCGGATGCTGGGCCAGCACGTTCTTCACGCGCAGCATGTCCAGCACCGGGATGCCCTCGGTGATCGCCACGATCACGCGGATGCCCGCGTCGACGGCTTCGAGGATCGAGTCGGCCGCGAACGGCGGCGGCACGAAGATGACGGACGCATCGGCGCCGGTTTCGTCGACAGCCTCGGCCACCGAATTGAAGACCGGCAGACCGATGTGCTCGGAACCGCCCTTGCCCGGGGTCACGCCACCGACGACCTGGGTGCCGTAATCCAGCGCCTGCTGTGCGTGGAAGGTGCCCTGCTGGCCGGTGAAGCCCTGCACGAGGACCTTGGTGTTCTTGTTAACGAGAACGCTCATGATTCAATTGCTCCTCAGGCCTTGGCCGCAGCCACGGCTTTCTGCGCCGCATCGTTGAGGTCGTCGGCCGGCGTGATCGCCAGACCGGAGTTGGCCAGCAGCTCGCGGCCCAGCTCCACGTTGGTGCCCTGGAGGCGAACCACGACCGGGATGGTCAGGCCCACTTCCTTCACCGCGGCAATGATGCCCTCGGCGATCAGGTCGCAACGCACGATGCCGCCAAAGATGTTGACCAGGATGGCCTTCACCTTGTCGGAGGAAAGGATCAGCTTGAACGCCTCGGTGACGCGCTCCTTGGTGGCGCCGCCACCCACGTCCAGGAAGTTGGCCGGCTCGCCGCCTGCCAGCTTGATGACGTCCATGGTGGCCATGGCCAGACCGGCGCCGTTGACCATGCAGCCGATGGTGCCGTCCATGGTCACGTAGTTGAGGTTGTGCTGCACGGCAGCCGCCTCGGCCGCGTCTTCCTGGCTCAGGTCGCGCATGGCGGCCAGGTCGGCGTGACGGAATTCGGCGTTGTCGTCGGAGTTGACCTTGCCGTCGAGGGCGGCGAGGTTGCCGTCTTCGAGGATGGCGAGCGGGTTCAGCTCAACCAGCGACAGGTCCTTCTCATTGAAGAGCTTGTACAGGCCCAGCATGATCTTGGTCAGCTGGCCGACCTGCTTCGCGTTGAGGTCCATGGCGAAGCCGAGCTGGCGGCACTGGTACGGCTGCAGGCCTTCGACGAAATCCACCACGATGGTGTGGATGTCTTCGGGCGTGTCCTTGGCAACCTGCTCGATATCCACGCCACCGTGCTTGGAGGCGATGAAGGACACCGACTTGGTGTCGCGATCCACCAGGATCGACAGGTACAGTTCCTTGGCGATGTTGGTGGCATCGGTCACCAGGACCAGGTTCACCGGCAGCGCACGGCCAGCGGACTGGTAGGTTTCCATGTTGGTGCCGAGCATGCCCTTGGCGGCAGCGCGGACGTCATCGAGGCTCTTGCAGAACTTGACGCCACCGGCCTTGCCGCGGCCACCGGCGTGGATCTGCGCCTTGACCATCCATTGGGAACCGCCGAGCGCCTTGGCGGCGTCGACAGCGGCGTCGGGAGAGTTGGCAATCTTGCCCGGCGGCACGGCAATGCCGTACTGCGCGAACAGTTCTTTAGCCTGGTACTCGTGGAAATTCATTCGATACCTCGAGCGAACGGGGAAAACATGGCAACCGCGCCCCGCGAGGGACGGGCATGGGGAGCGGACGGCGAAAACACGCTGCCGGCATGCAGTGCGCGGCCGCCATGCCTGACATGACGAGAACTGCGCAATACGGCCGCCTATTTTCGCGGATACGGGCGGGGATGGAAAGGGCTTTGGCCGCTTCGGCACGCGGGGGTTCGGGTGCTGCGCACCCTGTAAAGACGCCACGCTGCGCGTGGCTGTGAACGGTAAACGGATGAAAAGCGGAGGGTTTTCGGAACCTTGGCGGGTGAATTCGGGCGCTGGCGCGCCCTGTGGGGCCGCCCGCTGTGCGGAGCTGTGAATGGTGAATAGGGAGAGCGGACCCGGGTAACCGTCCGCTTTGCTCTTACCGTTTACCGTTCACAGCGCCAAAGGCGCGACACCCCTGAGGGGGCGCTGGCGCGCCGTGTGGTGTCGCCCGCTGCGCGGGCTGTAAACGGTGAACAGGGAGAGCGGGCCCGGGTAACCGTCCGCTTTGCTCTTACCGTTTACTGTTCACAGCGCCAAAGGCGCGACCCCACAGGCGGCGCCAGCCGCCGGCTTCACAGCCCGCGAAGCGGGCGGCTTCCCGGGGCCCCACCCTCATCCCTACACTGCCCCTCAGCCAACCAGGGGCCCCCACGTGCCAAATTCGACGCCGCCCGCCTTCCTCCAGCCCCCGACACCCCCGGAAGCCGTCAGGCACGAACTGTTCTTCCTCAATTACTTCCGGCTGGCGCAGGCCCTGGTTTACGTCGGCCTGGCCTTCAGCCCGCCGGCGCTGGGCTGGCCCCGGATGGTGGATGCGGATTTCGCGCGCATCGTCGCCCTCGCCTACCTGGCGTTCGCGGTCGTCGCGGCGGCACTGACGCGCCGGACCATGCCCTGGACCAAGCTGGTGACCTCGGCGTCCCTGGTGGTCGACATTGTCGTCGCGGTGCTGGCCATCAGCGCCATGCAGGATGCCCGCATCGGCATCGCCATGATGCTCGCGGTGAATCTCGCGGCCGGCGCACTGTTGCTGCCCTTGCGGCTCGCCCTCTTTTTCGCGGCCCTGGCGACGCTGGGCATGCTCGGCCACTCGCTGGTGTCGGTGCCCCAGGACAGCATCACCAACGATCGGCAGATGTTGGAGTCGGGCCTGTTCGGCCTGGCCTACTTCGCCATCACGATGCTGTGTTACGTGCTCAGCCGCCAGCTCCGGGCCACCGAAGCACTGGCCGAACAGCGCAGCATCGACCTGGCCAACCTGGCGCAAGTCAACGAGCTGATCATCCGCCGCATGAAGACCGGCGTGCTGCTGGTTGACGACGCCAACCGCATTCACCAGATCAATGAATCGGCCTGGATGCTGCTGGGCAATCCCACGGCCGATCAGCGCGACCTGGGCCGCGTGGCGCCTGAGCTGTCGCGCCGCCTTTACCACTGGATCACTTCCGGCAAGCTCGACGAAACGGCGACGCAGCTGGCCGACGGCGTGCCCGAAGTCGTACCGCGCTTCAGCCGGCTGGCGCCGAACGACGATTCGCACGTGCTGATCTTCCTTGACGACACCTCGCTGCTGTCACGTCGTGCCGAAGAACTCACCCTGAGCTCACTGGGTCGCCTCTCCGCCTCCATCGCCCACGAAATCCGCAACCCGCTGGCCGCGATCCGCTACTCCGCGCAGCTGCTTGCCGAATCGCAGGATCTGGGCGCCACCGACCAGCGCATGGTGGAGATCATCAACAACCACTGCGTGCGCCTGAACGAGATCATCGAGAACATCCTGCAGCTGTCGCGTCGCGAACGTTCGCGGCCGGAGACGCTGGACCTGGGGCGCTGGTCGCAATCCTTCGTCGACGAATACCGCCAGGGCAACGACCTCGGAAACGACACCCTGCGCGTGATCACCAACGGGAGCGAGCCTGTGGCGGCCGTGGCCGATCCGCAACAGTTGCAGCAGGTCGTGTGGAACCTCGTCCAGAATGCGCTGCGCTATGGCCGCATGCCGGGCGAACCGGCGCGCGTGATGGTGGTGGCCCGCCATGGCGAGCACGGCGTGCCCATTCTCGAAGTGATCGATCGTGGCCCAGGCATTGCGCCAAAGGTGGCCGCGCAGATCTTCGAGCCGTTCTACACCACGCACGAGTACGGCACGGGTCTGGGCCTCTATCTCGCGCGCCAGATGGCAGAAGCGAACCAGGCCGGGCTCGAATACGTGCGCGTTGCCGGCGGCGGCAGTTGCTTTCGACTCGTGCTTACCCCGCCAGCGCGCGTCCCGGGCAGTGAAGGCGACACCGCCGCGCACCAGATGATCTGAGCTGACGCGGCGCCCACCCGGGCCAAGGGCGGCCCCACCCGGCGGCTTGCAGCGCGGGGCGAACCCTTCCACAAGGCGCCCGGCCCGCGCGATGGCCCGGATCACGGCCACCCCTGGCCAGGGCATGCCAACACGCAGGCGAACTGACTTCTGGCAGGACGAAGGTTCTTTCGGACGGGTGGCCTCGCGGGAACACCACCGGGGAGTGACACCACACGGCGGCGCACGGGCACTTCCCAGCGCAGCCAGAGCTTTGACCCTCTCGCGCACGGCAAGTAACCTAACGCGATAGGGAATTTCCGAACTCAGCCGGCAGAACCATGAGCCAACAGACCGTCCTGGTCATCGACGACGAACGCGACATCCGCGAACTCCTCACCATCACCCTGGGCCGCATGGACCTTCAGGTGGATGCGGTAGGTACGGTCTCCGAGGCCCGGCGGGCATTGGCGGAGCGCACTTACGACCTGTGCTTCACCGACATGCGCCTGCCCGATGGCAGCGGCCACGAGATTCTCGAGCTGATCGCGGCGCAGTACCCGGACATGCCGGTGGCCATGATCACGGCCTATGGCAATGTCGATGCGGCGGTCAACGCGCTGAAGGCCGGCGCCTTCGATTTCGTGTCCAAGCCGGTCGACATCCAGATGCTGCGCCAGCTCGTGCGCACGGCGCTGCGCCTGGCCGAGGAAAAGCGCAGCGGCGCCGCTGCAGCCAAGACCAGCCCGCCGGGCGATCGCCTCATCGGCGACTCGCCGGTGATGCAGCAGGTCCGCGCCACCATCGGCAAGCTCGCGCGCAACCAGGCCCCGGTGTACATCGCCGGCGAGTCGGGCGTGGGCAAGGAGCTGGTCGCCCGCCTGATCCACGAACAAGGTCCGCGCGCAAGCGGCCCCTTCGTGCCGGTCAACTGCGGCGCCATTCCCTCGGAGCTGATGGAGAGCGAGTTCTTCGGCCATCGCAAGGGCAGCTTCACCGGCGCCGTCAGCGACAAGGAAGGCCTGTTCCAGGCCGCCAACGGCGGCACCCTGTTCCTGGACGAAGTGGCTGAGCTCCCTCTGCACATGCAGGTGAAGCTCCTGCGCGCGATCCAGGAAAAGGCGGTGCGCCCGATCGGTGCCCGCGAGGAAATCCCGGTCGATGTACGCATCCTCTCGGCCACCCACAAGAACCTTGCCGCGCTGGTCGAACAGGGCCAGTTCCGCCAGGACCTTTTCTATCGCATCAACGTGATCGAGCTGCGCGTGCCGCCGTTGCGCGAGCGTCGCGGCGACGTGCCCATGCTGGCATCACACATCCTTCGCCAGCTGGCCCAGAAAAGCGGCGGCGCCACGGGTCGCCTCCTGCCGACAGCGCAGCAGGCGCTGGACAGCTACGACTTCCCGGGCAACGTGCGCGAGCTTGAGAACATCCTCGAGCGCGCCATGGCGATGTGCGACGGCGACGAGATCGACATCATCGACCTCATGCTGCCCCAGCGCACGCCGCGCGGCGTCAGCGAAGCGCCCGCACCGGCTTACGGCACGCCTCCGCCCGCACCGCCCGCCACGCCGGCCAGCGCGAGCGACGGCGGTCTCGACGACTACATCAGTAATCTCGAACGCACGGCCATCATCAAGGCGCTGGAAGAATCGCGCTACAACAAGACGGCGGCCGCGAAAAAGCTGGGCATCACGTTCCGCGCGCTGCGCTACAAGCTCAAGAAGCTGGGTATCGACTGAGCAACCAAGGGCGCCATGGACGCGGCGCCCTTCCCTCAAATGTCTTCGCTCGCCAGAAGCGCCTTGCGCATCGTGCGCAAAAGGTCATTGGTCTTGATCGGCTTGTCGACCAGGTACAGATGCTCCACCACGGGCATCTCATCCAGATCCGGCGGCGCGTCGGGACGAGCAAGCAGAATCACGGCACGCGCATAGCCGTGCTCGATCAAGGCAGCGAGCGTACGCACGCCGGTGAACAGGTTCATGTCCGAATCCATGACCACCAGGTCAGGCACGCCGTGCGCTTCGATCCACTGCAACGCCGCCGTACCGCTCTGGCTGGCATGCGGCTGGTAGCCCCAGGCGTCGAGCGTGTCGACCAGCAGCGACAGCTGCGCGGCCTCTTCGATCACCACCAGCACGCGCTCGGCATCACCCTGAAGACCCACGGCCTCCGATACCTCCGGCCCGTCTTCGTTGCGTTCGGTCAGCGGCAGGTACAGGTGGAACGTCGTGCCTTTGCCCGGCGCACTATCGACGCGCATGACGCCGCCATGGCTGGTGATGATGCGCTGGCATGAGACGAGGCCAAGACCCGTACCCGACTCCTTGGTCGTGAAGAACGGCTCGTACAGATGCGCGATCGCCTGTTCGTCCATGCCCACGCCGGTGTCGGATACGGACAAGCGCAGGTAATGGCCTTCGACAAACGATTCATCGTCGTCGAAAAAGGATTCGCCCAGGAAGAGATGCGTCGTTTCCACGCGCAACTGCCCGCCGCCGGGCATCGCCTGGATGGCGTTGAGACACAGGTTCAACAGGCATTGCTGCAACTCGGTATGGTTGCCCGAAAACTGTAGCTCCAGGTCATCGGCAAACAGATCCAGCGAAATGTTCTTGGGCACGCTGCCCTGGAGCAGCAAACGCAAGGCGTCGAGCAGTGCATTGACGCGCACCTGTTCGGCGCGCTTCGCACCGCGTGCGAACGTCAGCATCTGCTGCACCATTTCCAGGCCGCGCCTTCCGCAATCACGCACCAGCTTGCCCAGGCGAGCCAGGCGCGGATCTTCCTGGTAATCCTGCAGGCTTTCGCCGGCCAGCAGCAGCGGCTGCAGCATGTTGCGCAAGTCATGGCTCAAGCCACCGGCGAGCATGGCCAGGCTCTCGAAGCGCTGCGCACGGATCAGCTCCGCTTCCGCGCGCCGTTGCGAGCGCTGCGCTTCGGCTTCACGCATGGCGCGGCGCACTGCGCTGGCGAGGCGCGCGGGATTCTGCTTGAGGATGTAATCCGTCGCGCCATTGCGAAGCGCATCAATGGCCGCTTCTTCGCCGAGCGTGGCCGAGACGAAGATGAAAGGCAGATCCTTGTCCTGCTCGCGCAACAGTTCCAGCGCGCGCTCGCCCGAAAACCCCGGCATGCTCAGGTCGGACAGGATCACGTCCGGCTGGAACTCGTTCAGCGCCTGCACGAAAGCGCCCTCTTCATCGACGAGGCACACGTCGAACTCGATGCCGTCGGCTTCGAGTTCCGACAACACGAGCTCCGCATCGAGCAGACTGTCTTCGATCTGCAGCACCCGAATGCGTGGCAGCTGTGCGATCGTTTTCTCCGGCATGCGGTACATCTCCCGGCACGTCCGTGCCTTCACCACCGTGCGGTCACATGCGCCCCACGGCCGAAACGGTTAATCCTGTTCGGGCCCCTGATTCAGCACGGCCCAGAACTGGCCGAGCGTGCGGACGGCTTCGAAAAACTGATCGACATCCACGGGTTTGATCACGTAAGCATTGACGCCAAGGTCCCAGCTGCGCGCCAGATCGCTTTCCTCGCGCGACGAGGAAAGGATCACCACGGGAATGCGCCGGAAACGCTCTTCCTCGCGCATGCGCGTGAGCACCTCCAGGCCATCCATGCGCGGCATCTTGATGTCGAGCAGGACGACCGACGGATCAATCGGATCCCGACCGCTGAACTGCCCGCGACAGTAGAGGTAGTCGAGGCAGTCCACGCCGTCTTCGACATGGATGACCGGGTTGGCGAGATTGGCGTCGTTCAGCGCCTCCATGGCCATTTCGGCGTCGGCCAGGCTGTCTTCGACCAGAAGGATGGTACGGATATCTCGATGGTTCATTGACGTTCCTGCGCGAAGCTATCCGCCAGGTCCGAAGCGGGCAAAGTGAAGTGGAAACGTGCGCCCTGTCCTGGCTGTGCATCGGCCCAGACCTTGCCACCGTGACGCGACACGATGCGCCTCACGTTGGCCAAACCGATGCCATTGCCCGGGAATTCCGATGCCCGGTGCAGTCGTTGGAACACGCCAAACAGCTTGCCGGCGTATTGCATGTCAAAGCCGGCGCCGTTGTCGCTCACCACAAACTCGTAGTCGCCATTGGTGCTGCGATGGACTTCCACGTTGATGCGCGCCACGTCGCTGTGGCCCGTGTATTTCACCGCGTTGCCCAGCAGGTTCTGCCAGACCGTGCGCAACATGTTTTCGTCGCCGATGACGATGGGCAGCGGCGCGATGGTCCACATGATGCGGCGGTTCTGCACATCCGATTCAGCAAGGACGCGCGCCTCTTCCGCCAGGGACTGCATGTCCACCGGCTGCAGGCGCAAGGCGCCGCGACCCAGGCGTGAGAACACCAGCAGGTCCTCAATCAGCAGGCCCATGCGCTTGGCCGCGTCGTTGATGACGCTGATGTAGTGGCTCGTCTTTTCGTCGGCGCCGGCACCCAGGTGCTGTTCGAGCTTGTTGGCAAATCCGGCGATATGGCGCAGGGGCGCCCGAAGATCGTGCGATACCGAATAGCTGAAAGCCTCCAGCTCGCGGTTCACGTCGGAGATCTGCGCGACCTTGCCTTCGAGCTGGCGATTGAGTTCCTTGACCTGCTGCTCCACCAGCGCGCGCGCGGTCACATCGCTGACGGTCAACAACAGCACCGGCTCGCCACCATCCCCCTGCTGCAAGCGGCGGGCGTTGATCACCACGTGGCGATCCACGCCATCGACCGTGCGCTGGATCAGTTCGTAATCCCACAATTCGCGGTCGAGCAGCAGGACATCATTGAGTCGCTGCAGCAGCGCGCTGTCACGCCATGCCCCTTCGCCGATTTCCACCAGGGCCATCGACTGGCGATGTCCGGGCAGCAATCCATAGAGCTCGCTAAACGCGGCATTGACCAGCAAGGTGCACAGCTTGGTGTCGAGCAGGGCGATCGGCTCGCGCACGGCCTGCACGATCATCTGCGAACGCTGCACGGCCTGGCCGGCGCGCTCTTCGGCCATCAGGCGACGACTGATCTGGCGCTCGGAGACGATCACCACGATGCCCAGCAGGATGATCTGCGCGGCCGCGGTAATCGACAGCACCAGGCTGCTGTTGAACGAGGCGCTTTTCGCTTCTCCGCGCCGCGAGGACAGGGTGGTGTCTTCGCTTTGGACGATGCCGTCGATCAGCGAGTCCATCTGGAACAGCGACACCGAATCGCGCAAGGCGTCGGTGGCACCTTCCTTGTCGCCGACCTTCAGGCGCATCACCGCCTGCTCCATCAGGGCCAGGCGCCCGCTGACCGTGCTGCTGAGGGCACCGATGCGCGCCTGCTGGTCGGCGCTGTCCAGCGTCATGTTGCGCAGCTGGTTGAGCATCACCGGGACTTCCTTGGTGGCCCGGGTGGCGCGCTCCTTGGTCTGCGCGTCGTCGGCGCCGTCCATCAGGCGGTACATCGCCGCTTCGCTGTCACGGGTGACGTAGGCGATGCGATAGGTCAGCGATTTGACTTCGGAGGAATGCGTGACGCGCTCATTGGCGGCAATGGCGTCACGAGACCCGCTGCGGGTCACCATGAAGGGCAAGGCCACGATGACGAGCACGGCGAACAGTAGCCCGCCGAGGCGCCAACGCAGGGCCACCCGGTCCCGCATACGGGGCCGGGTGACAGGCGGAGCTTTCCGTGAAGCATGCTGCATGCGAAGCATGGTTACAGAATCCTCCCATGCTCGCCACCCGACAGATCAAGTCGGGAATCCTTCTTAGCGTTTATAGGAACTGGTCGAGGCTGGGCGTGAGCCTTCACTGACACCCCAGGCCTTCCCCGGCTGCGCCTGCATGGTGAAGTGCAGCTCGCCACCGGCCAGGATCTCGCCGTGTCGCAGAAAGACCCGATCCAACGGCTTGCCGTTGAGGGTGACGCTGCCCACGTAGGGGTGCGCGTCATCCAGCGGGGCAGCCGTGACCGTGAAGGTCTTGCCGTTGGCCAGGTGCAGGGCGGCCCTCTTCACGAACGGCCGGCCGATCGCGTACTCGTCGCTGGCCGGGGTCACAGGGTAGAAACCCAGCGCCGTGAAGACATACCAGGCCGACATCTGGCCCAGGTCATCGTTGCCGGCCAGTCCGTCCGGACGCGGGGCGTACTGGCTGTCCATGATCTGCTTCAGGCGGGCCTGGGTTTTCCAGGCGGCCCCGGCGTAGTCGTAGAGATAAGCCAGGTGGTGACTCGGCTCGTTACCGTGTGCGTACCAGCCGATCAGGCCCGTAATATCTTCGACATGGGCAAAGTGGGACTTATCCACCTTGGCGTCGAACACGCTGTCCAGCTTGGCAGTGAACGCCTGGTCCCCGCCCATGGCGCCAATCAGGCCGGCAACGTCCTGCGGCACATACCAGGAGTACTGCCAGGCATTGCCTTCGGTGTAATCGCTGCCATAGCCGGCGGCATCCGGATCAAACGGTTCACGGAAGCTGCCGTCGGTCTTGCGCGCGCGCATGAAGCCGGTCTTTTCGTCGTAAGCGTTGCGCCAGTTGGTCGCACGCTTGCCAAAGGCCTGCGCCACGTCGTCCTTGCCCATGGCCTTGGCCATCTGCGCGATGGACCAGTCGTCGTAGGCGTATTCAAGGGTTTTGGAGGCGCCTTCAGGCTCTTTGTCGATCGGCACGTAGCCGAGCTTCATGTAGTCGCCAAGTCCGCCGTACGGTGCGTAGGTGGCACTGGCGACCATGGCCTTCATCGCCGCGTCGGCGTCGAAGCCGCGGATGCCCTTGATGTAGGCGTCGGCAATCACGGGCACGGCGTGGTAGCCGATCATGCACCACGTCTCCAGGCCCTGGTATGCCCATACCGGCAGGATGCCGAAGGGGCTGGCCTCACGCGCGGCGATCAGCGACTTGATGAAGTGCACGCTGCGATCAGGCTGCAGCAACACCATCAGCGGCTGCTGCGCGCGGTACACGTCCCACAGTGACCACGTCGAATGGAAATCGAAGCCCTCCGCGCGATGCACGTTGTTGTCGGGGCCGCGGTATTCGCCATTGACGTCCATGCTCAGGGTCGGTGAGAGCATGGCGTGGTACAGCGAAGTATAGAAACTGGTCCGCTGCGCCTTGGGTGCATCGATATCGACCACCGAGAGCACGTCGTCCCAGGCCTTGCGCGCCTCGGCCCGACGCGCGTCGAAGTCCCAGCCCTTGCCATCGCTGTCGAGGTTGGCGACGGCGTTGGCTTCACTGACGGGGGAAATGGCGACCTTCACCTCCAGCGGCTTTTTCAGCGCACCGAAATCAAAGACGCCCACCAGCGCCCGCCCCTGCTGCGCATCGCTGTCTTCGGCCTGGTTGCCCGGACCCTTGAAGCCTTTGTAGGACACGTTGGTTTCGCGATTGAGGATCTGGCGCGAGGTCATCGGCTGCGAGAAGCGCATGGCGAAGCACAGCTCCCGACCCGGGGCCCAGCCGCGCGTCTGGCGGCAGCCGGTGATGGTGCCGTCCTCGTGCACCCTCAGGTTCGACCAAAGCACCTTGCCGGGGTAGTCATAAATGCTCGGGCGCAGGTCCAGCAGGACATGCGCCGGCTTGCCGGCCGGGTAGGTGTAGCGGTGCCATCCGACACGGCGTCCGGCCGTGAGTTCGGCACGCACGCCATATTCACTGAGGGTCACGGCGTAATACCCGGCCTCGACCCGCTCCGAGTCGTGACTGAAGCCGGAGCGATAGCCACTGCCGGGCTTGGCGGGGTCACCCGGTTCGAGGCGGACGTCGCCGGCGATGGGCATCACCAGCACATCGCCCAGGTCCGAATGGCCCGAGCCGGAAAAGTGGGTGTGGGAGAAACCCAGGATGCTGCTGTCACCGTACTGGTAGCCGGCAGCCCATTTGTAGGCGTGCTTGAAGTCGGGCATCGCCGTGTCGGGAGAGAGCTGGATCATGCCAAAAGGCACCGTGGCGCCAGGGAACGTGTGGCCATCGCCTCCCGTGCCAATGCGCGGATCCACGTCCGCGGCGTTGCCGCTTTTCGCCGGCACGGCGCCAGCGGAAGTGCACAAGGCGGCCAACAGCGCGGCGGGCAGCCAGGCGCTTGCTCGGATCTTCCCCATCAGCATTTCTCCCCAGACCTGTTTAGATCGTTCCAAATGCCATACGCTAGCACCGCCAGCCCAGGCACTGCATGCTGCGGTGCGAGATCACTATCTGGCGCGGATCGACTACTTTTAGATCGTTCCAAACAACCTCAGGGCCGCCATGGAAAGCAGCGCTTCCATTCGACGAAAGATCACTTTGAACGACATCGCCGCCGGTTGCGGCGTATCGCGGGCCACCGTGTCACTGGTGTTGCGCGGCAGCCCCCTCGTCAACAAGAACACGCGGGCACGCGTGGAGGACGAGCTGCGTCGTCAAGGCTACGTCTACAACCGTGCCGCTGCCAACCTGCGGCGCCGCACGTCCTCCAGCGTGGCCCTGGTGCTGAATGACCTGGCCAACCCGTTCTTCGCGGAATTCGCGGCCGGCGTGGACGAAGTGCTGGCCGAAGGCGAGTTCGTCACCCTGCTCGGCAACACGGGCGAGTCGGCCGAACGCGAACAGGCGGTGCTCGGCTCGCTGATCGAGCACGGGCCCGGCGGCATCATTCTTTCGCCCGCCGAAGGCAGTGATGCGCGGCACGTGCTTGCCGCCGTCGGCACGCAAACACCGGTCCTGCTGTTCAACCGCGAGCTCGGCGGCAGCCTGCCCGAATACGCCCACTGGGATCGCCTGATGCTGGATAACCAGCGCGGCGCGAAGCTGGCCACCCAGCATCTGCTGGAGCAAGGCCATCGACGCATCGCTTTCTTCGGCGGCCATGACGATTCGAGCTCGGTGCACCAGCGTTTGGACGGCTACCGAGAAGCGATGCACGAAGCCGGCGTCGACGTACTGCCGCACTGGCGCGTCGAAACCGCGCCCACGCGCATGGATGCGGCGCGCGCAACCGAGCAACTGTTCGCGCATGACGCTGCGCCCACGGCGGCTGTCTGCTACAACGACGCCGTCGCGCTGGGCCTGATGCTGGGCCTCAACCAGCGCGGCATCAAACCAGGCGAGGACTTCGCCATCACCGGCTTTGACGACGTTGCGGAAGCCGCTTTCAGCACGCCGCCACTTACTACGCTGGCCACTGATCCGCGCGCACGCGGACGACAGGCGGCGCAGATCCTTCTCGCGCGCCTGCGCAATCCGCAAGCCGATGCCACCACCACGGTGGCGCCGGTGACGCTGGTGATCCGCGAAAGCAGCGCTCACCCGCCACGCTCCTGACCTCCACTAGGAACACGACATGGCCTTTGCTGCACCGCCTGCCGACACGTCGCGCCCGACCGACGGTACCGCCCACGAGCGCTACACGGATTACCCCGTGGCGATGGGTGTCGCCACCACGATCTTTTTCATGTGGGGCTTTCTCACCTGCCTCAATGACATCCTGATCCCTCACCTCAAGTCCGTGTTCGATCTGAACTACGCACGGGCCATGCTGGTGCAGTCGACGTTCTTCGGCACGTATTTCCTGATGTCCCTGCCGGCAGGCTGGCTGGTGCAGCGCCTGGGTTACAAGAACGGCATCGTGGCGGGACTGGCGATTGCCGGACTGGGCGCCGTGCTGTTCTGGCCGGCGGCGCAGGTGCACAACTACTACGTGTTCCTGTTCGCGCTGTTCGTGCTGGCAACGGGCATCACCGTGCTGCAGGTCGCCGCCAATCCCTACGTTGCGCTGCTTGGTCCCGAACGCACCAGCTCCAGCCGATTGACGCTGGCGCAGGCACTGAACTCGCTGGGCACGACACTGGCGCCGCTCTTCGGCGGCATGCTGATCCTGGCCGAGGCGGTGAAGTCGAGTGCGGACGTCGATGCCATGCCTGCCGCCGAACAGATCGCCTATCGCGCCGAGCAGGCGCAGTCCGTGCAAGGTCCCTATCTGCTGCTGGCCATCGTGCTGTTCCTGCTTGCCGTTTTCGTCTGGCTCTTTCGCCTTCCGGCCTTAACCGAAGCGACCGAAAAGGCCGACCACAAGCACCACACGTTGCGCGAAGCACTGAGCCACCCGCACGTCTTTTTCGGCGTGCTGGCGATTTTCTTCTATGTCGGTGCCGAGGTTTCCATCGGCAGTTTCCTGGTCAACTACTTCTCGCTCCCCGAGATTGGAAACATGACCGAGCGCGACGCGTCGAAGTACGTCGCGCTGTACTGGGGTGGCGCCATGGTGGGCCGCATCATCGGTGCCGGCCTGCTGGTACGCGCCAACCCGCGCCGCCTGCTGGCGCAGTTCGCCGGTGCCGCGGCCCTGCTGCTTGTCACCACCATCCTCACCCATGGCCACGTCGCCATGTACAGCGTTATCGCCGTGGGCCTGTTCAACTCGATCATGTTCCCGACGATTTTCGCGCTGGGTATCGAACGCCTGGGTCCGCTGACCGGCAAGGCATCGAGCCTGCTGATCATGGCGATCGTCGGCGGCGGCCTGCTGCCCTATGTGCAGGGCGCGATCGCCGATCAGGTGGGCGTCCAGCACGCCTTCGTGCTTCCCCTGCTTTGTTACGGCTACATCATTTTCTATGGCTTGCGCGGTTCGTTGATCCGTTCGGCAACACCTCACTGAGATCGTTATGTCACGCAATATCCTGTGCTTCGGCGAAGCACTGATCGACTTCCACAGCGAGGGCCGCGACAACCACGGCTTCCCGCGCAGCTTCATCCCTTTCGCTGGCGGCGCGCCGGCGAACGTCGCCGTGGCCGTCGCGCGCCTGGGCGGCAGGGCCGCCTTTGCCGGCATGCTGGGCAAGGATCTGTTCGGCGACATGCTGCTGCACAGTCTGGGCGACGCCGGGGTCGATACGTCGGCCGTTGCGCGCACCGATGAAGCCAACACCGCCCTCGCCTTCGTCGCACTGGATGCACATGGTGAACGCAGTTTTACCTTTTATCGTCCGCCGTCGGCCGACCTGCTGTTCCGGCCAGAGCATTTCAACGACGAAAGCTTCCGCCAGGCAGCGGTTTTCCACGTCTGCTCCAACAGCATGACGGACGCCCAGCTCGCCGAGACCACGCGCGAAGGCATGCGGCGTGCGCATGCGGCCGGTGCGTGGGTGAGTTTCGACCTCAACTTGCGGCCAGCGTTGTGGCCAACAGACGTCGATGCGCGCCCGCTCGTGTGGCCGGCGCTGCTGCTGGCAGACGTGGTGAAGCTCAGCGCCGAGGAACTCCACTGGCTCGCACAAGGAGACCAGGATGCCGTGCTTGAACGCCTGTGGCAGGGCCGCGCGCGTTTGCTCATCGTCACGGATGGCGCGCGTGCCTTGCGCTGGTTCCATCCTGACGCGGAAGGCGAAATGCCGGTGTACCACGTGCCGACGGTCGACAGCACCGCGGCGGGCGATGCCTTCGTGGGTGGCCTGCTGCACGGTCTGGCTGCACAGGAGAACCGCGCCGACCAACTCGATCGCCTTGTCGCCGAAATGCCGCGCCTGCACGCCATGCTGCGCTTCGCCGCTGCGTGCGGCGCCCTCACCGTCACTCGCCTGGGCTCCTTTGCGGCCATGCCTAACGAGACGGAAGTACTTGCTTTCATGGATACCCAGGCATGACCGACGCCTCGCTCCCCGCCTTTCGCACCATCACGTTCCTGCGCGAGCATATCGAGCGGACGATGGCTTTCTATCATCCGCATTGCATCGATCCCGACGGCGGCTTCTTCCACTATTTCAGGGATGATGGCTCGATCTACGACCACGGCCATCGCCATCTCGTCAGCAGCACGCGCTTCGTCTTCAACTACGCGATGGCGTCACGCGAATTCGGCAACGCGGAATACCTCGCCGCTGCGCGCCACGGCCTGCGTTACCTGCGCGAAGTTCACCGCAACGCCGAGACCGGCGGTTATGCCTGGACCATTCGCGACGGCAAGCAGGAGGACCGCACCAACCACTGCTACGGCGTCGCCTTCGTCCTGCTCGCCTATTCGACTGCGTTGAAGGCGGGCATCACGGAAGCGCGGGCCTGGATGGATGAAACCTGGGACCTGCTTGAGCTGCGTTACTGGGATGCGGACGCCGGGCTTTACCGCGATGAGGCCGACGAACACTGGAACTTCTCCGGCTACCGCGGCCAGAACGCCAACATGCACATGTGCGAAGCGATGCTGGCGGCGTACCAGGCCAGCGACGAGCCGTACTTCCTGGATCGCGCGCTGACCCTGGCCGATCACATGACGCGCCGCCAGGCCGCCAAGGCCAACGGCCTGGTGTGGGAGCACTATGACACCCAGTGGAACGTCGACTGGAATTACCACCTCGACGATCCCAAGCACCTGTTCCGCCCCTGGGGATTCCAGCCCGGTCACCAGACGGAATGGGCGAAACTTCTGATGATCCTCGAGCCGCTCCTGCTCGAACGCAATCGCGAGGAGCCCTGGATCGTGCCTACGGCCATGCATCTGTTCGACACCGCGCTCGAGCGTTCATGGGACGACTTGCATGGCGGCATGGCCTACGGCTTCGCGCCCGATGGCAAGGTCTGCGATGACGACAAGTACTTCTGGGTGCAGGCCGAGTCGCTTGCCGCTGCCGCCCTGCTCCATGCGCGCACGGGCCAGGCGAAGTACGACGCCTGGTATGAAAAGCTTTGGGAGTACTCGTGGAAGCATTTCGTCGACCACCAGCACGGAGCGTGGTATCGCATCCTCACGGTGGATAACCGCAAGTACAGCGACGAGAAGAGTCCCGCCGGCAAGACCGACTACCACACGATGGGCGCCTGCTACGAAGTGATGGAACTCATCCGGGCCGGCGGCACGCCCTGATGCAGAAAACCCCGGAGCGATCCGGGGTTTTCTTTTGGGGATGTCAGCCCGACAGGCGCTTGGCCAGCGCTTCCATATCCGGCCGCAAGGGGTCCTCCGGAAACGCGCGCATCAGCTTGCCCAGCAACACCACGCCTTCCGTGCCGCGATTGGGTTGATCGCCAAGCAGGCGTGCTGCCAGCAATCCCACCCGCGGCGTTTCCGGCGAATGGGGCCACTGCCGGAGATAGCTGCGTGACATCTGGAGCGCCAGCTGTGACATGCCGATGCGCGAGGCCAGATCGATCAGCGGCAGCGCCGTCACCGGATCATCCGGGATAAACGACGCATCGAGTTCAAGGCATTCCTGCACGACACCCAACGCGCGCCGTTCCTCCGCATTCGCCACCAGCGCAGCGATCCAGACCTGCCCGTGCACCATCAATCCTTCACGCATGCCCCGCTTGCGCATCAGATCCCGGTAGGCGCGATGGATGGTCGCGGGTGCCGCGCGATGTTGCAGGCGCGCGACGAACTGGTCGAGCGCGGCCTCGGGGTCGGTCTCCGCCAATTGATCCATCCGCACCACAAAAAGATCGTCGGCATCCTGCCCGCTGCGTTGGGCTATGACGGCCGCCTCCGGCTGCATCCCAAGATCTTCGTGCTGCTCGTGCACCATCGCTCCCATCAGCTGGAAATTCATGATGACCAGGCAAGCGACGGCATAACCGTATAGCGGCAATGCCAGCACTGCCGGCAAGTGCAGGCGCATCCACGTCGACACCAGCACCACAAGCGCAAAGGTCAGCAGGTTCAAACCCAGCGGAATGAAGTAGTGGAAGCCGAAGCGCCCCATCGTTCGCCACCAGGTGACGGGATTCAGCGCTGTGGCAAGATCCCCGTCGAAGGCCAGCGACATGTCGATGGCCGGCAACGCAAAGCCCAGCACCATGGCAAGCACCACCATCGATGGGATGTTGTAGACCACGCCGGCCGTCGCGCAGGCAACGACCACGAGGTGGATCACGGTCAGGATCACGCCCACGCGCGTGCTTTCTTCGACGCCCATGCCCGGCGGGTCGGCATAGCCGTTGGCCGCATGCAGCAGGCAGGCTGCGCCGTAACGCCACAACATTACCCAGAACGCCAGGGCCACCAGTCGGCCGAGCAGGCCAGGAAGGGCCGTTGCCAGATAGACGCCCGCCAGAATCAGGCACGTCACCAGTGCCGTGCCTCGCAAGGGGTAGCGCAACGCGCCAAGCAACAACTCACCCACCGACGCGCCCGTCCGCGACACGGCAATCTTTTGCATGAAAGGAGTCCCCTGACTCGTCGAAGCTCGGGCGATGTTAACGAATGACGCCGCGTTTGGGTTTAGCCCCGATGGCTGCTGCAATAGAGCAAGCCGCGCGCAATCGGTGGATCGCCGAAGAGCTTCGGGTCGGGATGGGCTGCAATGTAGTGGGCCGCCTCACTCAGGCTTTCGCGCTCTTTATCCGTGCAGGCGGGTGCCGTGCCGTTCGGCGATTCTGCCGCCAGGGACCACAGAGCCAACCGCAGGTTAATGGATACCTGGGTCTTGAGCCGCCCTGGGTCGTTCTTCTGCAGGGCCTCCGTCGAATAATGGACATCGCTGATCGCATTGGCGACTCGATTCTGGCTGTCCAGATAGCCGGCGATGGCAGCACCCTTCCCGATACCCTCGTAATAGCCGAATCCACCGCTGGCACCCATGAGCAAGGCCACGACGACTAACTGCAATGATCTGCGCCATCGGTTGGACACGGTGAGTTCTCCTGGCAAGGACTGCCATGCACCCGTTACAGGATGCCCGGGATCGGGTCGTCGCCGTGCACGGTGATTTCCACGACGCGCTGAAAAATGGATTCATAGCCGGCATACGGCATCGGGCTGCCGCTTTGCACGGCCCTGACAAGGGATTGGCGTTCGGCTTCGTTGTAGGGGCAGCCCGCATCGAACTCGGTGCGCATGACCTCGCCGCCAGGAAGCTGCTGGATTCGCACCCGACAGTCCCGATGGGCGACGGAACGTGGCCGTTCCCAGTGCGCCTGAATCCTCGCCTCGACGTCGAAGTGGTACCGCTCGGCCAATGAGAACAAGGCAAGAGCGTGGTCGAAGGATGGCTCTGGCGGCAGGCCGTGCGCCCGGCGGCACGCGTTGTACGCGCGAAACTCGGGAAAGCCATGATTCCCGTCTTTCCGGGCGTCGCTTTCGACCCTGTCCATGTGGGCAAAGACGGCGTCCATCCATTCCTTGCTGCAGGAGGGCCTGGGCTCCGCCGCATGCACCATAAGCGGCATCCACGCGGACAGCCCCGCCACAGCCGCCATCCGGCGCCATCCGTCGTACCGATCAGCCATGGCTCCCCCCTTGTTCGCCCCAGCCTACTGTCGCCCCTTGCCGCGGCCAAGTGACCCACCACCGTGACCCCGGCCCGGATCGATAACTGATAGCTACCTACCATTGACCTACCAAATGGTAGCGTGCTACCAATGGAGAAAGGCTTGTCACTATCTCCGGGGGGAGGTGTCGTGAATAACGTTCGTTCGCCGTTCGTTCGCCGTCATATCTGTACTGCCATCGCCGTGGTCCTGATGGGACCGCTCGCCGCCCATGCCTATCCGGGCGACGGCGACGAAGCAGCCACCAGCGCCCAGGGGCAGGCGCAAACCACCCAGTCGACGGACGCGAAAACGTCCACGTCGCCTGACAAGAAACCCGTGGAACTGGGCACGGTGATGGTCAGCGCCAACAAGCGCAGCGAGCGCTTGCAGGACGTGCCCATGGCGGTGTCGGTGATGTCGGATACGCAGCTGGAGCGCCAGCATGCGGTGAATTTCGCCGACTACGCCACGCAGATTCCGGGCATGAACTTCATCTCCAGCGGTGAAGGCCAGACCCAGCTGGTGCTGCGCGGCATCACCTCTGGCAGCGGCCAGCCCAACGCCACGGTGGGAACGTACATCGACGATTCGCCGTACGGCTCAAGCACGGTCTATTCGGCCGGCAGCGTGCTGACGCCGGACATCGACCCCAGCGACCTGCAGCGCATCGAGGTTCTGCGCGGCCCGCAGGGCACGCTGTATGGCTCGAACACTCTCGGTGGCCTGGTGAAGTTCGTCTCCACGCCACCGGATGCCACGCAGGCCAGTGGCCGGCTCAGCGCCGACGCCAGCAGCGTCGATGGCGGCGGCAACGGTTTTGGCGTGCGTGCCATGGGCAACGTCCCGTTGATCAAGGATCAGCTGGCCTTGCGCGTGAATGCCTACAGCCGCACTGACCCGGGCTACATCGACAACGTCAACACCGGTGACAAAGAGGTCAACGAGGTCAAGGTCGATGGTGGGCGCGCGCAGTTGCTGTGGACGCCCAACGCCATGTGGAACGTCCGTCTCTCCGCGTTGGCGCAAAACCTCAACAGCGATGGCATCGGCAACGGTGGCGTCGATGTCGACCCGAACACGTTGCGTCCGATCTATGGCGACGACAAGCAGTGGCGCGCCGCCGGCACCGGCCTGTTCAAGCTGAAATACCGCCTGTACGACTTGTCGATCAACGGTGACTTCGGCTGGGCCAAACTGGTTTCCACCACGAGCTACGGCACCCTGCGACTCAACGAAAACGTCGACGCCACCCAGGCCTATGGCCCGCTGCTCAACCCGGCCTTCGGCATCGATAACGGCGGCTATTCCATCGCCCAGCGCATCGCACTGAACAAGACCACCCAGGAACTGCGCCTGCAGTCGCCGACGGACCAGGCGTGGGAATGGCGAGTCGGCGTGTTCTACACGCAGGAAAAAACCACCGACACCCAGGACGTCATGTCGTTCGACGCCCTGACCGGCACGCCCATTGCGCTGCCCACGCTTGCCAGCCTCGCCATCGGTCCGGCCAAGTTCACCGAATGGGCCGGCTATGGCGACCTGACCTGGCATGCCACGGACAAACTCAGCGTGCAGGTCGGCGCCCGCTACAGCAGTGATGACACGACCTACAAGCAGACGGGCGACGGTGCGCTGACGGGACCGAGCGACTTCCAGACGCGCAGCAAGGATCACCCAACGACATATCTTTTCAGCCCGAGCTACAAGATCACGCCAGACACGATGACGTATCTGCGCATCGCATCCGGCTTCCGTCCGGGCGGCCCGAACGTCGGCGTGCCGCCGGGGCTGGGGGCACCGCTGAGCTTCGGTCCCGACAAGCTCACCAGCTACGAGCTCGGCCTGAAATCGCTGTTCCTCGAACACCGCATGAGCGTGGAGCTGGCGGCCTTCTACATCGACTGGAAACAGGTGCAGCTCACCACGTCGACGGGCGGCTTCAGCTTCCTCGGCAACGGCGGCAAGGCTTCGAGCGAAGGCCTGGAAGCGAGCTGGCGTTACTCGCCGGTCGCGGGCCTGACGCTTTGGGCGAACGCGACGTACACCAAGGCCGAACTCAAGGCCGACACACCGCCGGGTGGTCTGTACGGTTACAAGGGCGACACGCTCCCTTACGTGCCGAAGTGGAACGGCAACCTGGGCGTGGACTACAACTTCCCGCTCGGTGAAGGCTGGTCCGGTTTCGTCGGCGGCAACTACAGCTACGTCGGCTCGCGCGAGTCGGACTTCAACGCCGTGCCGTCGCCACGCATCCACCTGCCGAGCTATAGCAACATCGGCCTGCAAGCAGGCGTCAACCGTGCGAACTGGACGGTCACGCTGTACGCGAAGAACCTGACCAACCAGCGCGGCATCACGTCCACAGCCGCTCTGACGCTTGATCCGACGGCCAGTCCTTACCAGGCGTCGTACCAGACACCGCGCACGATCGGCATTTCCGCCAGCGTTGATTTCTAAGCTCGCCCTTCTTTCAGGAGTGATTGCATGAACCGCTTCTCCAAGCGCTGGGTGGCACTGTTCGCGGCACTGGCCGCGAGCACCGCCATCGCGCAGACACCGACCGTGCCCACACCCATTCCCGCACCGGCCACGTCCACCAATGCACCGGCACCGGTCAGCAACGTCGCCACGACGCCGGAGCTGACCCGCGAAGACCTGACCACGTTCTTTGACGGCATGGTGCCGTTCGCCATTCGCCGCAGCGATATCGCCGGTGGCGTGATTTCCGTGGTGAAGGATGGCCAGATCATCTACGCCAAGGGATTCGGCTATTCGGATCTTGAAAAGCGCACGCCGGTTTCGCCGGACGACACGCTGTTCCGCACCGGCTCCACGTCCAAGCTCTTCACCTGGACGGCGGTGATGCAGCAGGTCGAGCAAGGCAAGCTGGATCTGGACAAAGACGTCAACGAATACCTCGACTTCAAGATTCCGCCGTACAACGGCAAGCCGGTCACGCTGCGCCATCTGATGACGCATACCGGCGGCTTCGAGGAAGTGGCGCGCGGCTTGCTGCCGGCCACCGCAGACGAAGTGGGCCTGGAGAAGTACCTCAAGACGCATATTCCGGCCCGCATCTTTGCGCCGGGCGAAGTGGTGGCCTACTCCAACTACGGTTGCGGCCTGGCCGGCTATATCGTGCAGCGCGTGTCGGGCGAGGAATTCAACGCCTACATCAAGCACCACATCTACGATCCGCTGGACATGAAGCATTCGTCGTTCGATCAGCCGCTGCCGGCCGATCTCGCGCCACTAATGTCCAAGGCGTACAAGAGCGCCTCCGATGGCAAGCCGCAGCCGTTCGAGTTCGTGAACCCGGCACCGGCCGGCTCGCAGGCCAGCTCGGCCGTGGACATGGCGCACTTCATGATTGCGCACCTGCAGAACGGCCAGTACGACGGCAAGCGCATTCTCAATGACAAGACCGCCATCGAGATGCACAGCCCGCAGTACACCGCCGCACCGGGTCTGCCCGGCTTTGCGCTGGGCTTCTACCAGGAAGACCGCAACGGCCTTCGCATCATCGGCCATGGCGGTGACACGGTCGTCTTCCATACCGACCTGCACCTGCTGCTCGACAAGAACGTCGGCGTCTTCATGTCGTTCAACAGCGCCGGCAGCCACGAAGGCGGTGGCGTCCTGATGGTGCGTACGGCGATCTTCCATGCATTCCTGGATCGCTATTTCCCGCAGGCCGCGCCCGAGCAGCCGACGCTCTCCACCGCGAAGGCCGATGCCGCGCGCGTGGTGGGCACATACGAAGTCAGCCGTCGCAATGAAAGTGCGCTGCGCATGCTTTACCTGCTGACCCAGATCAAGGTGTCGGCCGATGAGAACGGCGAGATCTCCGTGCCGATGTTCGTCGACTACGCCGGCAAGCCGCTGCATTGGCGCGAAGTGGGTCCGCTGCAGTACCGCGAAGTGAACGGCAAGAACAGCCTCAACTTCGTCGTCAACGAAGATGGCAGCATCCGCCACTTCGCCACCGACTTCATCCCGGGCGTGGAACTGTTCCAGCGCGTCTCCAACGCAAGGAGCATGGGCACGGTCCTGCAGTGGGGTGGCTTGTCGCTGCTGGTGGTCTTCGCTGCACTGATCGTCTGGTTTGCGGGCTGGTGGATGCGTCGTCACTACCGCAGCACACTGGACCTGCCGCAGGAACTGCGTCGTTCGCGCCTGCTGTCGCGCCTGGGCGCCGTGAGCCTGGCGGTGGGTGTGGTGGGCTGGTTTGCACTGATCGCCGCCACGTCCGCCAACGAGAACCTGATGCTTCACGGCACGGCCGCGCCGTGGATGCTGCTGCTGTATGTGTTGTGCGTCATCGCGCTGCTCGGCGTCATCGCCATCGTGGTGCATACGGTTCGTACGCTGCACCCGGCCCGTCGCAGCAAGTGGGTGCGCATCGGCGAGATCCTGCTTGCGATCGCGGCGCTTTACCTGGCCTGGGTGATCGTGGTGTTCGGCATGATCAGCTTCAACGTGCGCTTCTGATCGAGGACACCATGAAGCTCAGCGCACATGTCGAAAAGGTTCCTCTGATCCATCCGTTCCATATCACCGGCTACACCTTCACGCACAACGACCTGCTGGTCGTGAAACTGCAGGATGGCACGCACGTCGGTGTCGGTGAAGCGTTGGGTGTGTACTACAAGCACGACACGCCGTACACGATGCTCGAACAGGTGGAGGCCCTGCGCCCCACCCTCGAGCATGGCATCACCCGGAAGGAGCTCCTCGAGCTCCTTCCCCCCGGTGGCGCCAGGCATGCCATTGATGCGGCCCTGTGGGATCTGGAAGCCAAGCAACGCGACATGCCGGTATGGCAGCTCGCCGGCATGGAACCGCCCCGCCCCTTGCTGACCACGTTCACGCTGGGTGCGGACGAGCCGGAGGTGATGGCGACCGAAGCGCGCGGTTTCGAAGGCGTCCGCGCGATCAAGCTGAAGCTGACCGACGACGCCCTGAACGCCGAACGCGTTCGTGCCGTGCGGGCCGCCTGCCCCGATGCGTGGATGATGATCGACGCCAACCAGGGCTTTACCCGCGAAACACTGGCGAGCGTCTTGCCGGCCTTCGTGGAAGCCCGCGTGGCCGTGGTCGAGCAGCCCTTTCCGGTGGGCAAGGAAGACTGGCTCGATGGCCTGGACTGCCCGATTCCGATTGCGCTGGACGAGAGCATCCAGGACCACCGTGATCTCGGCCTGGCCGTCGGCCGCGCCCAGGTCATCAATATCAAGCTGGACAAATGTGGCGGCCTGACCGAAGCGCTGATCCTCGCGCACAAGGCGCAGGAGATGGGTTTCAAGCTGATGGTGGGCAATATGGGCGGCTCGTCCTGGTCCATGGCACCGGGTTTCGTCATCGGCTCGCTGTGCACAGTGGTGGATCTGGACGGACCGATCTATCTTTCGGCAGACCGCACGCCTGCCGTGAGCTACCACGACGGCCACATCTGGTGTCCGGAAACTGTCTGGGGCGGGCCGGTAGCGGCCTGATTCCTCTTTGAGCAAAGGCAACGCATGACCACGACTGTCGCAGGGCCCCGGGAACGCAACTGGTTCGGCCATCCCATCGGCCTCACCGTGCTGTTTCTTACCGAGATGTGGGAGATGTTCTCGTTCTTCGGTATGCGGGCCCTGCTGGTCTACTACATGACCAAGCGGCTGGATATCGCGCAGGATCATGCGTCGCTGATCTACGGTACCTACGCGGCATTCGTGTACTTCACACCGGTGTTCGGTGGCATCGTCGCCGACCGCTGGCTGGGCAAGCGCAACGCCGTGATCATTGGTGGCGCCACAATGGCCCTGGGCCATTTCATGATGGCGTCGGAGTCGCTGTTCTACCCGGCCCTCGCGACGATTGCCTTGGGTAACGGGCTTTTCCTTCCCAGCCTCGCCAGCCAGATCGAAGGCCTTTACCGCCACGGCGATCCGCGCAGCAAGACGGCCTACAACGTGTATTACGTTGGCATCAATCTCGGCGCCTTTCTCGCGCCGCTCGTGTGCGGCACCCTGGGCGAAGCTTTGGGCTGGCACTACGGCTTTGCCGCCGCGGGTATCGGCATGGTGGTGTCGCTGGTGATCTATCTCGCCGGCAGCAAGCATCTGCCGCCCGAAGCGCCGCGTGCAACGGCCGAAGCGCCGCATCCCAAACACGATCATTCGATCCTGAAGCGCATGGGCTTTCTGCTTGGCATCGCCGCCATCGTGGTGATTTTCCGCGGCGCTTACGAACAGGTCGGCAATACCATTGCATTGTGGGCAGACGAAGGCATCGATCGCCAGGTCACGGCGACCTGGAGCATTCCGATGACCTGGTTCCAGTCGCTGGATTCACTGATCGTCTTCACCGCGACGCCCTTGCTGGTGGCGCGCTGGACGCGCCTGGCCAAGCGCGGGATCGAGACGCCCTGGCTGAAGAAGATGGCCTTCGGCGCGGCCGTGGTGGCACTGTCTTATGTGCTGCTAGGGGCAGTCGCAGGCTGGTCGAATGCACATGGCGTGCGCGCGCATTGGGGCTGGCTGGTCGCCTGGTTCGTCATGTTCACGTTGGGCGAGTTGTATATCCTGCCGGTGGGACTGGGTCTGTTCGGTCGCATGGCACCGGAGGGGCTGCGCGCCACCAGCATCGCCACCTGGTTCTTCGCCGGCTTCTTCGGCAACCTGCTGGCCGGCGCGCTCGGTACGCTATGGACGCCGCTGTCGCACGGCTGGTTCTTCGTGGTGATCGGGGCGGTCGCACTGGTCGCCGCGGCGTTGTTGTATGCGGTAGCCCTGCGACTGGGACACGTGGAAAAGGATGACAATGCCGGCATGGTTGCCATGCCGTCACGCTGAGCGGAAGACGATGACGACGAAGGATTTCCAGCAGAAACTCAAGGACCAGTGGGAAGTCTTCACTGCGTCCGAACAAAGGATCGCCAGTTACCTCCTGCAACACCCGCGCGACCTGCCTTTCGAAACGGCCGCCTCACTGAGCAAGCGCGTCGGGGTCAGCCCGATGACCGTCGGGCGCTTCTTGCGCACGCTTGGCTACGAAGGCTTTGGCGAACTGAAGGAGGAGCTGCGCGGCGATGGCACGTGGCGCCAGCTGTACCGCATCGCGGAAAACTCCAGTGGCCCGGACACGGTTTCCGCGCACCTGCAGGCCGAGATGCGCGCGCTGACCGAAATTCACGCGCTGGCTGGCACCAAGGAATGGAAGGCCATCACCAAGCTGCTCATTTCCGCCGACCGTGTGTCGGTGGCGAGCTTCCAGCACGGCGCCTTCCTCGGCATGGCCTTCGCCACCATGCTCCAGCAACTGCGGCCGCGCGTGAGCTTCAACTCCGGCAGCGACGGCGCTTACATCGACATGCTTCTGGACTCCACGCGACACAGCTGCGTGGTGCTGATCGACGTGCGCCGCTATTTCCGACAGTTCCGCCTGCTAGCGGAGGAAACGTCCAAACGCGGCATTCCGTTGGTGCTGATCACCGATTCGGAGTGCTACTGGGCGCGCGAGCTGACACCCCATGTACTGATGGCCGAGGCCGATCGCGTGTGGCACACGTACAGTGCTTTCATGAGCCTGTTCAGCCTGCTCACTGCCTCGATCGTGCATGAGGTGGGCGGTGTGATGGATCGGCTGGGCGACATCAATGATCTGCGGCAGAAGCTGGTTGGGTATATCGGCGCGCCGGTGGAGCCGATAGCTTTGTCGCTGAACAACGAGACGGAGAAACCTGCGCATCGCGGCGCCCCCAACAAGGCCGAACGGAAGCGCAGGTAAGGTTTCCGCGCCGTCGGTGAAAACAACAAGGCCCACGCAAAACGTGGGCCTTTCTTTTCGATCTGATCCGGGCCTGCCAGCACTTTTCGGAAGTCCAGGAACACGCTTTGCCGTCAGGACGAAGGCGCTGCCGCTTGGGTAGCAGGTTTCGCCAGCAGTTCATTCAGCTCGTCGGCAAGCGACTCAAGCGTGCTCTCGCCGTAGCCAACATGCACGTACGCCACCTTGCCGTCACGATCGACCAGCATGGTGCGTGGAATGGACGTTGTACCGTAGGTCTTGCCAACCTCGCCGGGGTCGTACGTGTAGATAAGATCGGGCGTTGCTTTGGTGAGCGCGCGGACCAGCTTGATGAACGTCTCGCGATCATCCTGATTCACGGCAACCACCTGCAGTTTCTCGGGACTGACAAGCTTCTGGATATTCGCCAGGACCGGGAATTCCTTCTGGCAGTACGTGCACCAGGATGCCCAGAACGCCACCACCACCACCTTTCCGTGCATGGCGCTGATGTTGATGTCGTCGCCATGACGCGTTTTGCCGAGATAGTCCGGCGGCGTATCGCCAGCCGATACCTGGGCGTGGGCGACGGTGACGAAAAGAAACAACGATACGGCCATCAGTAGCCGCTTGAACCGTGCCGACATGCTCCCCCTGTGTTCGCATAAGGCCGTTGGATCATATTACCTGAAGGGCATCGAGTCGCTTCTGCATCGAGGCTCCGGCGCCATCTGAAAAAAAACCCCCGACGAATCGGGGGTTTTTCGGAACACAAATGTCTGAGTCCAGGACACGTCTCAGAACGGGATATCGTCATCATCAAAGCTGTTGTTCTCGACCGGCGGCGGAGTCGACTGGCGCTGTTGCTGATTGTTGCCGTAATCGTTGCCACCGCGCGAACCGTAGTCGTTACCGCCGCCGCGCTGGCCGCCACCGCCACCGCCGTAGTTGCCACCACCGCCACCACCACCCTGGCGCTGCTGACCACCACCCTGCGAACGCTGGAAGCCACCGCCACCACCGCCGCCGCCACCTTCACCGGCGTTGCCGCCGAGCATCTGCATTTCGTTGGCGATGATGTCGGTGCTGAAACGCTCGACGCCATCCTTGTCGGTGTACTTGTCGGTGCGCAGCGAACCTTCGATATAAACCTGGCGACCCTTCTTGAGGTACTCGCCGGCGATTTCGGCCAACTTGCCGAAGATCTTCACCCGGTGCCACTCGGTGCGTTCCTGGCGCTCACCGCTCTGCTTGTCGGTCCACTGTTCGGAGGTGGCGATGCGCAGGCTGGTGATGGCCGTGCCATTACCGGTGTAGCGGGTTTCGGGGTCGGCGCCGAGATTGCCGACGATGATGACTTTATTGATGCCACGCGCCATGGAGTGCTTCCTGTGTTGACCGCCCGTACTTGAAGTGAATTACAGGCGGGATTGTTGTTGGCGGAGCATGATACCGGGCTGCCGGCTCATGGGAAGCGACTCAGGGGTCGGATTACGCTGCTGATTGTGTCGGGAACTTGCCCGGCACCATGTCCACGGGCGCCGCCGGCAGCCGTTCGACCGGATAGCCAGCAGCTTCCCAGGCATCCAGGCCACCCAACAGCGGCCGGACGCGACGATATCCCTGCGCCATCAAGGCCTTGGCCGCCGTGGCAGCCGACACCTCGTTAGGACAGGCGCAATACAGCACCAGCTCGGTCTCGACCGGCACGTCGTGGACGGCCAGGTCGATGCCTGCCAGATCGGCAAGCACCGCGCCCGGGATGATGCGGTCATCCATCTGGCGGGACAGCGCAGAACGCACGTCCACCACCACGGGCTTGTTGCCGCCGACATACGACGCCTGCAGCTCCTCGACCGAAATGCGTGCCATCCTCAGGGCCCTGATCAGCCGCTGTCGTTGCCACCACTTCACCAGGACATAGATCGCCAGCAGCACGCCCATAGTCTGCAGGGCGATGGTGCCGGCCTGGGAGATCGCCAGCAGCACCCGGTCGATCTGCGGGGCAAGCGCATACCCCGCCGCCACCGTCACAGCGACCCACAGCAGTGAACCCAGGGTGTCGAACAGCACAAACGCCCCCGATCGCAGGCCCAGCGCGCCCACCAGTGGCGGTGCCACCGTCGACAGCCCGGGCAGGAACTTGGCGACCAGCAAGACCCGTCCGCGCCAGCGCTCGAAACGGGCGGCGGACTGTTTCACGCAGGAATCGGGCGACAGGGACACCCGGCAGATGGTGCGCAGCACGCGCGAGCCATAGCGCCGCCCGGCCAGATACCAGGCGCCATCGGCGATCAGGCAGGCCAGGACGGCCGCGCCAACCAGGCTAGCCAGCGGAAGCTGGCCATTGGCCGCCAGGGCGCCCGCCACGACCAGGGTAGGCACGGCAGGCACCGGGACGCCGGCCTGTTCGACCAGGACATTCAGGAACACCAGCAACACGCCGTACTGGGTCAGCAAGACGATGATTTCGTGTGCCATGGCAACGCCCGCAAGCCGCATCCGCGCCGGGAAGGGCCTTGATCATTGGGCCGTCGACGCGGCTTTGCAATGGCGCCGGGTCAGGCGGCAGCGGCCGCCATGGCGGCCTGGGCCGTGATGCGACGCGCGCCCATCACCACCAGCGGCAACCAGAACAGTGTCAATGCCGCCGCCGCGACGAATACGCCCGACGTCCCCAGCTTGCCGAGCGCGATGCCGCCCACCGCGCCACCGATGAAGGCACCGATGAACTGACTGGTGGAATAGGCACCCATCGCTGCCCCGCGGAGATTCGCCGGGGCCAGACGCGACACCAGGCTGGGCAATGCCGCTTCGAGCAGGTTGAACGCCGAGAAGAACACCGCCGCCATCACGCCCAGCAAAGCCATGTGTTCGCCCGACCACGCCATGCCCAGCAGCGACACGCCAATGGCGACCACGCAGATCGCCACGATGCGCAGGCTCTGCTGCACTTCGCGCATGCGGTGCATGCAGGCCCCCATGACGAAGGCCGCGATCGCCATGACCGGGAGATACACCTCCCAGTGGCGATTCACCGGCAGATGCAGCTTGTCGGCCAGCAGCAGCGGCAGTCCGACAAAGCTCGCCGTCAGCAAGGCGTGCAGGAAGAAGACCGAGCCATTGAGCACCAGCATGCGGCTGTCGCGCAGCATGCCCAGCACGCCACCCAGCGATGCCGACGCGGGCGCCTTGGGTCGTTCCGGCGTTGGCACGATCAGCCAAAGGAGGGCCAGCGACGCCAGCGCGAGGATCGACGTGGCGCCGAACAGTCCGGAAAGGCCACGCACCGCCTCCAGCGGCGGCCCGAGGATCAGCGCCAGCAGGAAAGCCACGCCAATCGAGACACCAATGATGCCCATCACCTTGCCGCGGTTTTCCTCGGCCGTCAGATCGGCTGCCAGCGCCGTACCCGCGCCTGCGACGGCACCCATGCCCTGAAGAGCACGACCGATGACAATGCCCGTCAAAGAATCCGACATGGCTGCCACGAATCCTCCGACAGCGAACACCACCAGGCCCAGAGTGATCGCCGGCTTGCGGCCGATGCGATCGGACAGCAGCCCCAGCGGAATCTGCAGCATCACCTGACCCAGGCCGTACACGCCCAGCGCCAGACCGATCATCAGCGGCGTCGCATCCGGCATCTGCTGCGCATACAGCGAAAATACCGGCATGATCAGAAACAGGCCAAACAGGCGCAGACTGATGACGCACGCCAGGGTCAGCGCGCTGCGCAGTTCGGGTCGGGAGAGTTTGGCCACTGCAACCACTCGTGTGAGCCGGCAACAGGGCCGGTTGATCGGAATTCGCCGGCAATTATAAGGGCATGAACCTGACCGCCCCTGCGGCCGCGCGTCGCGGGTAGCGGCATACCCCCGACAAAGCTGCCGGAATTGGCTGATCAGCCCTCGCCAAAGGGCAAACTCTGCCCGCCTGCCCCTATAATCAAGGGCTACGCCCGCAACAAGCTACGAACCGATGCCAGCCGAAGCCATTCGCCCCGCCGATTTCGCCGCCGTGCGCGCACTTGCCGCCGACGACATGCAGCGGGTGGATGCGCTGATCCGGCACCGCCTGTCCTCGGACGTGGTGCTGATCAACCAGATCGCCGACCACATCATCGCCAGCGGCGGCAAGCGCCTGCGCCCGATGCTGCACGTGCTGGCTGCCCGTGCCGCCGGCTACCAGGGCGAAGAGCACGACAAGCTCGCGGCCATCATCGAGTTCATCCATACCTCCACGCTGCTGCATGACGATGTGGTCGACGAGTCCGACCTGCGCCGCGGCCGCAAAACGGCCAATGCCCTCTGGGGCAACGCCGCCAGCGTGCTCGTGGGCGACTTCCTGTATTCGCGCTCGTTCCAGCTGATGGTGGAGCTCGATGACATGCGCATCATGCGCATCCTCGCCGACACCACCAACACCATCGCCGAGGGCGAGGTGCTCCAGTTGCTCAACATCGGCAACGCGGATGTAAGCGAAACAGCCTACCTGGCTGTCATCGAACGCAAGACCGCCGTGTTGTTCGCCGCAGCGACCGAGCTGGGCGGCGTGCTGGGCGGCTTGCCCGAGGACCAGATCGCCGCGCTGCGTCGTTACGGCATGGAACTGGGTTACGCCTTCCAGATCGCTGACGACCTGCTCGATTACGTCAGCGACGCCGATACGCTGGGCAAGAACATCGGCGACGATCTCGCCGAAGGCAAACCCACCCTGCCGCTGATCTATGCATTGCAGTCCGCGACGCCCGAACAGGTTCAGTCGCTGCGCCACGCCATCGAGCATGGCGGCCTGGATTCCCTGGATCGCATCATTGCGTCCATCCGCGACTCCGGCGCACTGGAGCGCACGCGCGATCGCGCGGTCATGCATGCCGATGCCGCACGTGAGGCACTGACGAACTTGCCGCCTTCGGCCTATCGCGATGCGCTGGCAACGCTGGCGGATTATTCGGTGCAGCGCACGTTCTGATGCGTCAGGTCGGCCGCGCTGCGGCCTGTGAAGCCGGCGCGCTCCGCGCCCCTGTAAAGCCGGCGGCCATGCCGCCTGTGAATGGGAAGGACGATGCGCGCACCACTTGCCGCACCCGGCTTTTCCCCGTTCACCCTTTACAGGCCGCAAAGCGGCCGGCTTTACCGGGGCGCGAAGCGCCCCGAACTCACGGAACGCCGGCGAACGCCGACTTCAGCCAATCGTGCATCTGGCGATAGCTGCGCTTGGCGGCGCGCTCGTCGTAGGCGCAGCCTTCGCGATGCTGGTCGGTCTCGGTGAAGCAATGCACCGCATTGCCGAGCACCACAAACTGCCAGTCGGCCTTGCTGCCGCGCATCTCATCCATGAACTTGTCGGCATCGGGCATGGTGCCCTTGTCGTCGGCACCGTTGAACACCAACACGCGCGCCTTGATCTGCTTGGCCAGCGAAGGATCATCGGTGGCGAGGCCGCCATGGAAGGAAACAACCGCAGCGACGTCTGCACCGCTGCGCGCCAGATCCAGCACCGCCGTACCGCCAAAGCAGAAGCCGATGGCCGCCAGTTTGGACACGTCCAACGGCGATGACTTCGCCTGCGCCTTCAACTGGGTCAGCGCTTCGTTGATGCGCTTGCGCATCAGCGTGCGATCACCGTAAAGCGGTTTCGTGGCCGCCTTGGCCTGATCGTCACTGGTGGGACGCGAGGCTTCACCGTACATGTCAGTGACGAGAATGACGTAATCCTTGCCGGCAATGGCTTCGGCCTTTGCCACGGCACCGTCGTTCACGCCGTACCAGTTGGGCACCATCACCAGACCGGGACGCTTCGTGGTGACTGAGTCGTCGTACACCAGGACGCTCTTGAACTTCGTGCCGTCCTGTGTCCACTCCACCGCCTTGTGGACCATCTTCGCCTGCGCGGAAAAAGCCAGGCCCATGAGCAACAGGAAACCACCCAGACGTGCCGTGCGCATACTCCACCCCTCGTTGGTTTTGGAAAGCCGCGAATCAGCGCCCTGCGGCGTGATCGGAGAACAAGCGTTTCACCGGTGCCAGTTTATTGAGCAGACGCACGCCCACGCCTCGTGCCGCCACCATGGGTGGTGACTGCCACGCGTAGATGCGCGCCAGGGCATCAAAGCTCCAGGCATCAAGGTTGTCGGCGCTGCGGCGACGTCGCGCGTAACGACGCAGGACGTGCGAAGCGGCGATGTCGCGACCGTGCTCGCGCGCATCCAGCAAGGTGGCGCGCAGTTCTTCGACATCGCGCAAGCCAAGATTGACGCCCTGCCCGGCGAGCGGATGCACGGCATGCGCCGCATCACCCAGCAGCACCATGCGTTCGGACTGGTAGGTTTCGGCCAGCTGCAGCTTCAGCGGGAAGGCCGCGCGACGCGTGGTAGCCGTGATCTGGCCAAGCCGGAAATCGCTGGCAACGCCCAGCTCGGTCATGAAACCTGCATCATCGAGCGCCAGCACGCGTTGCGCCTCGGCTTCCGGCAGCGACCACACGATGGAACTGCGGCCATCGGCCAAGGGCAGGAACGCAAGAGGCCCGGTCGACACAAATCGCTGCCAGGCAGTGTAGTCGTGCGGGCGCTCGGTCCTAACGTGGGCAACGACACCGCGTTGGGCGTAATCGCGCCCGGACGTGGCAATGCCGGCCCACTGGCGCAGGGGCGACGCGGCGCCATCGGCCGCTACCAGCAATCGCGATGCAACCGATTCGCCGTTGGCGAAGTTGAGATGGATGCGATCGTCGCCGATGTCAAATCCTGTCACTTCCACCGGACAAAGGCGCTGGACGCCGGCGCTTTCGAGCGCCTCCCACAATCGCCATTGCACGAGGTTGTTTTCGACGATGTAACCAAGCAGGTCGCGACCTTCGCTGGCCGCATCGAAATCGATGGCCGAACCGTTCTCCGCATCCCAGACATGCATGTGCGTATACGGCCCGGCGCGCGAATCGCGAATGGACGTCCAGACGCCAAGATCATCGAGCAACGCAATCGACGACGGCGCCAGCCCGACGACGCGCAGATCGACTTCATCCCTGGCCGACCAGGCCGAAGGCGCGCGCGCCTCGGCCAGCGCCGTCGCAAATCCCGCGCGCGCCAGCGCCAGTGCGGTCGCCGACCCAACCATGCCGCCGCCCACGACGATCACATCCAGTGACGGACCGCGGCGACGTGCACCTTCCCGCGAAAGCAGCGAGGTACTCATGGCAGTCGCTCCAGCACCGCGCGCGGCGGCTTGCCGCGAAATCCCATGCCACGCCGCGCGATGAAACGCTGGAGCGGCGGTACGTGATCAAAGGCCAGCAGCGCCAGCGAACGCAGC
Source organism: Dyella terrae (assembly GCF_004322705.1). Lineage (NCBI taxonomy): Bacteria > Pseudomonadati > Pseudomonadota > Gammaproteobacteria > Lysobacterales > Rhodanobacteraceae > Dyella > Dyella terrae. The sequence goes on along the minus strand of NZ_SIZZ01000002.1, from coordinate 703,185 downwards.
GGTCCGAACAACGGCTGTTCCAGACAGGCCAGACGGATGAGGCCATGGCTCATGGCCATGGTGCCTTCGCGATCCGGCGCCCGGCGCGCAGCGTACTCGGCCAGCAAGGCTGCCTCGCCGGGATCGGCGACGGGCGCGATCAGTTCGGCCAGGGTCAGCGCATCACGCAGGCCCAGATTGAATCCCTGCGCACCGATCGGATGCACGGTCTGCGCCGCATTGCCGATCACTACCGCGCGCCGCCCGACAAGTTGCGCCGCGGCAACACGCTTGATCGGATAGGGAAAACGCTTACCCGGTCGCGACAGGCGCCCCAGGCGCCAGCCAAAGCGTTGCTGCGCAAGGTCGATGAATGCTTCGTCGTCCAGGGCGGCCACCGCGTCGGCCTCTTCCGCGGGAACGGTCAGTACCAGGCCGCATCGCTTCTCCGCCAGAGGCAGCACAGCGACCGGACCGCCATCGGCAAAGCGCTCGAAGGCCCGGCCCGCGTGATCGCGCTCGGGCGTGATCGTGCAGACGAACAGCGCCTGTTCGTAATCGTAAGTGTCCGCCTCGATGCCCAGTTGTTTGCGCACCGACGAGGTGGTTCCGTCGGCGCCGACCAGGAGCGCGACATCCAGCGTCCGGACACCCTCGGGCGTCCTTATGTGTGCGCGCCAGCCATCGTCCAGCGGCTCCATCGTTTCCAGCGTCGCCGGTGCAAGGCGCGTCAACTGCGTGCATTCGTCCAGTCGACGCAGCAAGCCTGCGCCCAGTTCGCGCGCAGGCAGCGTGTAACCCAGTGCATCGACGCCCTCGCGTCCGGCATCCATCCGCGTGGCGCCAAATTCACCGGCCCGGCTCACGTGGATCTGGCGAATGGGCGTGGCGCCCCCCCTGGCATGGCGCCAGACGCCGATGGCGTCCAGGCCGTTGACCGTGGCCCGGGCCAGAGCAAGGTTGCGCTCGTCGTAGCTGGGCTGCGCGTCGACACGCGGCGCGGCGGCCTCGACCAGGATCGCGGGACAACCCGCGGCGTCCAGGGCAATGGCCAGACTGGCACCCACCAGTCCGCCACCCACGATGAGAACCGGACGGCGCGATCCGCCGTTGGGGAGGGGGCTATCGAGAGTCATGGGCGGCGATCATACGCGGGTTGAAGTCGATTCCGGGGCGAGGTTTCGCTGACCGTAGGTCCCAGCATGACCCACGCCGGTTCAGTCCCGCCTGACGCCGGTCATTCACATGGCGCACACGCGGCCCGGCCAGACACGCCCCTTCCCGAGTCTCAAGCCCCACCGCTTGGGCTAGACTAGGTGATCTCTATCGGGCTTCTGTTTCCGGAGCAATTCATGGTTACCAAGCAATCCCAGCGCCTCGGCATTTTCCTGGCGCTCGCCCTGGTGATGGCGGCTACCCGCATGCACCACTTCGAAGGTCACTTCGATCGCCTGCCCGACGCCTCCTGGGCCGTGTTCTTCCTTGCCGGCTTCTGGCTGCGCGGCTCCGTGCGCTGGGCCTTCCCGATCCTGATGGCGCTGGCGGTGGCGCTCGATTACCTGGCCATCCGCAACCTTGGCCTGAGCTTCTGGGATCACTACTGCGTCTCGGTGGCCTATTGGTTCCTGGTGCCGTCGTACTTCGCGCTGTGGATGGGCGGCAGCTGGCTGTCGCGCCATTACGCCGGCCTCACCCTGAAGACCCTGGCGTTCGGTGCCGCCGCGCTGTTGGTCAGCGAAGGCGTGTGCTACCTGCTGTCGAACGGCAGCTTCTACTGGCTGAGCGACAGCGTGCCGGCTCCGCGCAGCTTTGGCGCATGGTTCAAGAACCTGGGCGACTGGTACATGACCTTCCTGGTCGGCACCGCAGCCTATGCCGCCGTCGGTGCGGTGTTGCACGTCGTGGTGACCCAGCTTGCCCGCGTGCTCGGTCACGCCGGCGAGCAGGGCCTGCGTCGCTGACCGGCCACGCTTAAGTGGGCAATCGTCTTTCCAAGATCTACACCCGCACGGGTGATGACGGCAGCACCGGCCTTGGCGATGGTTCGCGCGTCGCCAAGGACTCGCTGCGCGTTGGCGCCTACGGCACGGTCGACGAGCTCAACAGCACCATCGGTATGGTGCTGGCGAGCGAAGGCGTGGACGACGCGGTGCGGGAAACCCTGACCCAGGTGCAGCACGATCTGTTCGACCTGGGTGGCGAACTGTGCATTCCCGGCATGGCGATGATCCAGGATGCGGACATCGACCGCCTCGAACAGGTGCTCGACACGTTCAACGAGCCGCTGCCGCCGCTGAAGGATTTCATCCTGCCCGGTGGCGGCATGGCTGCCGCCTGCTGCCACGTGGCACGCACGGTCTGCCGGCGCGCCGAGCGCGAAGTCGTCGCGCTCGGGCGCGTCGAGGAAGTGCGGCCGCAGGCGCAGCGCTACCTCAATCGCCTGTCGGACCTGCTCTTCGTGATCTGCCGCGTGCTGGCACGCAACAGTGGCCATGGCGAAGTGCTGTGGCAGCACGAGCGTCGCCGCAAACCGCAAAGCTGAGAGCCGCATGCTGCGGCTCTACACCCATCCGATCTGTCTCGAGCATGACCCGGGCCTGGGCCACGCGGAATCGCCGTCGCGTCTTCGCGCCGTCCTTGAAGCGCTCGACCAGGACCGCTTTGCCGCGATCGACCGCATCGAAGCCCCGCTAGCCACGCGCGAACAGCTGTTGCGCGTGCACACCGAAGCCCACGTCGACACCCTGCTGGCCATCGCCCCGGATACCGGGACGGTGCAGCTGGACGAAGATACCTGGATGTCGCCGAACTCCGCCCAGGCCGCCCTCAGGGCTGCGGGTGCGGCCGTGGCCGCCGTCGATGAAGTAATGCAGCACGGCGGCAAGGCATTCTGCGCCGTGCGCCCGCCCGGCCACCACGCCACCCCCGACCGGGCCATGGGCTTTTGCCTGTTCAACAATATCGCCATCGCGGCCGCGCATGCGATCGGGCGCCATGGGCTCAAGCGCGTGGCGATTGCCGACTTCGACGTGCACCACGGCAACGGCACGCAGGACATCTTCTGGCGCGAACCGCGCGTGATGTTCATTTCAAGCCACCAGTCGCCGCTGTACCCGGACACGGGCAGCGCCAGCGAGCGTGGGGTCGGCAACATTTTCAATGCGCCGCTATCGCCCGGCGATGGTTCCTACGAGTTCCGCGAGCTGTGGCAGGGCGACCTCTTGCCGAAGCTCTACGCCTTCAAGCCCCAGTTGGTGCTGGTGTCGGCGGGATTCGACGCGCACCGGGGCGACCCGCTCGCCGATCTTCGGCTTGGCACGGAAGACTACGCCTGGATCACCAGCCGGCTGGTCGACCTGGCACATGCCCATGCCAACGGGCGATTGGTTTCGACGCTGGAAGGCGGTTACAACCTCGGCGCCCTGGCCGCCTCCGTCGCGGCGCACGTAGGCGAACTGCTCGACTGAAGTTCAGCCGAGCAGCCGTGCTTGCGTCAGCCTTGCGGCTCGAAGTCCAGCGCCACCGAATTGATGCAGTAACGCAGGCCTGTCGGCTTGGGTCCGTCGGGGAAGACGTGACCGAGGTGCGACCCGCACTGGGCACACGTTACCTCGGTGCGCCGCATTCCATGGCTTTCATCCTCATGCAAGGAGACGGCGGCCCGATCCAGCGGCTGAAAGTAGCTGGGCCAGCCCGAGCCCGAGTCGTACTTGGCTTCCGAAGCGAACAGTTTCGCGTGGCAGGCCGCACAGACGTAGGTTCCTGCTTCCTTGTGGCGATACCACTTTCCACTGAACGGTGGTTCAGTCGCCGAGCACCGACAGACAGCGTATTGCTCCGGCGTCAGCTCGGCCTGCCATTCGGCGTCGGTCTTCTGAACTTTTTGCTGGCTCATGCTGAACTCTCCTGAGGTCATTGACCTGCCGTATATGGGGGCTTTCTGTTAGCTTAACGACCCTCTCGGACCGACAGAGCGCCAACGTGACGCCCAAGCCGCCTTCACGCCTTCTGCCTCCTCGCCGCCTGATCGCGGTTGCAGCAGCCCTCGCCCTGTTCGGCAGCCAGGCCGAAGCCCAGACGGCCCCGTCGAATGAAGAAAGCCCGGCGCCCGCGGCACCGACGGCCCAGCCTTCGATGGCACCGCCCGTGGCTGAAAGCTGCCCGCTCGGTTCGTTCCATTGCAAGCCCCGGCCGCTGAACTATGCCATGTGCCGGCCCAACGCCCTGCTCGAGTTCTACGATCCGGCCCTCACCAAGGACACGACCTTGCGTGAGACCTCCAATACCGAGGTGTATGCGGAGGAAGTCGACAGCTCGGACCAGACGGTCTACCACCTGAAGGGCCGCGTCGACATCACGCGCGCCGACCAGCGCCTGCGCTCGGACACCGCCGACTACAACAGCGATACCACGGACTACGACGCGCACGGCAATGTGCGCTACCAGGAGTCCGGTCAGTTGCTTGCCGCTGAGCACATCAAGGGCAACACCGACAGTAGTACGGGTATCGCCGACAACGTGCGCTACCAGATGCTCACCTCACGTGGTAACGGCACGGCCAAACAGGGCCAGATGCTCGATGCCCAGCGCACGCATTATTCGCAAGTCACCTACTCGACCTGCGACGTGGGCCATCACCTGTGGGAAGTGCGCTCGAAGGATCTGCGCATCGACAAGGAAAGCGGCGTGGGCGTGGCGCATGGGGCGACGATGCGTTTTGCCAACGTGCCGTTCCTGTACCTGCCCTACTTCTCGTTCCCGGTGGATGACCGTCGCAAGAGCGGCTTCCTCTATCCGATGATCGGCAACAGCAGCCGCTCCGGGTTTATGGTGAGCGCGCCCTACTACCTCAACCTGGCACCGAACTACGACGCCACCCTGGATCCGCGCTACTACAGCGACCGCGGCTTCCTGCTGGGCGCCGAGTTCCGCTACCTGAACCTGATCCCGGGCACCACCGGACAGCTCAATGTCGAGTACATGCCCCACGACAGCGGCGGCAATGACCCGAACAGCGTCGAGGACACCAAGGGCGACAGCCGTTACCTGGTCAAGTGGAACAACGTTTCGCATATCGTCGGGCCGGTCAATTTCTCGGCGAGCATCAACCGCGCGTCGGACCGCAATTACCTGCGCGACTTCGGCAACGATCTGTATACCTCGTCGATCGGCACGCTGACCTCGTCGGCCTACCTGACGGCAGGCGGCAACCACTGGAATGCCTCGTTCGGCGCGGACACCTACCAGAACGTCGATCCGAATCTGCCCGACACCGTGGTGCAGTACAAGCGCTGGCCGCGTGCCACTTTCAATTTGAACCTGCCGATCGAGCGCTGGCTCGAATTCGGCGCCACGACCGAAGCCGTGGCGTTCCGCAAGGACGACGTGGTGGAAGGCAACCGCCTGGACATCTACCCGTACCTGCAGGCGGATTTCCGTGGCGCCTCGTGGTTCGTTCGTCCGCGCGTGGCTTACCGCTACACCGGTTACGAGCTGAGCAGCGGCTACCAGAACTACAACTACTACGGCCTGACCACGCCGGGCCTCGCCGCCGCGGGCGTCACCACGCCGTTTACCCAGCGCTCGCCCAGCCGCTCGTTGCCGGTGGTGAGCCTGGATACCGGCCTGATCTTCGATCGCATGACCACGCTGTTCGGCAACAGCTATACGCAGACGCTCGAACCGCGCCTGTATTACCTGTACGTGCCGTACCGCAACCAGAACGACATCCCGCTGTTCGACAGCAACCTGATGTCGTTCGACTACTGGCAGCTGTTCTCGCCGAACCAGTTCTCCGGCGCCGATCGCCAGATGAACGCCAATAACCTCACGGCGGCCGTCACCACGCGCCTGCTCGACGACAACGGCGTCGAGCGCCTGTCCTTCAGCTTCGGCCAGATTCGCTACTTCACCCAGCAGAAGGTGCAGCTGCCGAACGGCTACAACACCACGACGGCGGCGACCGATTTCGGCGGTTCGGACTACGTCGCCCAGTTCACCGCCCAGCTGAGCGACGACTGGCGCCTGAATTCGTCCTACCAGTGGAACCCGAACCATATCGCCGTGCGCGACGCCCAGGGCAACGTGATCAGCTACCAGGGTCGCAATACCGACGTCGCCACCGTGGGGCTGCAGTACCGCCTGGGCCTCGATGGCGTGATGAACTTCGGCTATCGCTACCGTCGCGCCGGCACCACCGACCTGGCTCAGCTGGAACAATACGACGTCTCCGCGGTCTACCCGATCTCGGACCGCTGGCGCATTCTCGGCCGCTGGGCCTACTCCGTAGCCGACAAGCGCACCGTCGAGGCGCTGGCCGGCATCGAGTACGACAGCTGCTGCGTTGCCGTTCGCCTGGTCGGCCGTCACTACGTGGATTCCTCCAGTCCGACGCTGACCAACGTCCGGGCCAATAACGCGATCATGTTCGAGTTGCAATTCAAGGGCTTGGGTGCGTTCAACGGCCAGACGGAAGGCGTTCTGCGGCGTGGTATCCTTGGCTATCAATAAACACACCCCATCGCCTGAGGCGATTGAAGGCACTTAACCAGATGAAGCAGCCTCTCGCGTTGTTCCTCCTCGCGGTCGCCTCCGTGGCGACCGTCCTGCCCGCGCATGCCCAGCTCCTGCCGCAGGCGGAGGCCAACAAGCCGCTCGACCGTATCGTCGCTGTCGTCGACGATGGTGTGATCCTGCAAAGCGAGCTGGACGACGCCGTCCGCTCCGTGCAGCAGCAGTACGCCAGCCAGCCGGGCCAGCTCCCGCCGCTGGATGTTCTGCGCCGTCAGGTGCTCGACCGTCTCGTGCTGATGCGCCTGCAGGTCCAGCGTGCCGACGAGCAGGGCATCCGCGTGTCCGACCAGGACGTGGACCAGGCCGTCAATGCCGTGGCCCAGCAGAACCGCATGACGCCGGAACAGCTGCGCTCCGCCGTGGAGCAGGATGGCTCGAGCTTTGCCTCGTTCCGCAAGCAGCTGTCCGAACAGCTCATCGCCCAGCGCCTGCATGAAAGCGTCGTGCGCGATTCGGTATCGGTGACCGACAGCGAAATCAACAACCTGCTGGCCAGCCCCACCTACAAGGCCGGTGAGGTGCATCTGGCGCACATCCAGATCAGCATTCCGTCCGGTGGCACGGCCTCCGACATCCAGTCGGCCCAGGCCAAGGCCCAGCAGGCGATGGACGCGATCAAGGGCGGCATGGACTTCAATGCCGCGGCCATCCGCTTCTCCGACGCCCAGGATGCCCTGGACGGTGGCGACCTTGGCTGGCGCCGCATGGACGAAGTCCCGCCGGCCTTTGCCGACGCCGTGGGCACCATGAAGCCGGGCGATGTCAGCCCTGCCCTGCGTGGTCCGACGGGCTTCCATATTCTCAAGCTGGTCGAGACCCGTGCGCCGCAGCGCCAGGTGGTACCGGAGTTCCACGCCCGCCAGATCCTGATCAAGCCCAGCGAACTGCTGACGCCGGAACAGGCGCACCAGAAGGCGCAGGACATCTACAACCGCATCGTCAACAAGAAAGAAGACTTCTCGAAGCTGGCGAAGGAAAACTCCAAGGACAACACCACGGCCAATGCCGGCGGTGACATGGGTTGGTTCCCGCAGCAGGCCTGGGGCTCGATCATTGCCCAGCAGCTGGGTCAGCTGAAGGACGATCAGGTCTCGCAGCCGTTCCAGAGCGAAGCGGGCTGGCACATCCTGCAGCGACTGGGTGAGCGTCAGAGCGACCGTACGGACGAGATCGAGCGCGACCAGGCGCGCCAGGCCATCGGCAACCGCAAGGCCGAGCAGGCGTACGAGGATTACCTGCGCGAAATGCGCTCGAACGCCTACGTCGACATCCTGGTACCGGACCTGCGCGACCCGAACCAGCCAAACAAGAAGTCCTGAGCCGGGCCTTGAACGCGAACGCACTACCCCGGCTCGCCGTCACCGCTGGCGAACCGGCGGGCGTCGGCCCCGAACTGCTGATCCGATTGGCCGCCACTTCGCTGGCGGCCAATTTCGTTGCGGTCACCGATCGCCGGTTACTTGAGCGTGCCGCGGCGCGGTGCGGTGCAGCCATCCGTCTGATCGACGACGATGGTTTGCCGGTCGATCATCGGGATCCGGGAACTCTGCGCGTCCGCCATGTCGACCTGGGCGCACCGGAGACACCGGGACACCCGGATCCCGCCAATGCGCAGCACGTGCTTTCGACCCTGCTCGAAGCCGCCGATGGCTGCATGGCCGGTCGCTACGACGCCGTGGTCACCGCACCATTGCAAAAGGCGTCGATCAACGACGCGGGCGTGCGCTTCAGCGGTCACACCGAGTTCTTCGCCGAACACAGCCGCAGCCAAGTCGTGATGATGCTGGCCAGCCCGGAGCTGCGCGTGGCGCTGGCGACCACGCATTTGCCGTTGTCGCGCGTGCCTGCGGCGATCACTGCCGAGGGCCTGCAGAAGACGTTGCACATCGTCCACGACGAAATGCGCGCGAAGTTCGCTATCGCCCAACCCCGCATCGCCGTGCTCGGACTCAATCCGCATGCCGGTGAAGACGGACACCTTGGACGCGAAGAGCTCGACATCATCATTCCCGTGCTCGACGCCTTGCGCGCGCAGGGCATGACGCTGATCGGGCCGATGCCGGCGGACACTGCTTTCGTGCCGGCACAACGATCGCGTTACGACGCGGTGCTGGCGATGTATCACGACCAGGCCTTGCCGGTGCTCAAGAGCGAAGCCTTCGATCGCACGGTCAATCTCACCCTGGGATTGCCCTTCATTCGCACGTCGGTCGATCACGGCACCGCACTCGACCTGGCCGGTACCGGCCGCGCGGATCCATCCAGCCTGATCGCCGCGGTGACCATGGCGCTCGACCTGATCGCGCGTCGACGCGCGGCCTGACGGCTGCTTGACCGCCCACTCACTCCCTTCCGATTACTTTTTCACCTTATGAACGCCCGCCCCAAGAAGAGCTTCGGCCAACACTTCCTGCACGAGAAGCGCTACATCGAACGCATCGTCAGCGCCATTTCACCCAAGGATGGCGACGTCGTGGTGGAGATTGGCCCGGGTGAAGGCGCACTCACCCTGCCCCTCCTGGCCGTGGCCCACAAGATGACGGCGATCGAACTGGATACCGACCTGATCCCCGATCTGCAGGCGCGTGCCGCTGCCGTTGGTGAGCTGGAGATCATTCACTCGGACGTCCTCAAGGTTGATTTTTCCGAGCTCGCCCGCGCTCGTGGCGTGGAACGCCTGCGCATCGCTGGCAACTTGCCCTACTACATTTCCAGCCCGATCCTGTTTCATTGCGTGGACCACAGCAGCGCGATCCAGGACATGCACTTCATGTTGCAGAAGGAAGTGGTCGACCGCATGGCCGCCGAGCCCGGCAGCAAGGTCTATGGACGACTCTCGGTCATGTTGCAGCTCGCCTGCCGCGTCGAACCCCTCTTCACGGTGCCACCGGGCGCGTTCCGGCCCCCGCCGAAGGTCGATTCCGCCGTGGTGCGCGTTATCCCGCTGCCTGCCGCCGAGCGCCATGATGCCGACCCCAGGCGAGTTCATGACATCGTGAAGGCCGCGTTCGCGCAACGTCGCAAGACGCTGAACAATGCCCTGCGCCAGGTCATGGACAGTGAGGCGATCCGCAGCGCCGACGTGGACCCCAAAGCCCGCGCGGAAACCCTGTCCCCCGCGGACTTCGTGCGACTCGCGAAAGTGCCCGTTTTACCGGCCTGATGTTCCGACGCCTCCGCATGGTTTTGCCCCTACGGAGAGCGGCAGGCCTTACAATCGAGCCATGACTGAGAAAGCTTCCTACACGATCGACGTGCAGGTCGAAACACGCTTCGTCCCCGACCAGTCCAAGCCCGGTGACAATCGATATGTGTTCGCCTACACGGTAACTTTGCGCAACGACGGCGACGTGCCGGCGCGCCTGCTCGGCCGCCACTGGATCATTACCGACGCCAACGGCAAGGTTGAGGAAGTTCGCGGCGAAGGCGTGGTCGGCGAACAGCCGTGGATGCGCCCCGGCGACGATTACGAGTACACCTCCGGCGCCGTACTTGAAACGGCTGTAGGCACGATGCACGGAAGCTACGAGATGCTCGCCGACGACGGCACGCGCTTCGAGGCCCCCATCCCTGCCTTTACCCTCTCCATTCCGCGTACGCTGCACTGATGGCTACGTACGCGATTGGCGACGTCCAGGGTTGCCTCCCCGAGCTTCAGAAGCTGCTGGACAAGCTGAACTTCGACCCAGCCCAGGACCGCCTGTGGTTCTGCGGTGACCTGGTCAACCGCGGAGGCGAGTCGCTGGGTACGCTGCGCTTCATCCATCGGATTCGCGAGAGCGTCATCGTCACGCTCGGCAATCACGACCTCAGCTTGCTGGCGATTGCGCAGCGACGACCTGAGGCGCAATCGAAGGTCAATCCGGAACTGCGCGAGGTGCTGTTTGCCGATGACGCCCCGGTGCTGTTCGAGTGGCTGCGTACGCAGAAACTGCTGCATCACGACGAACAGCTGGGATGGACGATGGTCCATGCCGGCATGGCACCTGCGTGGACACTGCGCCAGGCGCAGCGCTCGGCGCAGGAAGTCGAGCGTGAGCTCTCGAGCCCCAGGCACGCGCGCATTCTCAAGAATCTGTTCGGCAATCGTCCGGCCGCGTGGTCGAGCCGACTGCAGGGCATCGAGCGTCTGCGCGCCTCGATCAACACGCTGACGCGCATGCGCTATTGCGATATCCATGGCCGCATCGACTTCGAGAGCAAGGGCATTCCGGGCACGCAAAAGCCGGGCATGTATCCCTGGTTCGAAGTGCCCGGCATGAAGCGTCGCGAGAACACGCGCATCGTGTGTGGCCACTGGTCGGCGCTCGGTCGCTTCGCTGGCCTGGGCATCTATGCCATCGACACAGGCTGCGTGTGGGGCGGACAACTCACGGCACTGCGCCTCGACACCGAGGAGCCGCAGTACATCGCGGTGAATGCGGAGCCGCATCGCAAGCGCCTCCCCGGCGGGGACTGAGTTCCCGGAGGAACCGCGACCGCTCGCGTACCCCAAGTCTCCATACAAAAACGGCGCCCATGGGCGCCGTTTTCTTGATCAGCTCAACTGCCCGTGGCAGTGCTTGAACTTCTTGCCCGAACCGCAGGGGCAAGGATCGTTGCGTCCGACCTTGGGGCCCTGCGCGCCAGCAGCATCAGCCGCCACCATGCTGCCCAATGCCAGCGCTTCCGGATCTGCACCGAGCGCGCCCACCGGGGCACCGCCGCCCGTGGCCTGCATCTGACGGGCGAGGCGATCGGCCATGCGCTGCTGTTCTGCTTCCATCGCAGCGACTTCCTCCTCGCTGCGAACGCGGATGCGCGCCAGCATCTGCACCACTTCGGTCTTGATGCGCTCGAGCATGCTGGAGAACAGTTCGAACGACTCGCGCTTGAACTCCTGCTTCGGCTGCTTCTGCGCGTAACCGCGCAGGTAGATGCCCTGGCGCAGGTAGTCCATGCTTGCCAGATGTTCCTTCCAGGCGTTGTCGACCACGCTCAGCATGATGTGCTTTTCAAGCTGACGCATGGTGTCCGGACCGATCTGCGCTTCCTTGGCCTTGAACAGCTCGTCCATGCCCTGCTGGACATGCTTGAGGATCATGCCGGCGTCAATCTCGTGCTGCTCTTCGACCCAGTGCATGAGCTGCAGCGACAGGCCGAACTCGCTCTCCAGCTCACGATCCAGACCCGCCAGATCCCACTGGTCATCGATGCTGTCCGCCGGGACATAACGATGCACCACATCGGCCACCACGTCGTCGCGGATATCGCGCACGGTGTCGGACACGTCGTCGACTTCGAGGAGCTCATCGCGCTGGCTGTAGATCACCTTGCGCTGATCGTTGGCGACGTCGTCGAATTCGAGCAGGTGCTTACGGATATCGAAGTTGTGCTGTTCGACCTTGCGCTGCGCCTTTTCGATCTGGCGACTGACCATGCGGTCTTCCAGCGCTTCGTTTTCCTTCATGCCGAACATGCGCATCCAGCGACCGACCCAGTCGCCCGCAAAGATGCGCAGCAGGTTGTCTTCCAGCGACAGATAGAAGCGCGACGAACCCGGGTCACCCTGGCGGCCCGAACGACCACGCAGCTGGTTGTCGATACGACGCGACTCGTGGCGCTCGGTACCGACGATGTGCAGGCCACCGGCCTCCAGCACCTGCTCGTGCTTCTTCTTCCACTCGGTCTTGACCTTGGCGCGATCGGCATCGGTCGCCGTTTCCGGCAACGCCTGCAGCGCCGCTTCGAGGCTGCCGCCGAGCACGATGTCAGTACCGCGACCGGCCATGTTGGTGGCGATCGTCACCGAACCCGGCGCACCGGCCTGGGCGACGATATGCGCTTCGCGCTCATGCTGCTTGGCGTTGAGCACTTCGTGCGGAATCTTCGCCTTGGTCAGCAGCGTGGACAGCAGCTCGGACACTTCGATGGAGGTGGTACCCACCAGCACCGGCTGCCCGCGCTTGTGGCAATCCTGGATGTCCTCGATCACGGCGTCGTACTTGGCCTGCTGGCCAAGGAAAACCATGTCAGGGTTGTCCTTGCGGATCATCGGCTTGTGGGTGGGGATCACCACCACTTCCAGGCCGTAGATCTGCTGGAATTCGTAGGCTTCGGTATCAGCCGTACCGGTCATGCCGGCCAGCTTCTTGTACATGCGGAAGAGGTTCTGGAAGGTGATCGTCGCGAGCGTCTGATTTTCGCGCTGGATCGGCACGCCTTCCTTCGCTTCCACGGCCTGGTGCAGGCCATCGGACCAGCGACGACCCGGCAGCGTACGACCGGTGAATTCGTCAACGATCACCACTTCGCCATCGCGCACGATGTAATCAACGTCGCGGTGATAGATGGCGTTCGCGCGCAACGCGGCATTGAGGTGATGCACGACCGCGAGGTTCTTGGAGTCGTACAGGCCACTGTCGGCGTCGATCACGCCAGCCTGGCGCAGCAGTTCGTCCGCGTGCGACATGCCCTCTTCGGACAGGTGCACCTGCTTCTGCTTTTCGTCGACCCAGTAGTCGCCGGCGCCGTCTTCCTTTTCCTGGCGATGCATCTTCGGCACGATCTTGTTCACCGCGATGTACAGCTGCGGGGAATCTTCGGCCGGGCCGGAAATGATCAGCGGCGTGCGCGCCTCGTCGATAAGAATGGAGTCGACTTCGTCGACGATGGCGTAGTTCAGGCCGCGCTGGTAGCGCTGGTCCTTGCTCGACGCCATGTTGTCGCGAAGATAGTCGAAACCGAATTCGTTGTTGGTGCCGTACGTGATGTCAGCAGCGTACGCGGCGGCCTTGTCGGAGTGATCCATGCCCGGCCACACCACGCCAACGCTCAGGCCGAGGAAGTTGTAGAGCTTGCCCATCTGCGCCGAGTCACGACGTGCCAGGTAGTCGTTCACCGTCACCACGTGCACGCCCTTGCCTTCGAGCGCGTTGAGGTACACCGGCAACGTACCGACCAGGGTCTTGCCTTCACCCGTGCGCATTTCGGCAATGCGACCGGAATGCAGGACCATGCCGCCGATCATCTGCACGTCATAGTGGCGCATGCCGAGCACGCGCTTTGCGCCTTCGCGCACGACGGCGAATGCTTCCGGCAGGAGCTTGTCCAGCGACTCACCGGTGGCGATGCGCTGCTTGAACTCGTCGGTCTTGGCGCGCAGGGCGTCGTCGCTCAGCTCCTGGAATTCCGCCTCGAGCGCATTGATGCGCGTAACGGACTTGGAAAGCTGGCGCAGCACACGTTCGTTGCGGCTACCGAAAAGGCTGGTCAGAGCGCGATTAAGCATCGATCTTCCGGATCTTGGAGTCGTAGGCAGCCCACCGGACAAATCCGGCGGGACGAAAGGATTGATGATACTAGGGTCGGTCGGCGATCCCAAACGGCCATAAGCCGCGGGCTGGCCCCCTCCAGGGCAAGGCGAACCGGGTGTCCGCAAGGTTCTGCGGATGGCTTCCCCACATCGTTCCGACGATAGGGGTGGCGGCGCGCCCGCCCGGTTTCAAGGGCGGCGCGGCGTGAATTGCCCGGGGATTTACCGGTGATTTCGGACGTACGCCAGCGGATTGACGACGTTGCCCTTGTACCAGACTTCAAAATGCACATGCGAACCTGTGGAACGTCCGGTGGAACCGGCCTTGGCCACCACATCCCCGACGTGCACGCGCTGCCCCGGATGCACCACCAGCTTGCTGTTGTGGGCATAACGGGTCATGTAGCCGTTGCCATGATCGATCTCGATCACGTCGCCATAGCCGCTGCGGATGCCCGCAAACGTCACCATGCCTTCGGCCACGGCCAGGACCGGCGTACCGGTCGGCGTGGAAATATCGATGCCGGTATGGCGCGCGGAGTGCCCGCTGAACGGATCGGGGCGACCGCCAAAGTAGGATGAGATGTAGCCGCCCTCGACGGGCATGCCGGTTGGCTTGAGATTGGACTCGACGCGCGCGTCGAGCAGGAAACTTTGCAGCGCCGACAACTGCGCCTGCTGGCTGTCGAACTGGCCGGCCAGCTGGTCGATGCTGGCATTGAGCGTCTGCGGCAGCGGATACGCACCGCCATCCACGCTGTCTTCCACGCCGCCGACGCCGGGGTTCTGGTCGAAATTGAATTCGCCTTCGCCGATCTTGCCGACCTGGGTCAGGCGTTCACCGAGGGCATTGAGACGCGTGGATTGCGCCTGGAGTTGTCCGAGCTTCATGGCCAGCGCGTCGATATCGCGCTGCGCATCCTTGCGAACGCCGCCAAGCTGGGCGTTTTGCTGGGCGACCTGATCGCGCAGTTGCTTGATATCAGCCAGCGCGCGATCGCGCGGACTGGCGACAGCCAGTGCCACCGTGGCACCGAGGCCTGCGCAAGCAAGTACGGCACCGGCGGTGATGGCTGCCAGCCGAAAGCGCAAGCGCCGGTCGGCCAGATTGAATGTTTTCGGCACCCGCTTGGTGCGTGACACTAGTATGATTTGCATGTTTTTCCACGTCGAAGATGTCGGCACCCATGCAGCGCGATACGCCCTACGTTCCTCGCCGCACCGGATCCGGACTAAAAGCCCTCACCGAATGTGGCCCCTTCGCTTCGCTGGCTCGTAAAGCCGGCGAGCTGGACGCGTTGGACCGCGCACTGCGCCAGACGTTGCCATCACCACTGCGAGAACAAGTTCGTTTTGCGAACCTGCGTGACGGGCGCCTTGCGTTTTTGGCTCCTACACCTGCGTTGGCAGCCAGGCTGCGCCTTCTTCAGGCACAAATCCTCGCCACCGCACGCGCCATCGGCGTGCGAGCCTGGTACGTCTCCGTGAAAGTGGCCCCCCCTCCGCCGGTCGAAACCATACCGGATCGGACAAAACCGCTTTCGCCTCGTGCCGCAAGCCATCTCAAGGCTGCGGCGGTCTCTGTGACAGACCCCGAATTGCGGCGTCTGTTCCTCGAGCTGGCGTCCATCGCCGAAACTTCTGTTTCCCGGAAAAACCCAGGCGATTGATCGAGCATCGCCCCCTGTACAGCAAGATCGAAAACCGCAGTAGGTGTTCCGAACACCTGACACCCGTACCAACGGTGTCAGGTTTATAGCACGTACCCACACGGCAAGAAGACCTCGACATCTCCAACACGTGAATCACGGCCGCGTGAAGGGTTGAGGTATATCACAAAAGCAAAAGGCCGCACCTCTTGGGCGCGGCCTTTGCGATTTTTCCTACTTTATACCCGGATATTACTTAGGCGTTCTCAGATCGCCTGAGCCGGGTGGGCGTAGGAGATCGGCGAGGTGGCCGGATCGTCCTGGTAGCTGACCTCTTCCCATGCGGTGGCATCGGCCATCAGCGTGCGAAGCAGCTTGTTGTTGAGCTCATGACCGGACTTGTGCGCGTAGTACGCGCCGATCAGGCTGTGACCGAGCAGGTACAGGTCACCGATCGCGTCGAGGATCTTGTGCTTCACGAACTCGTCTTCGTAACGAAGACCGTCTTCGTTGAGCACGCGATAGTCATCGAGCACCACGGCGTTGTCCATCGAGCCGCCGAGCGCGAGGTTGTGCTCGCGAAGCATTTCGATGTCGCGCATGAAGCCGAAGGTACGGGCGCGGCTCACTTCCTTCACGAACGAGGTCGTGGAGAAATCGATCTCGGCGCGCGAGGTGCGCTTGCTGATGATCGGGTGATTGAATTCGATGGAGAAGCCCACCTTGAAGCCTTCAAACGGCTCAAAGCTGGCCCACTTGTCGCCTTCCTGCACCTTGATCGGCTTCTTGATGCGGATGAAGCGCTTGGCGACGTTCTGCTCTTCGATGCCTGCGGACTGCAGCAGGAAAACGAAGGGACCGGCGCTGCCATCCATGATCGGCACTTCCGGCGCGGAAAGATCGACGTAGGCATTGTCGATGCCCAGGCCGGCCATGGCCGAGAGAAGATGTTCAACCGTGGAAACGCGCACGTCACCGTTCACCAAAGTGGTGGACAGGCGAGTGTCACCGACGTTGTCGGGACGCGCATGAATATCGACCGGCGGGTTGAGGTCGGTGCGACGGAAAACGATGCCCGTGTTCGGCGCAGCCGGACGGAGCGTCATGTACACCTTGTCGCCAGTATGGAGACCGACGCCGGTGGCACGAATAATATTTTTGAGCGTACGCTGCTTGATCATTTTTTTGGTACCTGCTTAAGGGGCAGCAGCCAACAGGGAACGGATGCTAACACAGTCTTAACCACTGAAAAAGCAAACCGGCCCGTACAGTCTGTTCTGGCTTTCATCCTCCTTTCATCCTTCTAAGGGGGCTACTCGCCTGGCGAACAGGTCAATACCTCTTTTCCGTCAATAGCTTAGGGCAACACAGTGCCCCGCACCGGGGACGGGAGTCCGGCGGCGGGGCACTGGGCCGGCCAGCTCGCGAGAGCTGCCCGGGCCATGCGTCATCCAGGACGCACAGTCTTAACGTTCCTGCCAGAGCAAAAACCCAGACTGACCCGCACGCAACTGCCGGAACTCACCCCGTAAACCGCACAATGTGCAGGTTCGGATCGGCAGCATCTGTGACTGACAAGTCAATCTGACGTTTGTTCACTCCTTTTTGAACGAAATTTTTCTTTAGTCGGCCTGGCGACGCAGGAAGGCCGGGATATCCAGGTAGTCAAAGCTCGGATCGGCACTCTTGGCCGGGCCATCGGCACGGGTCGTCGAGGCCACGGTCTCCGGCTGGGCGTAATCCACCACTTCGTTGCCCGTGCCCGTGCGAAGCACGACCGGACGCGGACGCTGGCGCATTTCGACCTGCTGGGTGGCGACCGGACGGACCGGCTGACGCGACACGGCACGGTTGAGGCCGGTAGCCACGACCGTCACGCGGACGTCGTCCTGCATTTCCGGGTCAAGCGAGGTACCGATCACCACGGTGGCGTCTTCGCTGGCGAAGTCGTGGATCACGCGACCGATCTCGTCGAATTCGCGCATCGTCAGGTTCGGACCGGCGGTGACGTTCACCAGGATGCCGCAGGCGCCATTGAGATTGACGTCTTCGAGCAACGGGTTGTTGATGGCAGCTTCGGCGGCGGCCTGGGCGCGGTCATCGCCACGGGCGGTACCCGAACCCATCATCGCCATGCCCATTTCGGACATCACGGTGCGGACGTCGGCAAAGTCGACGTTGATCAGGCCCGGCGAGGTGATGAGGTCGGCGATACCCTGCACGGCGCCCTGCAGCACGTCGTTGGCGGCCTTGAACGCATTGAGCAGGGTGACTTCGCGACCGAGCACCGAGAGCAGCTTCTCGTTGGGCACGGTGATCAGCGAATCCACGTGCTGCGAGAGGTCCTCGATACCTTTCATCGCAACCTGCATGCGACGACGGCCTTCGAACGGGAACGGCTTGGTCACCACGGCCACGGTCAGGATGCCCTTTTCCTTGGCCAGCTGAGCCACCACCGGCGCAGCGCCGGTACCGGTGCCACCGCCCATGCCCGCGGTGATGAACACCATGTCGGCGCCATCGAGCATTTCCTCGATGCGCTCACGGTCTTCCAGCGCGGCCTGGCGGCCTACTTCGGGGTTCGCGCCTGCGCCCAGGCCCTTGGTGACATTGGCGCCCAGCTGCAGGTGCGTGCGCGAGCCACAATTCTTCATGGCCTGCGCGTCGGTGTTGGCGACGACGAATTCGACGCCATCGATGTTTGCATTGAGCATGTGCGCCACGGCGTTACCGCCGCCGCCACCCACGCCAATCACTTTGATCACTGCATTCGGTGCGAGTTTTTCGATCAGTTCAAACATTTCCCGTCCTCCGTAGAGCTTTCGTTGTCGTTGTAACCACGAGTCCGGCTCCCTGCCGGCCCGTGGTGGTGGGTGAACATCCATTCACCCGCGGTGGCACTCCTGCACCACCAAACCGCCCCTGTTTCCGCGCCTTTCGCGCGAAATCAGAAATTCTTGGTCAACCAGCCGCGCAGCTTCTCGACCAGCCCGCCCACGCTGCCGCCACCCGTACTGCCTGCACGCATGCCGCCGGCGCGCGCGCCATGCAGCAACAGGCCGACGCCCGTCGAGTGCAGCGGATTGGCGACCACTTCGCCCAGGCCCGTCACGTGCTGCGGCACGCCGATACGCACCATCTTGTGGAAGATCTCCTCGGCCAGCTCCAGCGCACCTTCCATGCGCGAAGCACCGCCGGTGAGCACCACGCCCGCCGCGACGAGGCTCTCGAAGCCCGAGCGACGCAGCTCGTCCTGCACCATCTCGAAGATTTCCTCGTAACGCGCCTGCACGCTCTGCGCGAGGGACTGGCGCGCCAGGCGACGCGGCGGACGATCGCCCACGCTCGGCACCTGGATGGTTTCTTCCGCGTGCGCCAGCT
This sequence comes from Dyella terrae, assembly GCF_004322705.1. Lineage (NCBI taxonomy): Bacteria > Pseudomonadati > Pseudomonadota > Gammaproteobacteria > Lysobacterales > Rhodanobacteraceae > Dyella > Dyella terrae. Next base: position 684,309 of record NZ_SIZZ01000002.1, on the reverse strand, counting down.
GGGCCAGCGCGCAGGCGTACTTGATCTTGATCTCCTCGGCATGCGCGGTGGGCGTGTGCACGCCGTAGGCAATGTCGTTGGTGACCTGGTCACCGCCCACCGGCAGCGACTTGGTGTAGCGGATCGAGCCCTGCGTATAGATGGCGATGTCGGTCGTGCCCGCGCCGATGTCGACCAGGCACACGCCCAGCTCGCGCTCGTCGTCGGTCAGCACCGACTTGGCGCTCGCCACCGACGAGGGCACCAGTTCGTCCACGGACAGGCCGCAGCGCTGGATGCACTTGCTGATGTTCTGCACGGCCGCGGCCGCGCCGGTCACCAGATGCACGCTCGCCTCCAGACGCACGCCACTCATCCCGACCGGCGAACGGATGCCGTCCTGGCCGTCGATGCGGTATTCCTGCGATTCCTTGTAGAGCACCTTGCGGTCGGCCGGGATGGCGACCGCGCTGGCAGCTTCCAGCACCTGGTCGAGATCGCCCGGCGTCACTTCACGGTCGCGGATCGGCGCGGTGCCGTGCGAGTTGCGGGTTTCCAGATGGCTGCCGGAGATCGAAGCGTAGACCGAGCGGATATCGCATCCGGCCATCAGCTCCGCCTCTTCCACGGCACGCTGGATGGAGTGCACGGTCGATTCGATGTCGACCACCGAACCGCGCTTGAGACCGCGCGAGACGTGGGTGCCGATGCCGATGACCTCGATGGGCTCGCCCGGCTCGTACTCACCCACGATCGCCACCACCTTGGAGGTGCCGATGTCGAGGCCGACGACCAACTGCTTGTCGTTACGAGTTTTCATGTATTGGGCGTGCTCTTAGAGTTGACGTTGGCGGGGGCTTGCGTGGTTGGCCAACGCACGGCAAATCCATTGGTGTAGCGAAGATCGGCGTATTCGAAGCCTTCCGGGTGGGTGGCCTTGATCTGCGGAAAGACGTCCAGGAAGCGACGCAGGCGGCGACCCGCCTGATCGCGATCGCCCAGCACGATCTGCGCGCCACTCTCGGTGGTGAGCGACCAGCTGCCGCGTTCGGTCAGCGCCACCCCGGTAATGCGCAGATGCATGCCACCGAAAGCCTTGGTTGTTTCGGCATAGAAGCTCACAACTTCAGCAAGACGTGCATCCGGGCCGTGCAACGACGGCAGCGCCATGTCCGCTTCGCTCGGTGGCGCGTCAAACACCATGCCCTGACGACTGATCAGCTGCTTGTCGTTCCACCGCGCAAACGCCTGGCGCTCGTAAATGCGCAGCACGAGGGTGTCCGGCCAGCGCTTGCGCGCCTCGACCGATTCCACCCACGGCATCGCTGCGACGGCCTTCTGCACACCATCCAGATCGAGCGCGAAGAAGCCTTTGCCGAGACGCGGCAGCACGGCGGCGCGGACTTCGTCAGCGCTCACGTGCTTGAACTCGGCTTGCACCGTCAACTGGGTCACGGGCCAGCGATTGGCCGCAAACCATCCGCGCAGCACGCCCACGATCGGGAGCGCCACCAGCGCGATGGCCAGACACCAGGCAACGAGGCGGATAGCTCCCCTCACGCATCCTCCCTGAAGCTCGTTTCGAGGACGCGCCAGCACAGCGTCTCGTAGTCGATACCGATCGCCTTGGCGGCCTTGGGCACCAGCGAATGCGAGGTCATGCCCGGCGCAGTGTTCACTTCCAGCAGCCAGTTGCGACCGTGCTTGTCGCGCATCACGTCGACGCGCCCCCAACCGCCGCAGGCCAGCGCGTCGAACGCGGTCAGCGCCAGTGCCTGCATCTCGCGTTCGGCATCGCCACTCAGACCCGGGCAGATGTACTGCGTGTCTTCGGCGATGTACTTGGCGTTGTAGTCGTAGTACTCGCCCTTCGGGACGATCTTGATCGTCGGCAACACCTGGCGACCAAGGATGCCGACGGTGAACTCACCACCTTCGCTGGCATCGCCTTCGATCAGCGTTTCCATCAACAGCTCACCCGGATAGCGACGCGCCAGTTCCACGGCGGCATCGAGATCCTTTTCGTCGAACACGCGGGTGACGCCGACGCTCGAACCTTCCCACGCCGGCTTCACGATCAGCGGGAAGCCGATCTCGCGTGCCGCGGCATGCACATCGGCACCGTGCGGCAGCGCCTTGAAGCGCGGCGTCGGCAGGCCCAGCGACAGCCACACCTGCTTGGCGCGGATCTTGTCCAGCGACAGGGCCGAGCCGAGCACGCCCGAGCCCGTGAACGGCACGCGCAGCGCCTGCAGCGCGCCCTGGAGCTCGCCGTTCTCGCCGCCACCGCCATGCAGGATGTTGAACACGCGCGCGAAGTGACCGGCCCGCACGGCGTCGAGCAGCGCGGGGATGCCGTCGATGGCATGCGCATCCACGCCGCGCGCCTTGAGCGCTGCGAGCACACCGCGACCGGAGTCGAGGGAGACCTCGCGCTCGGCCGAGCTGCCGCCCAGGACGACAGCGACGCGGCCAAATTGTGCGGGATCGGTAATCGTCTTCACTTGCTCGTCCTCAGGTTGCCGGTGTTGGCGATGTCCACGGCAGCGGCGCCGATATCGCCCGCACCGAGCAGCAACAACAGATCGCCGTCACGCAGCAGCGTCGGCAGCGTTTCCTTGAAATCGCGCGGATGATCGATCAACACCGGATCAACCTTGCCGCGTGCACGGACCGCACGCGCCAGCGCGCGGCCGTCGGCGCCAGCGATCGGCGCTTCACCGGCCGGATAGACCTCCGTCAGCACCAGCACGTCCGCTTCAGCCAGCACGTTGGCGAAGTCGTCGAGCAGATCACGCGTACGGCTGTAGCGATGCGGCTGGAAGCCGACCACCAGGCGACGGTCCGGCCAGCCGCCACGCGCCGCGGCAAACACCGCCGCCAGCTCGCGCGGGTGGTGACCGTAGTCATCCACGAGCAGGGCCGTGCCCTTGTCGAGCGCCAGTTCGCCCCGGCGATGGAAGCGACGACCGACACCCTGGAAACCTTCCAGCGCGCGGGCGATCGCTTCGGCTTCCACGCCCAGCTGCCAGCCGATGGCGGCGGCGGCAAGCGCGTTGAGCACGTTGTGGCGACCCGGCAGGTTGAGCTTCACATGCAGCGCATCGGCACGACCCGGCAGCCACAGGTCGAAATGCATTTCGAAGCCGTGCTGCGACAGGTTGGAGGCGCGCACGTCGGCGTCGGTGGTATCGATGCCGTAGGTCATCACGCGGCGCGACGTGCTCTTCGCCAGCGCGGCGACTTCCGGATCGTCAACGCACAACACGGCCAGGCCGTAGAACGGCAGGCGATGCAGGAAGTCGGCAAAGGCTTTCTTCACCAGCGCGAAGTCGCCCTGGTAGTTCTCCAGGTGATCGGCGTCGATGTTGGTGACGGCGGCAACCACTGGCGACAACATCAGGAACGAGCCGTCGGATTCATCGGCTTCGGCGACGAGGTACTGACCGGTGCCCAGTCGCGCATTCGCGCCGGCCGCATTGAGCTGGCCGCCGATCACGAAGGTCGGGTCGTATTTCGCCTCGGCCAGCACGCTTGCGGTGAGACTGGTGGTGGTCGTCTTGCCGTGCGTTCCGGCAATCGCGATACCCCGGCGGAATCGCATCAGCTCGCCCAGCATTTCGGCACGCGGCACCACCGGCACGCGCAGCGCGCGCGCCGCGACCAGTTCCGGGTTGTCTGCATGGATCGCGCTGGAAGTCACCACCACGTCAGCGTCGCCGACGTTTTCAGCGGCATGGCCGACATGCACCGTGATACCCAGGCTCGCCAGGCGCTGCGCGGTCGACGAGTTCGACTTGTCCGAACCGGACACGGCATAGCCGAGGTTATGCAGCACTTCGGCGATACCACTCATGCCCACGCCACCGATGCCGATGAAGTGGACGCGCTGGAACGTGGCCATCAAATCTTCGTGCGCGAGGAGACGACGCGGCGTCATGCGGCCACCTCCACGCAAGCGCGCGCGATCACCGCGGCGGCATCGGGCTTCGCCAGCGTGCGGGCGGCGTTGGCCATGCCCAGCATGCGCTGGCGATCATCCAGCAACGCCTCGAGGCGTTGCGCAAACTGCTGTACGTCCAGATCTCGCTCCTGAATCAATTCGGCCGCGCCCGCCGCCACGAGGGCTTCGGCGTTGCGCGTCTGGTGGTCATCCACCGCATGCGGGAACGGCACGAGCACCGCGCCCAAACCGGCAGCGGTCAACTCGGCCAGGGTCAGCGCGCCAGCACGGCACACCGCCAGGTCGGCCCATGCATAAGCACCGGCCATGTCTTCGATGAAAGGAACGATCTGCGCGTCGACGCCGGCCTTGGCGTAGGCCTCGCGCGCCTCGTCCACGCCGCGGCTGCCGCACTGGTGCAGCACCTCAGGACGCTGCGCGACAGGCAGCACGGCCAGCGCTTGCGGCAGCGCCAGGTTGAGCGCTCGTGCGCCAAGGCTGCCGCCCAGGACGAGCAGGCGTGCCCGACCTTCGCGCGCACCGAAGCGGTCGCTCGGAGCGGGCAGCGCGGCAATCGCGCCACGCACCGGGTTACCGACCCACTCGGCATTCGGCAGCGTTTCGTCGAAACCTTCCATCACGCGCGCGGCATGCGCGGCGAGCTTGCGATTGGTGAATCCGGCCACGCGATTTTGCTCGTGCACCAGCAGCGGCTTGCCCAGCAGACGAGCCGCCACGCCGCCGGGGCCGGCCACATAACCGCCCATCGACAACACGCTGCGCGGACGCACCGTCATCATCACGCGCAACGATGCGAGCAGCGCACGCGCCAGCATCAGCGGCGCCATCAGGCGCGTCGCGATGCCCTTGCCGCGCAAGCCGCCCACGGCAACGGTCTTAAGTTCAATGCCATGCGCCGGCACAACCTTGGTTTCCATGCCGCCGACTGCACCCAGCCAGACCACCGGCACGCCCTGGTGACGCAGCGTTTCGGCCACGGCCAGGCCGGGGAAGATGTGACCGCCGGTACCGCCGGCCATGATCAACACGGGCGCCACGTGCTTGCTCATGCGCTCACCGCCTCGCGCTCCCGCGCGGCAGCCGTGGCGACGGCCGGATTGGCATCCGGCACGGCCATGCCCGGAACGCGGGCCGCCATCTGGCGGGCGTCCATGGCACGGTTGATTTCATACGTGGCACGCAGCAGCACGCCGGCCATGGCACAGGTCAGCACCATCGACGAGCCGCCGTAGCTGATCAGCGGCAGCGTCAGGCCCTTGGTCGGGAGCGCGCCGAGGTTCACGCCAATCGACACCATGGTCTGCAGGCCGATCATCAGCGAGATGCCAAAGGCAACGTAGCCGGCGAAACGCTGGCCGATCTCGACGCCCTTCAGGCCCATGTACAAGCCGCGACCGACGGTGAGCGCGAACAGGCTCATCACGCCGATGATGCCGGCCAGGCCGAGCTCCTCGGAGATCACCGCAAAGATGAAGTCGGTATGCGCTTCGGGCAGGTACGACAGCTTCAGCACGCTCGAACCCAGGCCCACACCCGTCCATTCGCCACGACCGATCGCCATCAGCGACTGCGTCAGCTGGAAGCCGTCGTTGAATGGGTCCTTCCACGGATCCATGAACGAGGTCAGGCGCTTCACGCGATAGCTTTCGCTGGTGGCGGCGATCGCCAGCAGCGGCATCAGCGGCAGGCCCATGCCGAACAGGAAGATCGGACGCGCGCCGCCCAACCACACCATCGCGATGGTCACAGCGATCACCAGCGTGGCCGAACCAAAGTCCGGCTGCGCCAGCAGCATCAGCACCATCAGGCCCGCCACCATGATCGGCTTGAGCAGGCCGAGGAAGCGCGTTTCCACGCTTTCCCGATGACGCACGAGATAGCTGGCGATATAGACCACCAGAATCAGCTTCACTGCTTCCACCGGCTGGAAGCTGGTGACCACCAGGTTCAACCAGCGACGCGCACCATTGATGCGCATGCCAATGCCGGGCAGGAACACCATCAGCAACAGAATGAACGCGACCATCATCAGCAGGAACGCGTTCTTCTCCAGCACCTTTAGCTCGGTGCGCATGGCGAAGCCGGCCAGGAACAGGCCCAGGCCCAGGAACATCAGGTGCTTCTTCAGGAAATAGAACGGACCCAGATGCTGGCTGTCGGCCACGGCAATCGAGCTGGACGTAATCATCACCAGACCCACGCACGCCAAACCGACAAGCGCGATCAGCAGCAGCAGATCGAAGCTGCCCTGCGGACCTTGTCGGCGTTTGGCTTGCGAGGATCCGAACATCAGCGCACCTTCAACGTGGCGAGGCCGATGAGCACCAGCACGACGCTGATGATCCAGAAACGAACGATGACGCGAGGCTCGGGCCAGCCCTTCAACTCGAAGTGATGATGGATCGGCGCCATGCGGAAGATGCGCTTGCCGGTGAGCTTGAAGCTCGCCACCTGCAGCATCACCGACACCGTTTCCATCACAAACACGCCACCCATCACCAGCAGCACCACTTCCTGGCGCACGATCACGGCAATCGCGGCCAGCGCGGCGCCGATGGCCAGCGCGCCAACGTCACCCATGAACACCTGCGCGGGATACGTGTTGAACCACAGGAAACCCAGGCCCGCGCCCGAGAGCGCGCCGCACAGGATCGCCAACTCACCCGCACCCGGAATCGACGGGATGCCGAGGTATTCGGAGAACACGCGGTTACCGGCCAGGTACGCGAACACGCCCAGCGCGCCGGAGACCAGCACCGTCGGCATGATCGCCAGGCCATCCAGTCCGTCGGTGAGGTTCACCGCGTTGGAGAAGCCCACGATCATGAAGTACGTCAGCACCACGAACCACAGACCCAGCGGAATCGCGACCTGCTTGAACAGCGGCACGAACAGCGCGGTCTCGGCGACTTCCTTCGCGCAGGCGATCGGCGCCGGCTCGCTGGTCAGGCGCAGTTCCAGCGCGCTCTTGGCGACCGGCTCGGCGTGCTGCACGACGGCGGTCACCGGCTTCACGCACGGGGGCGGCGTGGTCGGCGCGGTGAAGTACAGGAACAGCGCGGCGATCAGGCCGAACACCGACTGCCAGAAATACTTCCAGCGCGAGGCCAGGCCGCGGCTGTCCTTGAGCACCAGCTTCTTGTAGTCGTCGTAGAAGCCGATGACGCCGAAGCTCAGCAGCACGGCCAGCACCACCCACACATAGCGATTGTGCAGATCGGCCCACAGCAACGTGCTGATGGCGACGGCGAGCAAGATCATCACGCCACCCATGGTCGGCGTGCCGGCCTTGGACAGGTGCGTCTGCGGGCCATCCTTGCGCACCACCTGCCCTGCCTTCAGGTCCGCCAGCTTGCGGATCAGGTAGGGGCCGAACAGCAGCGAGAGGGACAGCGCGGTGAGCGCCGCCATGATCGTGCGGAAGGTGATGTATTGGAAAAGATGCAGCGCAGTGAAGTGGCGTGCCATCCAGTCGGCGAGTTCAAGCAGCATGATCTGCGCCTCCCGCCTGGGTGTCGTTGCGAAGCGCGGCAACCACCTGTTCCATGCCAGCCGAGCGCGAGCCCTTGACCAGACAGGTGACGCCGGCATGGATCTGCTTGCGCAAGGAAGCGCTCAATGCCGTCTTGTCCTCAAAATGTTCGGCGCCTGCGCCGAAGGCTTCTGCCGCTGCCGCACTGAGGGGGCCAACGGCGAACAGGCGATCCACGCCGCGCTGACGCGCGCGTTCGCCAATGGATGCATGCAACGCTCGCCCGGTCGGCCCAAGCTCTGCCATATCGCCCAGCACCAGCCAGCGCTCGCCCTGCGCCAGTGCCAGCGTATCGATGGCGGCAGCGACGGAACCGGGGTTGGCGTTGTAGCTGTCGTCAATCAGGGTCCAGCCGCCGGGCATGCTTTCGGCATTCAGGCGACCGGCCACGCCCGGCACGTTTTCCAGGCCGGCGACGATGGTGTCGAGCGGGACTTCCAGCGCGATGCCGATGGCGGCCGCAGCCAGCGCATTGGCAATGTTGTGGCGGCCCGGCAGCGGCAGCGCGACCTCGGCGTCGCCCACGGGGGTGCTCAGCACGAAGCTCGAACCGTCAACGCGCTGGTCGAGGATGTCCGCGCCGATGTCGGCCTTGTGGTCGAGCGCAAAACGCAGCTGCTTGCGACCGTTCGCCAGCCCGGCGAAGAAACTCGCAAACGCATCGTCACCATTGATGATCGCCACGCCGTCCGCCGGCAACGCCTGATACAGCGCGCCCTTGGTTTCGGCCACGCCTTCCACGCTACCCATGCGCTCAAGATGCGCCGGCGCAATGGTGTTCACGAGGCCGATATCGGGCCGCGCGATGGCAGCCAGGTAGGCGATGTCGCCCGGCTTGCCCGCGCCCATTTCCAGCACGGCGTACTCGGCGTCCTGCGGCATGGCCAGCAGCGTCAGCGGCAGGCCCAGCTCGTTGTTGTAGTTGCCGGCATTGACGTGGGTGCGGCCGTGGCGCGACAGGATCGACGCAGCCAGGGTCTTCACGGTGGTCTTGCCGTTGGAGCCGGTGATGCCGACCACGCGCACATTGCTCTGCGCGCGCACGGCACTCGCCAGGTCGCCGAGCGCCAGCTGCGTGTCATCGACGATGACCTGCGGCAGCGGCGAATCCACCTTGCGCTGGACCATCGCAGCAACGGCGCCCGCTTCGGCGGCCTGCGCCAGGAAATCGTGCCCGTCGACGCGCTCGCCCTTGATGGCGACGAACACATCGCCGGCGGCGATCTTGCGGGTGTCGATGGCCACGCCATGGACGTCCACGTCGTTGCCGACCAGATGTCCGCGGGTCCACAGGGCAATGGTATTCAGACGCATCATGCGCGAACCTCCAGCGCAGCACGAGCGACTGCAAGATCATCGAAGGGGCGCTTGCCCTGCGCACCCTCCTGGTAAGTTTCGTGGCCCTTGCCGGCGATCAGAACCACGTCGCCGGTGCGTGCCATGTTCAGTGCCAGCGCGATGGCCTTGGCGCGGTCACGCTCGATCAGCATGTCGTCGGGACGGCTGAGCCCCGCAACGATGTTCGCCACGATGACGTCGCCGTCTTCGCCGCGCGGATTGTCGTCGGTGATGATGGCCACGTCGGCCAGGCGCTCGGCGATCGCACCCATCAGCGGGCGCTTGCCGGCGTCGCGCTCGCCACCGCAGCCAAACACGCAGATCAGTCGGCCTTCGCCATGCGCGCGCACGGCCTTGAGCGTCTGCTCCAGCGCGTCCGGCGTATGCGCGTAATCCACCACCACGAGCGGCTGGCCATGATGGCCGCCGAGGCGGCTCATGCGGCCATCGACCGGATGCAGCGCGTGCACGGCGTCGAGAATGCGTTCGAACGGCTCGCCCAGCGCGCCAAGGCTGGCGATCACCGCCAGCATGTTGTCGACGTTGAAGCGGCCGATCAGGTGCGTCTGCACCGGACGCGAACCCCACGGCGTATGCAAGTCGAAGCGCAGGCCTTCGGCCGAGGTTTCGATATGCGAGGCACGCACGTCGGAAGCCAGATCCGCCACCGCGCTCATGCGCAGCGTGCGCACGCGCGACGGCACGCGACCGAGCAGTTCGCGACCGAACGCGTCGTCAACATTGATCGCGGCATGCGTCAGCGTCGGCCAGGCGAACAGCTTGGCCTTGGCGTCGCCATAGGCTTCCATGCTGCCGTGGTAATCAAGGTGATCGCGCGTCAGGTTGGTGAACACAGCCGTGTCGAACGCCACGGCGCCCACGCGACCCTGCTCCAGCGCATGCGAGGACACTTCCATCGCCACATGCGTCGCGCCCTGCTCGCGGAACGAGGCCATCAGCGCATGCACATGGATGGCATCCGGCGTCGTGCGCTCACCTTCTTCGACATGCCCGTGCATGCCCGCACCCAGCGTGCCGATCGTGGCGACGCGGTGACCGAGGTGATGCAGGCCCTGCGCGATCAGCTGCACGGTGGACGTCTTGCCGTTGGTACCGGTAACGCCCACCACATGCATGGCTTCGGACGGACGGCCGTAGAAGCGCGAGGCGATCTCGCCCACCTGCGCATGCAGATTGTCGATCCACACTACAGGCACACCGAGCGTCGGGGCCTGGCGTGCCGGCGCTTCGGCCAGCACCACCTGGGCACCCTTCTCCACCGCACCGGCGGCAAAGTCGATGCCGTGGCCGCGCGTACCCTGCAGCGCAAAGAAGGCGTTGCCCGCGCGCACCTGGCGGGAATCGAGCGTGAGGCCCGAGACGACGATATCGCCGGCACCCGGGGCGTCGGCGATACCTTGCAAAAGCTGGTCGAGGCGCTGGCCCGTCATGGCGTGAAATCCTCGACGGGCGCGTCTTCTACAACGGGCGCTTCCGGCGGCTTGGTGCCGACCAACCCGCTATTGCCTTGCAGCGGACCGCCGACATACCAACGCCCGATGTTGTCGGGCGGGACATCCAGCAGGCGCAAGGCGCCATCCATCACCTTGGCGAAAACGGGCGCGGACACCAGGCCACCGTAGTAGCTGCCCTTGCGCGGGTTATCGATGATCACCACGGCAGCCATGCGCGGATGGCTCGCCGGCACCAGGCCCGCGAACGCCGCGCTGTAGTTGTTCTTGGCGTAGCTGCCGTTCATCGCCTTGTGCGCGGTGCCGGTCTTGCCCGCCACGGCGTAGTTGGCGATCCAGGCATACGGCGCGGCGGTGCCGCCCGGCTGCGTGGTCGATTCGAGCATCTGCACCAGCTTCTGCGCGATGGTCGGGTCGATGATCTGACGCGTATCGCCCTCGGCACCCTTCACGAACGACGGCGAGTGCATCACGCCCTGGTTGCCGATGGTGGCGTAGGCGTTGGCCAGCTGCAGCGGCGTGGCGTTGAGGCCGTAGCCGTAGGCCATGATCGCCTTTTCCAGCGGGCGCCAGTCGCGACCCACCTTCATATAGCCGGCGGCCTCACCCGGGAAGCCGCTGTTGGTGCTGCTGCCGAAGCCAAAGGCGCGGTAGGTGTCGTACATGAGGCCCGTGTCGAGCGTCATGGCGATCTTGGCCGCACCGATGTTGCTGGATTTCTGGATGACACCCGTCGGCGTGAGCACACCCCAGGCGTGGGTGTCACGGATGGTGTGCGTCATGTAATAGAAGTTGCCGTTGCCCGTGTCGATCAGCGGGCTGGTCGGCGTGTACTTGCCCGTCGACAGCGCGGCAGCCATCAGGATCGGCTTGATCGTCGACCCCGGCTCCACCACGTCGGTCATCGCGCGGTTGCGGCGCTGTTCGGCGGTGCTGGTGCGCAGGGCATTGGGGTTGTAGGTCGGCCAGCTGACCATGGCCAGCACTTCGCCCGTCGACACGTCCAGCACCACCATCGTGCCGGAGTCGGCCTCCGACTTCTCGATGGTGTTCTTCAGCTCGTTATAAGCAAGGAACTGAATGCGGCGATCGATGCTGAGCGTGATGTTGCGACCCGGCTGCGGCGCACGCACCTGCTCCACGTCTTCCACCACATGGCCCATGCGATCGCGGATCACGCGCTTGGCGCCCGGCTTGCCGGCGAGCCAGTCGTCGAACGCCAGCTCCAGGCCTTCCTGGCCGTGGTCGTCGATATTGGTGAAGCCCAGGATGTGCGAGGTGACCGGGCCCGACGGATAGAAACGGCGGAATTCGCGCTGGCCGTTGACGCCCGGGATGCCCAGGTCCAGAACGGCCTGCGCCGCGTCGGGGCTCATCTGGCGACGCAGATACACAAACTCGCGACCGGCGCGCTGCTGCAGGTAATCCTTGATCTGCGCCGGATCGGCACCGATGGCTTTGGCCAGCGCCGGAATGCGGTCTTCGCTTTCCAGCACTTCGGACGGGTTGGCCCAGATCGACATCACCGGCGTCGACACCGCCAGCGGCTCGCCGTTGCGATCGAAGATGGTGCCGCGCGAAACGGCGATCGGCACTTCACGCAGGAAGCGGGCGTCGCCCTGCGTCTGGTAGAACTCCTTGCGCACCACCTGCAGGTCAAACGCGCGCGCCACCAGGCCCATCGAGGCCAGCGACAGCACGGCCACCACGACCACCATGCGACGGCGGGCGCTCGGTCCATTGCCGCGACGGCGAGAGCTGGTGGGAAGGTGGTTGCGCGGGCGCATGTTCATCGGCGCACCAGCTGGATGTCTTGCGGGCGCGGGTTGACCATGCCCAGCTTCTGGCGCGCTTCGGTATCGACGCGACGCGGCTCGGCCCAGGTGGCCTGCTCCAGTTCCAGCTTGCCGTATTCAATATTGATTTCGTCGCGCTGGTTCTGCAGCCGGGTCAGCTCGACGAACAACACGCGGCTCTCGTGACGCGTCCACACCACGCCGACCGCGCTGGCCAGGACGGCCGCGAGGATGATCAGCAGGCAGGCCACGCCCAGTGCCTTCATGAAAGCTTCTCCGCCACGCGCAGCACGGCCGAACGCGAACGCGGGTTCGCTTCCAGCTCGGCGTCGGACGGAAACTGCGCCTTGCCGACGGCGGCAAGACGCGCAGGTGCGGCAGCCACGGGCGGGCCACGGCGACTACCCTGCACGCGACCGGAGTGGTCACGGATAAACAGCTTCACCGCGCGGTCTTCCAGCGAGTGGAAGCTGATGATCGACAGGCGACCGCCGACGTTAAGGCGATCCAGCGCGGCGTTGAGGCCGACCTGGAGCGAATCCAGCTCGCGGTTCACGCGGATGCGCAGCGCCTGGAAGCTGCGCGTGGCCGGGTTCTTGCCCGGCTCGCGACGACCGACGATGCGCTCGATCAGCGCGGCCAGTTCGCCGGTGCGGGTGATCGGCTGTTCGGCGCGGCGCTCAACGATGGCGCGGGCGATCTTGCGGCTGAATCGCTCATCGCCAAAGGTCCACAGCACGTCGGCGATCTCGCGCTCGTCAGCATGGGCGAGGAAATCCGCGGCGCTTTCGCCCTGCGTGGTGTCCATGCGCATGTCCAGCGGCGCATCGGCCATGAAGCTGAAGCCACGGGCGGCTTCATCGAGCTGGGGCGAGGACACGCCGAGGTCGAGCAGGATGCCGTCGAGGCCGGCGGCGGTTTCGTCCCACTCGCCCAGCGTCGAGAAGTTTGCGTGGCGGATGGACACGCGCGGATCGCCGGCGAATTCAGCCTGGGCCGTGGCGATGGCGGTGGGATCGCGATCCATCAGCAGCAGGCGACCGTCGGGACCGAGGCGCGACAGCACCTCGCGAGCGTGTCCGCCGCGGCCGAAGGTGCCATCGAGATAACGCCCGCCTGCCCGCACGGCGAGTCCCTCCACTGCTTCAGTCAGCATTACCGGGATGTGCCGCAATTCAGAGCTGGTTGCCATGCTTCAAGTCGCCCGTGTGTCCATGCCGAGGTAATCAGCTACTGCGTGTGTGAGACCCGAAGAACTTCCGGGCCCATACACCCGCTGTCGCATGACAGCCACTGCATGGCCACTTGCCGGGCGCGACTTGACACATAGGTCCAGGCTCTTGGCCATGCCGCACTCCCGCTCCCGTCCCGTTTCTTGCGCTGCGCCGCAACCGCCCGGAGGCCGTTACAGACGCAGGTCAGCCATTTCGTCGGTGATGTCGTCTTCGCCGATGGTCTGGCGGATCTTCGCGAGGTGCGCCTGTTCGCTCCAAAGCTCGAACTTGTTGCCCATGCCCAGCAGCACCGCTTTCTTCTCGATGCCTGCCGCCGCGCGCTGACTTGCGGGCAACAGGATGCGAGCAGCGCTATCGGGCTCGACGACAGTCGCGGCACCCACCAGCTTCATCTGCATGTCGCGGTGGGCGGCCTTCACCTTGGGCAGCGCATTGACCTGGTCGCGTACCTGCTCCCACTCCCCGTACGGAAACACCCACAGACAGCCGGGCTCGAACGGGTTGTAGGTGATCACCAGACGATTGGCACAGACGCCCGCCACCTGATCCCGATATGCAGTCGGGATGGCCAGGCGGCCCTTATCGTCAACAGTGATGGCGGTTTCACCCTGGAACACGACCAATAGGCTCCACGAATTCCCACGATTTCACACCGGAACCCACGATAGTCTCGCCCTATGAGACTGTCAAGGGATTTTTGCTTGTGAATCAATGAGAAAGGCAAGGGTGTGGCAGTAATTCCAGCCTTTTCTCAGGAAGCATCCAGAGGTGTTTGAATGCAGGAGATTTTTTGCGCCAGGCGTGATGCCTAGGAAGGTACTTACAGACCCTTCGAAGGCCCTTCAGATGAATCCGCATTCATCCGAGCCTTACATCCGGACAAATCTCACCCACATCCCCGCCAAAGGCGGGAATGTGAATGAGCTCATCCGTGATAAAGAGGTGGAGTCGGCCTATAAGCCGGGTTCTGTACGCCTTGCGACGCGACAGTCATTCCTCTCGGCCTGGCGTCACCGCCAGGCTCCAGCAACCTACCCGGGAACAACGCGGGCCACGTTAGCGTTCCCCTATTTGGTCTTGCTCCGAGTGGGGTTTACCGTGCCACGCGGCGTTAGCCCCGCGCGCGGTGCGCTCTTACCGCACCGTTTCACCCTTACCACGCACGCCCGGAGGCGCCGTTCGGCGGTTTGCTTTCTGTTGCACTGGCCGTCGGCTCACGCCGCCCAGGAGTTACCTGGCACTCTGCCCTATGGAGCCCGGACTTTCCTCGATGCACTTGCGTGCGACGCGACTGTCCGGCCGACTCCGCCGCGCATTCTATAGGAAGGTGATCTCAGGCCCCAGCGTTACCTGAGTGCCGGTTCAGTCGCCGGAGCCGTAAAGTGCCTTGCGCGGCGCACCCGTGATCGCCGCGGCCAGCTTGGCCGCCTTCGCCGGCGGCAGCTCTTCCTTAAGGATGCCGAAGACGCGCAGTCCCTCGGCCACGCGCCCGTCCGCATCCTCGCCCCGCCCGCGCACCATCAGCACGAACTCGCCCTTCTGCTGGTCGGTGTCCCGCACCACGTGCCGGGCCAGCTCGCCCAGCGGCTCGCCCAGCACCGTTTCGAACAGTTTGGTCAGCTCGCGCGCCAGCACCGCCTCGCGCTCGGCACCGAACACCTCGGCCATGTCGGCCAGGCTCTCAGCGACGCGATGGGAGGACTCATAAAAGATAAGCGTGCGCGTATCGCCAGCGAGCTCTTGCAGACGCGCCTTGCGCGCCGACGACTTCGGCGGCAGGAACCCCTCGAACACGAAGCGATCACTGGGCAGCCCCGACACC
Organism: Dyella terrae; assembly: GCF_004322705.1. NCBI lineage: Bacteria > Pseudomonadati > Pseudomonadota > Gammaproteobacteria > Lysobacterales > Rhodanobacteraceae > Dyella > Dyella terrae. The sequence continues at coordinate 669,171 of NZ_SIZZ01000002.1, read as the reverse complement.
GACAGCGCCGCGATCGCCGCGCACGCGCCCGGCACCGGCACACATTTAATACCCGCCGCACGCGCCGCACGCACCAGCCGGTAACCCGGATCGCTGATCAGCGGCGTGCCCGCGTCGGAGATCAGCGCCACCGATTCCCCGCGCAGCATGCGCTGGATGATCGCATCCACCGCGTCGCGCTCGTTGTGCTCATGCAGGGCGATCTGCGGCGTGGCGATGTTGTAATGCATAAGGAGTGGACGACTGTGCCGCGTGTCTTCGCAGGCAATCACGTCCACCGATCGCAAGGTTTCGACGGCGCGCACCGAGAAGTCGTCGCGATGGCCGATGGGCGTGGCAACCACCCACAGGCATCCGGGTTGTTCATGTGACATCTGCGGCATTCCTCGGCGTGGGGCTGGCGATACGATCGGCTATGATCGCCCATCTGCCCGTCATATCGACAGAATCCAAGGGACGTCCCATGCGCCTGATTCGCGCCGCAGGCCTCGGCCTGCTGATATCGCTGGCCCTTTCCGGATGCGTTACGGCTCCCACGCCGCGCACCCAGGCCGAACTATCCGCCGAACAGAGCGCCAGCGCGCTGGCGTCGCAAGGCAAGTTCAGTGATGCCGCCAGGGCCTACCTCGCCCTGGCGCAGACCTCGCCCGGCCACGCCGATTACTACCAGCTGCTCGCCGCCGAGGCCTATCGCCAGGATGGCCAGCTCGCCCAGGCCGCGCCCTTCCTCAACACCATCAAGCGCCAACGCCTCACCGATGACCAGCCGGTACGCCTGGATCTGCTTCAGGCCGAATACGCGCTGACCCAGCACGACCCGCGCCGCGCCCTGCAGCTCACCACGCAACCGGAAGTGGCCGTGCCCGCCGCCTTGCGCCTGCGCCTGCTGGAACTTCGCGCCACCGCGCAATTCGACAGCAACGACTTCTGGGGTTCCGCGCACAGCCGCGTCGAGATGGATGCGCAGCTGAGCGGCCTCGACCAGAGCCAGAACCGCAAGCAGATCCTTGCCGCCCTCACCAAGCTCGGCGCCGATCCGCTCAAGCAGCGCGCAGCCGCCATGCAGCAAGGCGACATCATGCTGCCGTGGGTCAACGAAGCCCTGAACCAGCTCGGCGTCGCCGTCGCCCGCACGGCGCCGCAGCTCGAGCAGCAAGTCGGCACCATGATGCCGGGCCAGAACGCCAACGTGCGCGAAGGCTACAAAATGCCCGAGCGCGTGGCCCTGCTCATTCCCGGCAGCGGCAGCTTCGCCGGTGCCGGCGCCGCCATCCGCGAAGGCTTCTTCGCCGCCTACGCCGATGCCTCGCGCAACCACGCACCACGCCCGGAAGTGAAGGTGTACGACAGCGGCGGCACCGCCGCCGGCGCCGTCAAGGCCTACCAGCAAGCCGTCGCCGATGGCGCCAAGCTCGTGGTCGGCCCTCTCACGCGCGGCGAAGTGTCCGCGTTGTTCGGCCTCAACGATCTGCCCGTGCAGCTGCTCGCGCTCAACCACCCTGACGACAAGAGCCTCCCGGCAAGCGGCGTGGCCGAGTTCGGCCTGCTGCCGGAAACCGAAGGCGCACAAGCCGCCGATCACATGATCGAGCGCGGCCTGCACAGTGCCTATGTCGTCGTCGCCGCCGAAGACTTCGGCCAGCGCGCCGCCAACGCCTTCAAGGCCGAGTTCGAAGCGCGCGGCGGCACCGTCGCCGGCCTCGCCAAAGTCAGCGGCATCAACTACGCCCAGGCCATCGCCGGCCTCAACGCCAGCAACGCCGCACAAGACGCCGGCGTGTTTATCAGCATGCGCCCGCAGCAAGCACGCCTGCTCGTGCCGCAGCTGCGCCTCGCCCGCGTCAGCCTGCCCATCTTCGGCACCTCGCACGTCTACGCCGGCAGCGACGACGCCAGCGCCAACCGCGATCTCGACGGCGTCGAATTCTGCGACGCCCCGTGGCTGTTCGACGCCCAACCGGGCCTCCCCAACCACACCGACATCGCCGCGCAACTCCCCGCCGCACGCGGCGCCTCCGCCCGCCTCTTCGCCTTTGGCATGGACGCATGGAGCCTGGTGCCCTACATCGACTGGCTGCGCGAACACGCCGGCAGCTACCTGCCCGGCGCCAGCGGCCAACTCACCGCCGACCAGTTCGGCCGCGTCCGCCGCGTCCTTGTCTGGGCCCGCTTCGACGAAGGCATCGCCAAACCGCTAAGCGGCAGCCTGGAACTCGACAACGCGCCGATGCAGGCGCCGCCGGTGACTGATGATCAGAACGCGACGCCGCCGCCGCAGGGTTGATGCGGGCAGCAGGAGCACTTTTTGAAGAGCGCGCTTGCAAGGAATTGCAGCGCGCCGGGCTTCAACTGATCGAACGCAACTACACGACGCGCTTTGGCGAGATCGATCTCGTCATGCGAGATGATGAATCCATCGTCTTCGTGGAAGTGAGGCATCGACTGCGCGCCACGCAAGGTGGGGCTGCCGCATCGGTAACAGCGCCCAAGCAACGAAAGCTGATTGCAGCAGCACAGCTTTGGCTCGCGACCCATTCGCGTTACGTCCATGCGCCGTGCCGTTTCGATGTCGTTGCGCACGACGGCCCTTTTGAGTCCGCTCAAATGACATGGTACCGCTCCGCGTTTGAGCAGGTTTGAGGACGCGGCCTTTTGGGAGCAGCATTCCCACGAGTCGCAGCGCCAAACGAGCATCCGCATTGTCATCATGCGTCGTGGGTTGACGAACACCCCCACCGCGGGTGCCACGGTAATAGGACTACACGCACTGACTGAATGCCCTGATCACAAGCCGGGGCGAAAGTCGGGCCGATCGGGGTTGTTCCCAATGCGCAACTCGCGGACCATTTGCACTCGTCGCGAAGGCCATCAGCACCGCTCAAAACGGCACCGCTGCAATTCCTTCGCCAGGCAGCCGATCACGCTGTGATCGCTCACCACCGACCACTCAATCCCGAAATCGCTGATGAAATCAGCGGTACGGACTCGCTCGCCCGGAGACAACATGACCTGTGCGATCCAACTTGTGTCATCCGCATGGAGATGTGTCCGGCCGGAACCAGGCCGCGGCGCATTTCGACACACGCTTCTCGCCATCGTGTTCGCCGCCCTCGCCGCATGCGGACCGCCAAGGGCGCCTGATTATGGCGGCCGGTGGAAGCCCATCAATCATTACGCAAGAAGCACCACGGGCATACCGATCGACCCTGCCTACGTCTACTTCGCATCACCGCTAGATACCACGTTGACCCATCTCCTGCTGCGATGGGCTAAAGACAGCGGCCGGCGACTCGACTACGGCGTCGCAGAAGATTTCACGCTCCATCAGCCAGTCAGCCGCATTCACACCACCGATATCACACGCGCTGCCGATGAATTGAACCGCATCTACCTTCCACAAGGCATCCGGGTCGACATTGAGCCGCTTCGCATTGTCGTACGCAGCGCGAACCCGCCATCTGAATCAACCACGTCAGGCAATACCGGCACCGGCAACAACGGCGCCTGAAGAAGAAACCTCCAGACAACCTGCGCAAAACAATGCACAAGAACAAAAACTCAACGAGAGTGGAAGAGACCGTCAAACGCGGGATCAATTTCGAGGTGACGCTCGAAGAAATGTCCCGAAGGAGCGAGCGCCGCGCATGGTGGGTTGCTTCGGCAGCGATGGTCGCCACGGTGGTTCTCGCAGGCGGATATATCTTTGTCATTCCACTTAAGGAAAAGACACCCTTCCTGGTTATGGCCGACGCATACACCGGAACATCCACCGTTTCACGGCTCGCTGATGATCGCACGCTCGGCCAGATCACGACCAGCGAGGCCGTCAATCGCAGCCACATTGCCCGTTACGTCATGGCTCGCGAGTCCTACGACGAGGCCATCATGCGCATGCGTGACTGGAAGACAGTTTTCGTCATGTCGTCGCCAGGAGTCGCCTCCGCCTATCGCGCAATCTACGCCGACAGTAATCCTGATAGTCCGTACGTCGTGTACGGAAAGGAACGAGCTCTCCGGGTCCGGATCCTGAGCATCGTGCTTCACAGTAGCGCAACCAACAAAGCGCCCACCGGCGCAACGGTTAGATTCCAACGATCGGTATATGCCAAGTCTTCCGGGACGTCCGTCTTGCTGGACGGCAAGATCGCTACCCTGACTTATTCCTACAAGCCTGGATTGAAAATGGATGAACGGGATCGTGTTGAGAATCCGCTCGGATTCCAGGTTTCGAACTACCGGATAGACGATGACTTCGGCGAGAGCGTCAAACCGGGAGAAAGTCATGCCATCGAAGAGACCACATCATGACATGCCTCGCTCACAACCACTCACTCTCAATTCGCCCAGGCCGCATCAATGGCCCTTCATGCATCCACCGAATGAAGAGGCACTACTCAGCTTTCGCCTACCTCACCCTTCTTTCCGGAATGCTGACAGTGGATGCACACGCAGACGCCGTGAGCCGACTTGGCTTTGAGCGAGACAAAGTCATGGAAGTGCGCACAGGTCTCGGCATCACAACTCAGGTCGAGCTCGACAAGCACGAAAAGGTTCTTGATTTCAGCAGCGGATTCAGCAGCGGCTGGAGCCTGTCCCGGAGGGACAATGTCTTCTACGTACGCCCCAAAGACGTAGACGTTGACACCAATCTGATCGTACGAACGGAGTCGCGCACCTACATCTTTGAACTCAAGGTGGTAGCAACTGACTGGAAAACGATTGAACAGGCCAAAAAGAGGGGCGTTCAATATCGGGTCATCGTGACCCCGCCCGATGCTGCTGAAATCGCGGCTGACCCCGCTCAAGACCGGCAGGAGACGATCGCGCCCCCTGAATTGAGCACTGATCTTCTGAAGGAACGTCGCTACAACTTCAACTACGACTATTCGACCCACGACCGCACCCACCCATGGTTGATACCGGTCAACGCGTACGACGACGGTCGATTCACGTATCTACGCATGGCGCGGCACCCTGGCTCCCCCTCAGGAGACTTCCCAGCCATTTTCGCGAGAGAGAAGGCGCACGGAGAAGAGTCCATGATCAATACAAGCGTCTCTGGCGACACTATCGTCGTCCACGGCACCTACCCCTATCTGATCATTAGACATGGCCGGCGCGTCGTAGGCATTCGAAGGAATGCCACGAAGTGAACGAACAGAATCCATACGAACGCCAAAATGAAAGCACACAGTCACCAGGCAAAGGCAATCCCGACGATGGCGTAAAGGCCACCCCTCCCTCCTCACATCCCAATCTCGAAGAAGCAGCACCTCGCTTGAGTACGCTTTCCGCGGAGGGCCGCGGCGCGCGCCCCATTTTGATGATGGCTGCCATCGCAACCCTTCTGGCCACCACCACTGCGCTGCTATTTGGCGCGATTGGCTCCCGTGGAGGGAAAGAGCCGACGCGAAACCCAGAGGAGCTAGTTACTGTACCCGCTGCACCGAGTAAACCCATCCGGACGAGTACCGTCCGATCGCAGCCATCTGCACCTATCCCTCTGGCCAATTTACCGACATCTCGAGAGCCCACTTCACCACAACTTGCTTTGATTCCTAAGCCGAACGCAGAGCGGGAATCTCTCCTTGAACGCAGAAAGCAAGCGGGAGACACCGGCATCCTGCCAGGGGTCGGCATACCCGGCGGCATACCCGGCGCTATTTCCGAACCGTCGGCCGCGAATGCACTTGTCAGTTCGCTTGGCGCCGGCGTCCGCAAAGCCGCAGCCGGCCAACCCGATAAGGCCTACGCCCTCGAACAGAAAGACACCTTGATGGCCCAAGGCACTTCCATACGGTGCGCACTTCAAACTCGGATCATCACCGACCACCCCGGCTTTGCTTCTTGCGTGGTGACAGAGCCAGTCTACTCGTTCACGGGTAAGCATCTCCTATTACCCAAAGGCACCAAAGTAATGGGTCAGTACGACGCCGAACCCGACTCAGGAAGAATTGGCGTCATCTGGGAGCGCGCCATTACTCCCAATGGAGTGAACATCGACATGGAAAGTCCCGGCGTTGACAATCTTGGTAGCGCAGGCCACCCGGGTCACTATTCCGCCCACTGGGGAAGTCGAATCTCCGCAGCGCTTTGGATCAGCATCTTCAGTGACGCCTTCAAATACGCAGGCGCCAAATATGGCCCCACACAGACGAGCACCAGCAGCGGAATCGTCACGCAAGACCCGTTCGAGAGTAATACGGCGGAAACCATCCAAAACATCGCAAAGCAGGCAGTTCGACGTGCGGCCAACCGGCCAGCCACCGTCACCATCAACCAAGGCACGATCGTAAGCATCTTCGTTGCGAAAGATGTCGACTTCAGCCAAACCATTAAAGCGCATTGATCGTCATTCCATCCATGCACAAACTCGCTACAAACCCATTCCTTCAACATCAGTACGCTGCGCTTGGCATAGCGGAGCTGATGGAATGTCCTGACGTAACTGAGATATGTGTCAATAAACCCGGCCAGATCTATGTCGAACGAAACGGCATATGGCAATGTCATCCTGCACCAACATTGACACTCGAACGCGCACTCCAGTTCTGCACCGCTGTCGTGAACGAGAGCCACACAGGCCAGCGAATTACAACGATGGATCCCGTCGTTTCCCTCACCTTCCCCACTGGTCAACGCGCCCAGTTCGTCATTCCTCCAGCCTGCGAATCAGGCACTTTGTCGATTACGATCAGACTACCTTCAAGGACATCGCGCTCACTTTGCGACTATGAACGCGATGGATTCTTCAGCGAGCTTGCCGATCGACAATCGGTCATGCCTCCGGAAGATGTACGCATGCTGGAGCTCAAGTCAGATGGTAGATACGCTGAGTTCTTCAAGGCGGCTGTTTCATGCAGAAAGAATGTAGTTGTCGCTGGGGCTACAGGAAGCGGCAAGACAACTTTCATGAAGGCCCTGGTAAGCCAGATCCCGTCACACGAGCGCCTGATAACCATCGAAGATGCGCGGGAGCTCTTTCTGCAACAGCCCAATGTTGTTCACCTGCTCTACTCCAAAGGGGGGCAGAGCGACAGCAACGTAACCGCCAAGACCTGCATGGAAGCCTGTCTACGCATGAAGCCCGACAGGATCCTCCTTGCGGAGCTTCGGGGTGACGAGTCCTTTTTCTTTATACGCAATTGTGCGTCGGGCCATCCCGGGTCGATCACTAGCTGTCACGCGGGTAGCGCAGAGCAGGCCTGGGATCAGCTAGCACTGATGATCAAGGCGTCCGCAGAAGGATCGGGTCTCGAATTCAACACCATCAAGGACCTTCTGAAAATGACGATCGACATTGTGGTCCATATCGCTTCCCATCAGGGAAAGCGAAGAATCACCGATATCGACTTCCGGCCTCCGGGTGCTTCGGATCATGAAATAGTGAGGAAGCACTCGTGATACCTGTTCTCGATATTTCAAGCTGCGGTGTCTCACCCGAGACCGCGCGAGTCATGCACCACATTGTCCGAGTGGAGTCGAATTACAATCCCTACGCCATTGGTGTAGTCGGCGGACACCTGGTTCGTCAGCCTAAAAACCTCGGCGAAGCAGTAAGCACCGCCGACATGCTTGAACGAACAGGCCGAAACTACTCCCTTGGCCTGGCGCAACTCAACAAATCAAACTTTGCCGCCTACGCAATCGCCACTCCTGCCGATGCGTTCGATCCGTGCACCAATCTTCGCGCAGGATCAAGCGTACTCGAACAGTGCCGGACGAGAGCAGATGGTGATTGGCCGAAGGCCATCAGTTGCTACTACTCAGGAAACTTCACGACAGGCTTTCGCCACGGGTATGTGGGCAAGGTACTGACGTCAATGCGAGGCACCGCACGCGCGCCCGCATGGGCTCGACGCAAGAAGGATGGGAAATTTCAGGAATCAACTTCCCCCGAACAGGTTGATTCCCAGGAGATGGATGATCTCATCAAGCGCCTCGACCAGGCCCGCGCCACTGGGCGTCAAGAGGCGGCCGCGCTTTCGCCCTCATTTGACGCCAGCAACCAAGATGCTGGGTCACAGGCAAGGCAAAGTCCCAGCGTTCCGGGAAGCCACACCCCAAAGGCCGCGCACGGTCCGTCAGTTGTCACGCCGACGTTTATCGGGAGTGGGTCAGGTCGCGAGGATGGAGACGGCGCTTTTGTGTTCTGACACCCAACACCCAACAGTTTGAAACCACTCAAATTCGCTAACGCACAACCAAGGATGGCCATACCAATGAAATCAGTAGAACGCCTGACGACATTTCAGCTCCTCGCATGGACAGGAATCGCTTGCGCCGCAACTGTGCTACCGGACATCGCATTGGCAGACGGCTTGGCCGGTGCCGATCAAAAAGTCTGCGGCTTCTTTAGCAACGTCAACAATATCCTCAATTTGGCTTCGGTGACCGTTGTCACCATCGCGATCATCTTATCGGGCTATCAGATCGCATTTGCGCACAAACGAATCAGCGACGTCGCACCCATATTGATAGGAGGGATGCTTATCGGCGCAGCGGCTCAGGTCGCCAAAATGCTTATTGGAGAGGAAGGATCCGCAGAACAATGCGCGGCCATGGTCATCTCGGCGCTTCGTTCGTATGCGTAAGAACGTCCTATTCCGCGGCTGCACAAGGCCACCCATGTTTCTAGGCGTCCCGTATGTTCCGTTCTTTCTTGGAGCCGGATCGTGCCTTCTGTTGGCAATGTACGTCAGCATGACGCTGCTGATCTTCGGACCATTCATCGTCGTTGCCATGCAACAGATGGCCAAGCGCGACGAAATGATCTTCAGGCTCCTTGGGCTTCACATCCAAACCCGAATGGGCGTGTCCAATGTCGCGCTTCACGAGGGCCTGTGGGTAGTAAGCCCCCTTGGTGGTCGAGTCACGCCCTGACCGTTCAGGCATTTCAAGTCATATCACGGAGCCAAGGACGTGCCCCAACCCAACGCATATCCTGGAGACAACATCCCCCTTTCCAGCCATGTCTCACCGACAGTTGCCAGGACTAACGGAGGAGACTACGTCATGTGCTGGCGTATGGATGGCTATCCTTTCATCGGGCGCGAAGATTGGGAGATCGAGCACCGGCACGCGACCTTCAACCGTCTCATTCAATCGCTGCGGGCCCCTGACTTCAACAATGTCGCATTCTGGGTGCACGACATACGTCGAAAGGGACGACTGCGAGACGACTCAAGATTCAATCACGTATTTAATCAAGAGCTCTCCGACGCCTACTTTGAAACTCTCTCAAGCCAGCGCCTCATGGTCAACGATCTCTTTCTAACCATGATTTACCGGCCTGAGGTAGTGGCGGGAAGAAGGCGGCGTCGCAATCTGAGCGCAGACAACTTGCGCGCTTTTCAGGAACAAGCCATATCCACCTCCCTGGATCTTGCGGGGGGTGTCGAGGCCGGCCTGAAAGACTACAGTCTTTCCCGACTTGGCCTGTATGAGGGTGCCGGCGGCATCGTCTTTTCGGAGATCTACGAGCTGTTCGGTTACATCATCAACCGCAGCAGCGAGCCCGTGCCTGTTCTCAGCGCGCCTGCGCGCACATACCTTGCCACGAGCACATTCAGGTGCTCGCCAAGCACAGGAAATTTCGTCATAACTGAGCCCGACGGGAGGCATGACTACGGCGCAATGCTTAACATCAAGGAATACCCGGAAGGCACATTTCCCGGAATATTGAATGGCCTCAAGTATCTCAGCTTCGAGTACGTCCTCACACATTCATTCAGCCCGATGGGTCGTCATGAGGCACTGAAGGCTCTGGATCGAACCAAGGGAATGATGATCTCCTCCGGAGACAAAGCGGTCAGTCAGATCGGCGAGCTCGACTATGCGATGGATCAACTCGCTTCGGGGAACTTTGTCCTTGGCGAATACCATTCCAATCTTGCAGTTTACGCAGAATCCCAAGAGCGCCTTTCGCAGAACTTAGCGGCCGCGCGGGCGGAGCTGTCCAACGCGGGGTTCGTGAGCGTTAAGGAGGACATCGCCGTGATGGCTGCCTTCTATGCACAACTGCCCGGGAACTGGCGTTACCGGACGCGCCTGGCAAACGTTAGTTCCCTGAATTTCCTTGGCCTTTCACCACTGCACAATTTTGCCTCCGGAAAGAAGGATGGCAATCCGTGGGGTCCGTGTGTAACAACACTACAGACAACCAATGGACAGCCCTACTACTTCAACTTTCACGCCACGTCCCCTGGCGAGAACTCATTCGGCGAGAAGGCCATTGGAAATACGCTCGTCATCGGAAAGTCCGGAACCGGGAAGACCGCTCTTATCAATTTTCTTCTCAGCCAGGTTCAGAAGCTCGAACCGGTTCCCACCATCTTCTTCTTTGACAAGGATCGTGGAGCCGAAATTTTTGTCAGAGCATGCGGCGGAAACTATCTCGCGCTGGAGAATGGGAAGCCCACGGGATTCAACCCGTTGCATTGTGACGACACACCATCAAATCGCCAGTTCCTTGCCGCTCTTATCAAGGAGCTCGCGGGAAAGAGCGCTTACTCGTCAAGAGAAGAAGAGGATATTCATCGCGCGGTCGCGGCCATACTGGATACGCCCGTTCCCCTAAGAGGTCTCGCCAATCTTCGGAACAGCTTCCCCAACCTTGGCGATGATGGCATCTACACACGGCTAAAGCGGTGGACTTCAGGTCAGTCACTGGGCTGGGTATTCGACAACCCTGAAGACACCATTGATCTGACCAAGGCCAAGATCATCGGCTTTGACTACACGGATCTCATCGATAACACAGAGACCCGATCGCCAGTGATCAATTACCTCCTCCATCGACTGGAAGGATTGATCGACGGACGTCGCCTGATTTATGTCATGGACGAGTTCTGGAAAATTCTTGACGGTGGCGGCGGCCTGAAAGAGTTTGCGAAGAATAAGCAAAAAACGATCCGCAAACAGAACGGCCTCGGGATTTTCGCCACGCAGAGTCCAGAAGACGCACTATCAAGCGACATCGCTGCAGCACTTATCGAGCAGACTGCAACGATGATTCTTTTGCCAAATCCGAATGCCAGCAGGCATGACTACATCAATGGTTTGAAGCTCACCGAAGCTGAATACCAGGTCGTCACCGGTCTTGACGAGCGTTCACGCGCATTCCTCGTGAAGCAGGGCCACTTCGCAAGCGTATGTCAGCTCAATCTGAGGGGCCTGCATGACCCACTGTCAGTGATATCGAGCTCCACCGACAACATTGAGGTTCTCCATGACGTCCTCAAAGAGGAAGCAGACATCAAAGGCGTCTCGATCGAAATGCTGCCCACCAATGAATGGCTTCCAAAGTTCTACGCACGACGGAAAGGAAGTCGTTGAGCGGCGACTCTCTACCGCCCAATAGCGCACACCACACAAGGAACAAGCATATGGGCAAGAAGCCCCTTCATATTCTTTTCGCGGCAATCATTTCAACTTTCGCCATTCAGTCGACCCAGACGGCGCATGCGCAATGGGTCGTCACTGATGCATTACACACCAAGCTTCAGGCCAGCGAGTTTTTCACGCAAGCCAGCCGCCATGGCGCTCAGGTCCTCCATTGGAGCAAAGAGCTTAAGCAATGGAAAGAACAGATAGATCACTGGAAGCTCCAGCTGGTCACGCTAGCCCCCAAAGAGTTGGCGCAATTAACGCTCAAAAACGAATTTCAGAAAATTGATGAAGACTTTGGCGTTCGCGAGTCATGTCAGTCAGATGCATCGTCATTTGGAGACGTAACTGGAATCCTAAATGGCGTCCTAAGCGCGGATGATGGCAACATCAGAGCGGAGCAGCAGAGGCTTTGCGAAGGGATTGTCAGGACGAAGAATCGCCAGTTCAACGACACGGTGGAGTATCTCGCCGCCCTAGATCAGGCAAAGGAGGATCTTAACGGGCTTGAGAGTCGCCAGATCAATGAGGCTGGTAAATCACCTGGCAATCTTCAGGCGATTGCAGCTGACATAGAGCGCCTAACCAACAAGATCTCCCAGTCGCGCGAGCAATGGCAAAGCAACGTTCAGCAGTGCGAGATGCAAATTCGTACGCTCGAACAGATGCAGGGCGTTTACGCGCGCAAGGCGCTACAAGGTCAAGGCCCCTGGGGAAAGGTCGTCGGCGCCGTCGCATTGAAGGCGGCACTCAGCCATAAGTGATGGGCAATCCACAGTTCCGCTCCCAGCAAATACTACATGCCCATGCCTGACGACTTTGGTGATTTTGCCTACTTCGCCCTGATCTATCAGTTTCTCCGCGACGAGATTGATGATTTTGGCAATGGATTGATGCGGAGGTTTGCCGCATGGGCAAGTGCTGCTGCCCTCAGCCTACTGACCCTTTGGATTATGCAACGAGGGTTTCGCATCCTCTCGGGCGGATCTCGTGAGCCCATCATGGGCGTTGTCATGGGGCTCGCACGAAACACGGTGGTTGTCGCCGCATCGTCAACCATGGCAGTAGCAGGAACCGACCTCCAATCCTGGCTGACCGTTGGCTTGGATAAGGAGATTCACTACGCCTTTACCGGGAAGCGCAACTCGGGCACAGCCGACTCCATAGACAAGACCCTGGCGTTGACGCAGGTCGCCATTTCGATCATTTCGGGCATCCAGGTGACATCAGGAGATGCTGAGGCGCACTCCCTCAAGGAGCGCGCCATTGCAATGGCAACGGTCGGCACTGCGGCCCCCCCGATGGCGGCGGCTGCGATGCTTCTGCTCTATCAGTTCGGCATCAGCCTGTTCATTGGCTTGGGTCCATTGTTCATTCTTTGCCTACTGTTCGAACAATCGAAGGAGCTCTTTCGAAGATGGCTTTTGTACGGCATAGGGACCCTTTTCTCGATGGCGCTCTTGAGCGTGGTTTGCAACATCGTCTTGAAGCTGACCTATCGCGTAGGAGAGGCATTCTGGCTCGCCAAGGTCGCCGGCTGGTTTCTTAAGATCGATAGCGAGAGCCTGACATTCCAGGCCATGCAGCAAGGTGGCATCGGCGTGCTTCTGACGGTACTAGTCATTTCTGTGCCTCCGATGGCAGCCATGTTCTTTCAGGGAACACTCGGCCACTTCATGGCCCACTCGGCATTTCACAGCGGCACCTCGCCGAGGCCTCATGGACTGAATGCAGGTTCCACACCCCATTCGGGACAGCCCTATGGGCACGGGACTCCGACTCGGGACGGAGGCGCCATGCACGACGAACCTGCAAGTCCTCGATCAACCCCCGACCCCGGAGTGCAGTTGCAGACAGCTACGAGGGTATCTGTAACCGGAGAAAACCCAGGCGACCTTGACGTTATAAAGACGGATCGGATGGGTCGCGCGTAAGTTTCGCATCGTCAAAAGACACTGCCGGAGAAGCACTTGCGCCACATGGGTTGACCCGGCATTCAACCAGCTTCACATGATTCATGAAACGTTTCCTCCAGCCCGAGGAGCGAACCTTCGCACCCCATCGACGAAGGAGAGCGCGGCCTTAAAGCCCCCTGTGAGAAGCAACAAGCAGTATGGAGTCCACGAATGCAAAAATGGAGGATTGCAGCCACATTTGTGGTAGCAGGCGTATCTTTGCTCATTGGGGAGATCGCCGCTGGTTACATTCTAAGCATGGGATCCGGAGTGGAATTACCCGATCGCATGCTCGGTTACTACACGCTTGCATCGCTGCGCGGCTCCCCGATGCCAACCCCCTCGATGGGTGCCAGCGTTATCGGCGCCGGGCTAGTGGGCCTCGGGATCAGTACCACCCTGGCGCTGGTACTCGCAGGATTCCTTTGGCGCGGAAAGCGAGCCGCGCTGCACGGCAGCGCGCGTTTCGCTGGGTGGAGGGAGATCCGAGCACAAGGCTTAGTCAGTCATTCCAGGAAGGGCCTCATCCTGGGAAAGGCCCGAAATCGGCTGATCCGAATGTCGGGACAGCGTTTCGCCATACTTGCGGCTCCAACACGGTCAGGGAAGGGCGTCGGCATTGTCATTCCCAATTTGCTCGACTATCAGGATTCCGTAGTCGTCCTGGATATCAAGCTTGAGAATTTCGAACTGACGAGCGGCTGGCGCGCACTTCAGGGGCAGAAGATCCATCTATTCAATCCGTTTGCAGAAGACAGGTGCACCCGGCGCTGGAACCCGTTGAGCTACGTGTCAGCGGAACCCTCCTTCCGGGTCTCCGACCTAATGACCATCGCAGCAACGCTTTATCCGGATGTTTCAGACGATCATAAATTCTGGGTAAGCCAGGCAAGAAACGCCTTCATGGCTTTCACGCTCTTTCTCTTCGAAAAGTACGATGGTGAGGTGGCCATGGGTCTCGCGTCTGACTTGCGCGACACCCCAACGCTTGGGCGAATTTATCGTCTGTCCAGCGGCAGAGATGCCACGGACCTGAGGGCGCACATACTGACACTCTCATCGAAGACGTGGCTAAGCGATGCGAGCCAGATCGCCTTTTCAAATTTGCTTGGACTTGCCGATGAGACCTTTGCCTCAGTCATGGGCACGTTCAAGGAGCCACTGAATGCATGGATCAATCCAACCGTCGACGCAGCGACAAGCGCGGATGATTTTCTACTGACAGATGTTCGAAAGGTGCCCATGACGATCTACGTGGGCATCCAGCCCAATCGGCTGGCCGAGGCGAAGCTCATTCTCAATCTATTCTTCAGTCAGTTGATCCAGCAGAACACAAAAGAGCTTCCGCAGTCGAACTCTGAACTGCGCCATCAATGTCTCCTTCTGATGGACGAGTTCACCTCAATTGGGAGGATCGATATCGTCGCATCCGCCGTATCGTACATGGCTGGATACAACTTACGACTATTCCCCATCATACAAAGCATGTCGCAACTCAGCGCCACCTACGGAAAGGACGTGGCCAGAACATTGATTACCAATCACGCCGCCCAGATCGTGTTCACGCCACGTGAGCAACAAGACGCTCAGGAGTACTCTGAAATGCTTGGTTACACCACGGTAAGGCGATCGAGCGTGACGCGAGGAAGAAAGTGGCGCGACCGGACACGTAGCGCCAGCGACGAGCGTAGAGCCCTCATGCTTCCGCAGGAAATCAAAGCCATGAGCCCCAAGAACAGCATCATTTTCCTCGAGGGCCTGGAGAACGCCATTCTCTGCAAGAAGATCCGGTACTACGAGGACAGCCACTTCAGTTCACGTGTCTTTCCAAAGATTGAAGTCCCCCGCCTTGAGATTTGACATTCCAACTAAAGCTGCAAGGCAGCGGAAGGGCCAGCGGGCACCGACTTGGATATTGAGCCTGACGCTTTCCGCTCCCCTTCCATCCCATGCCTGCGCCCGGGCGCAACCGCGAGGGCATTTCTGTACGCCACTAATGCCTCTTTCGGATTGCCTTGCGCCAACAAGAGGTCCCCCAACTGCTCGCGGGCCGGCCATACGGGGCCTGGTGTGACAGGCCGCTTCTCAATGGCGTCCTCGCGGTCAGCCGTGGCACGCAGGATCTCTACCGCGTCCGCGGGCTTGCCCATCGACTGCGCGACCCAAGCGCTTACTTCGTCCGCCAGAACGCCGGTTTGTGCGGACCCATAGTCGTCGCCGGAATCGTGCAGCGTTTTTTCGATGACACGGAGCTGGTCCACCTGCGCCCGTGCGCCCTGCGCGTTTCCCGTGCGAGCCAGACCCATCCCCTTTGACCATACGGCAATGGCGATGACCGACGGCGGGACGCCATCAGGCGCGGCTGCATGTGCGGCATCATCCCATCGCCCTCGCTCCACCGCCATGCGAATCGGCATGACGGTAACGGCGTACGCCACGGCGAAGTTATTCATATCGAGGGACTGCATGCCTTTGGCTTCATCAACGATGCGCTGTGCGTCGGTGTCCTTGCCTTCCTGGAGATAGGCGTACACCAGATAGTCCATGGCATGGAGCTCGCCCATGCTGTCGTTTTGTGCGTGCGCGGCGTTCTTGGAGGCGATGTTCGACTTTATGGAGTCGTCCCACAGGCCAAGGCGCGTGAAGATGTGCGATGGCATATGCAGCGCATGGGGTGCGGATGGGGCGATGCGTGCGTACATGCGGGCGGCGGGTAGTCCGCGCTGTGCCAGTTCGGCGCTGTCGCAAGCGTGGATCAGGTAGTGCGCGAGGCCGGGATGATTGGGGTGGGTGCGATAGAGCGGCTCAAGGATATCGATGGCCTGCTTTTGCTTGGCGTGTGTGCGATCGGTGGGTGAGGCGTTGGCCAGCATGGAAAGTGCGTAGAAGACTTGCGCTTCGACATCCTTGGGCTGGTCCTTGGCGACGGTTGCCATGGCCTGTTCATAAGCCTGCGTGCGCTGATCGCTCTTCATGCCATCGTTGGACTGGTAGAGCACCGCTGCGGCGTGAATGAAATCCCGTTCGCGATCGGTCTTCGCGCCGAGGTGCTCGGCTTGCAGGGCGTGCTGCTGCGCCTCGGCAAAGGTCTCGGCCGGCAAGCTCGGTTGCCACACGGGATGGAACTGCACCATGGCCATGCCCCAGTACGCCATGGCGCATGCGGGATCGGCCTCGGCGACTTGGTGGAAGGCCTCGTCGGCGGCCTTGTAGGCAAAGGAATGCAGTAGTGCGACGGCGCGATTGAACGGCTGCTGCACGCCAGGCTTGCAGGAGATGGGGAAGGACACCTGCCCCAGCTTTTCCGGCACGCCGTGGTCGTGCATCTCGTCCGCTAGGACGGCCGTGCTTGCGAATACAAGGCCCCAAAGGACCGGTATCAGACGTGACATGGCCACCTCCCTGAAGCATCCCGCGCATTGTGCACCGGCGGGGCGCATGCGGCGGTCAGTCAAACGGCCTATCCCCGGGCAACTAATGCACCGACAGCGAGCGGATTTCTTCCGCTACTTCCTGTAAGTCCTGATTGAGCTGATGGTCGCGGCCCGGCAGGCGATGGATGTGGGCCTGTGGCACCGCTCGCGCATAGAGATCCACGTGGGCCGGCGGCACCACGTCATCGGCCATGCCCTGGAAAATGTGGATGGGCACGCCCTTGGGCAGGCGGGCGCCTATGTCTGGTGGCACCTCCAGATCATCGCTGGACCAGCCTCCGTCGCCTACGAACGCCGGCGCCAGCAGCACGATGGCGCCCGGCTTGCGCGCATGGTGTTCGGCCAGCAGCTTCATCAGCACGGTGCCGCCGACGGAATGGCCGATCAGGACCGAGCCTTTGGGCAGTTCGTCCATTACGCGCTCCAGCGCGGGTTTCCACGCGCCATAGGTCGGGTCGTCCTCGTCGGGCATGCGCGGGTAGTGAATGGACCATGCCGGGCCCAGCTCCCAGCCAAGACTGTCGACAAGGCGGTCGTCCCACGCGTCATGCGCGCCTTTCCCACCACCCTGAACAAAAAGAAGCTGTCGCCGTTTGTGCATCAAGCCCATCACCTGCCGGAACTACGAGACTCGTACCCTGAGGCAAGCCTTGTCGTGGCGATGACAAGAAAACCGGCTCGATGAGTGAAGCGGGCTCATCCTTTACCTTGCTGTTCAGGCCAGGCGCACCCAGTCGGCCGCTTCCAGCGTATACGGCGCAAAGAGGTAGTCACGGATCACGGCGATGCGGTCGCCCTGCCAGTCGACCAGCACGAAATGCGACGGTGCCCGGCTCTCGCTGCCACCCTCGCCCTCGCTGTCGAACACCAGCATCGCCGGCCGACCCTCCATGGCACCGAAGACAAAGCGCCAGCGCGTCGCCTCGGCGTAGCGGGTGAAGTACGGCGTGACGCCGTCGCGCCCCTGAAGCTTGAGCCGGTTGACCAGATCCAGTTGCACGTCGTCAGCCAGCATGGCGCGAATGGCATCGAAGTCGCCCTGCTGAAACAGGCGGACAAAGGTACTCACCTTCTGGCGGTTCGCATCGGACATCAGCGGCAGGCGCGTTTCATCGGGATGATGCGCCAGCTGCCGCAAGGCCACCCGTCCACGCTGCAAGGCCGACTTCGCGGCCGCCGGCGTGGTCTGGGCGATGTCCGCCACTTCGTCGATGGAATGCCCGAGCACGTCCTTGAGGATCACGGCGCAGCGCTGAAGCTCGGGCAGTCGCAGGAAGACGTGGAAGCTCACCTCGACGACATGCTCGTCCGGCTCCGATACCTCGTCCATGTCGTCGTTGAGGGGAACGACGCTGTAGCGCGCACGGCTGCGCAGCAGGTCAAGGCAGGTGTTGTGCGCGATGCGGATAAGCCAGGCTTCCAGATGATCAACCGACTGGCCCTCCCCTTGCGCACGCAGGGCTTTCAGCAAGGCGTCCTGCACCGCGTCTTCGCCGTCGACGGACGAGCCGAGCATGCGCGCGCAGTAGCGATGCAGCCGTGGCCGCAGTTCGCCCAGGCGGGCTTCGAAGGACTCATCGGTCATGGTCGACTTAGGCGTGGCCGTCATGCCGACACAGTATCGCGAGCGGTCGAACGCCGCGAGAACACCTCGCCACCGGCAACCGACTCGAACTGGGCCAGGGCCCGGATGCGCGGAAAGTAAGCCTGCATCCGGGGATCGGCCCGCATGGCGTCCACCGCTGCGGGCGTTTCCCATTCCGAATGAATGACCACGCTGCGACCATCCGCGGCTGCAATCAACCGGCTCGCCCTCCAGCCGCCGAGCGTGCTGATGACGTTGTCGATGTTCTGCTTGAGGAGATCGATCAGCTCGGCCTGATGCTCCGGCTCGACCTTGAGGACGTTGATCAGGGTGATGGCTTGGGTGGACATGGCGTGGCTCCTTCTTGAGAGAGGCACACCAAGGACGATGCGGGGAGCCGAAACGGATCGGTGCCCAACAAAAAAACTATCGCCGCTTGCGCAGCGGATCCAGCAACCCCTTCAGGCCGTTGTGATCCAGCTCCAGGGCCAGCGCCAGCAGATTGCCCAGGTCACCCGGCGGAAACCCTTTGCGCGCGTACCAGGCCAGATAGGCACCTGGCAGGTCGGCGATAAGGCGGCCCTGGTACTTGCCATACGGCATGGGGAGGGTGACGAGGCGCTGGAGGTCTTCGGGTTTCATGGCAAGGCGCAGGATGTGCAGCGACCACGTGGCAGCCGGGCGTGCATCGTAGACGACCTCGTTGCGTATTTCACGGCCCTGCGGCGCGTCTCAATAACCCTTCGCCGTGATGGTCAGGACGTTCCCGCCGATCGCTTCATCGGGCGCAAAGTGGAGGGTGATGAAGCTGCCGCGCGAGTCCGTGCCGCTGGAAATCTCCAGGTCGATGCGACGTAGCGTGGTATGGCGGCCGAATCGCATGTCCGGAGCCAGGCAGTGAATGGCTGACATGGCATTGAGCTCTGCAAACTCGGTGACGCCGTAAGTGATCAACGCATCGCAGAGCGTTCGCCCCGGCGCATAACCCGAATCGTCGCAGCGCTTGGCCATGACCGATCGCTCGGTTTGCGGATCATCCTTGAAACCACCGAACCATGAGGTGCGAAACAGAACCTGCTTCGACTCTTTCGGCGCGATGGAGGCGACAAACGCTTTCAGCGGCGCACACATCGGATCGCGTGCTGCATTCGCCGCCTGGACATGCGCCAGACCCAGCAAGCCAAGCGCCAGAGCCTTCCATGCTTTCAACATGCTCCCTCCCTGAATGACTCGCCCCAACTCAAGCGTGCGCCACCTCGGCCATCAACGGCGCAACGCCACGCAACTCCTGCAACACATGGTTCTGCCGCTGCACATCAGCCAGCACGCGCTTGAAGATCCCGCGCAAGGAGGGTTTCAGGTACGCCAGCGTTTCTCGGGGCGGCGTCCCGAGCAAGGCGCAGCGGATGGCGTGCATGTGCAAGATCTCCGGCTCGGACACATACCCTTGCTGACGCCACTTCCACCCCATCACCTGGCCATCGGTGTACTGGGAAAAGTTGAAGCGCGAGTTGGCCATGAAGATGCCGAAGCCCAGGAAGACAGCGCCCATGTCGGTGGCGTGTTCCCACACTTCCCAGCCACCGGGCGGCGGCTCGGTGGCGCCGCCCGTCAGATAGTGCGCCAGCTCATGGGCAAAGGTGGCGACCAGGCTCATCGGGTCGTCCAGCTGGCGCGGGTGATAGGTGATCAGCGCGCCGGCATCCGCCTTGCGAAACGTACCCGCGGGCGAGTGCGGCGTGTTCTGCACCAGCAGGGTCGGGCCGACTTTGGCGTCGGGATCGTCCTCCTGCATGTGCAGTTTGCACGGCCACGTGCCCATGCCGGCATAGCCTTTGACGCGCGCGAAGATCGCATCGGCCATCGCGGTACCCCGCAGACCGCGATCGGGAAAGAACCGGGGTGTCGGCTGCACCATCGGAGATTCCCTGAGCGCGGGAAAACCGCCCGTGTGTCGTAACAGCCATTGGCAGCAGTCGAACTGCCATGCACTCAGCTCGTCGCCGAGCAAGGACTTCCTGCGAAACCATCCCAGCACGTCGTTCCCTCCCCCCGGAGAATGCGATGTGGACGCATTCTGGCAAATGCGTGGTGCGTCGTTCCAGCCCCATGCGCAGCGGACCCCGGTCGCAGTTTTTTGCGCCATCACCGCCAGACGTTTTGCGCTGAATTTACGGCGCGCCGCCCTTTCGGCGTAGCCCGTTTACATCATGCCGTGGAACGATGGCCTTACCGCCGATCCGGCGCCGATGGACCATCCACGTTGAGCATCATGATCATCCAGGGGCCGCATGCAGCGGGTCGCCTGCCCACCCGTGCCGTGCTTGATCAACTGCACGCGCTGGCGAAAGCGGCCGGCCAAACACTGGAGTTCTGTCGTTGCGGGCGATGGCGTGAGCTGCTCGCCCATGTGCGAGCGGCACGCGCGTCGGAATTTACCCTGATCGATCCGGGTGAGCTCGCACGGCAAGCCCACGATGATCCGGATTCGTTTCAGGACGCACTCGATCAACTGGACCGCCCCTACGTGGAAGTCCACGACGACTGCAGCGAGTCGCTGACATGCGGCGCGCATCACGCACCGGTGGCGACGATCATCAGCCAGGGTGACCTGGGCCAGGGCTATCGCATCGCGCTGGCGATTGCGCTGCGCCAGCTGGGCGGGGGCGGCCCGTCGCCGGCGTTGCGCGTCGCGGCGTAACCGAGCGGCGCGCGCGGTCGGCGCACCCCGCCCCTATCGGTCAGACGCCCTTCTTCCCCAGCACCAGATGCAGACCGAACGCGACGAACACCGCTCCCGCCGCGCCATCGATCCAGCGTGAGAGGCGCAGATAGCCACGTCGCATCGCCGGCAGCGCAAAGAACGCGGCCACGATGGCGAACCACACGAAGGTTTCCACCACCACCAGCGTCCAGATGCCCCAGCGCGTTGACGATGTCACGCTGCCGCTGAGGAAAGCGGAGAAGACGCTGCCGAAATAGACCACGGCCTTCGGATTGGCGAGGTTCGTCAGAAACCCGGAGCGAAGCGTCGCCCAGTCACTCTGTTCGATCTTCACCTTTTGGGTCGGCATGCCATCGGCGGGTGCTTTGAATGCGCCGCGCAGCATCTTCAAACCCATCCACGTCAGGTAGAGGCCGCCCGCCATGGTGATCAGCCGCTCCAGCCAGGCGAGCTTGTGCAGCAGCAGTTGCAGGCCCAGCAGCGCCAGCGCCGACCACACCACCATGCCCAGCGTGATTCCGATGACGCCGAACAGTGCCTGGCGGCGCGTGCGGCTCACGGCAGTCTGCGACACGAAGAAGAAATCGGGGCCGGGGCTGATCAGGGCGATCAGATGGACCAGGGCAATCGTCAGGAACAGGTTCATAAGTGGACCTATCGGCGGTGATCACGCGGGAAAATGCGGCTTCGCAGCTTGTCGGCGGGTGGCCGGTCCTCTACGCTGCCACTGTTTTGGCTAAGGTCCCGGCGGTTCCGGGGCCTCACACAGGGGAAATCCGAGTGCCGGAACGGGTGGGTCACGCTAACGTGCCGCCCCCGTTATCCGTGCGCCGGGTTTAACCGTGATGGCCGTGGCGACCATTGGACCAAGAAAACCTGATGAGCATCAAACTCCGCCTTATCATCATGAGCTTCCTGCAGTTTTTTGTGTGGGGAGCGTGGCTGATCACGATCGGCGCGTACTGGTTCCAGAACAAGCATTGGTCGGGCGCGCAGTTCGGCGCGATCTTCTCGACCATGGGCATCGCCTCGTTGTTCATGCCCTCGATCGCGGGCGTCATCGCTGACAAATGGGTCAATGCGGAAAAGCTTTACGGCCTGATGCACATCGGCGGCGCCGTCATGCTGTTCTGCGTGCCAATGGTCGAGTCGCCGCACCTGATGTTCTGGGTGATGCTGCTCAACATGATGTTCTACATGCCGACGATCTCGCTCTCGATCGCCGTGGCTTACAACGCGCTCAAGAAGGATGGCGCGGACATCGTGAAGGTGTATCCGCCGATCCGCGTGTGGGGCACTGTGGGTTTCATCGCCGCGATGTGGACGGTGAGCATTCTGCGCCTGGAAACCTCGGCCGGCCAGTTCTATGTTGCGTCTGCTGCGGCCGTGCTGCTCGGCCTCTATGCGTTCACGCTGCCAAAGGCGCCGCCGACGTTCCAGCGCAAGGACAATCATTCGTGGCTGGATACGTTTGGCCTGACCTCCTTCGCGTTGTTCCGCAACCGCCAGATGGCGATCTTCTTTATCTTCGCGATGTTGCTGGGCGCGGCACTGCAGCTGACCAACGCTTACGGCGACACCTTCCTGCATGATTTCGCCAAAGAGGATGCCTTCAAGGACCTGATTGCCGTGCGCTACCCGGCGATCATCATGTCGATTTCGCAGGTGTCGGAAACCCTTTTCATCCTGGCAATTCCGTTCTTCCTGAAGCGCTTTGGCATCAAGACGGTGATGCTCATCAGCATGCTGGCCTGGACGCTTCGCTTTGGTCTGTTTGCCTATGGCGATCCGGGTGCTGGCCTGTGGATGATCGTGCTGTCGTGCATCGTCTACGGCATGGCGTTCGACTTCTTCAATATTTCCGGTTCGCTCTTCGTGGAAGGCCAGGCCAACCCCGCCATTCGCGCGAGTGCGCAGGGCCTGTTCATGCTGATGACGAATGGCATCGGCGCCGTGCTGGGTAGCTCGATCAGCGGCCTGGTCATCGAGGCCTTTTTCACCCATACCGATGGCAGCAAGGACTGGCCGGGCATCTGGATGACGTTTGCGACGTATTCGCTCATCGTCGCCATCGCCTTCATGGTGCTGTTCAAGCACAAGCACGATCCGGCCGCCGCTGGCGCACCGCTGCCGACGCACTGACCCCTCGGGGTCAGGTGTCATCCAAAAAGGCCGCCCGGGCAACCTGGCGGCCTTTTTTGATGCCCGACACGGCCAAAGGGTTGAACGTGACTTGCGTCATTAGGCGCCAGGCGTGGCCGCAGGTTACCGTGGCGTGGACGAAGCCCATCGCGCCCAAGGATGCACGCCATGCAACGCTCGCCGTACCTGCTGACCGCCCTCGCCTTCTCCCTCGCCGCCGCCTTGCCTGCAACTGCCCGCGAAGTCGCTCCCGGCAGCGAAGACATGCAGACCGTGATCCGAAGCGAAGCGGAAGCCCTTATCAAGCAAGGCCGCACGGATGCGATCTCCATCGCCGTGGTGCGCGACGGCAAGGCCACGTTCTACAACTTCGGCACGATCTCGCGCGACAAGCCGCAGGCGCCGACGAAGGACACGGTTTACGAGATCGGCTCCATCAGCAAGACCTTTGGCAGCCTGCTCCTTGCGCAATCGATCGTGGCCGGCAAGGCCAAGCCCGGCGACGAGCTTCGCCAGTTTTTGCCGGGTGATTATTCGAACCTGGCATTCGAAGGTAAGCCGGTCCGGCTGATCGACCTGGTCACCACCACCAGCGGTCTGCCCGACAACCTCCCCGACTTCAGCGCGCTGGCCAAGGATGTGCCGCCCGACCAGATCTCGCTGAAGATCGCCCAGGCGCTGAACGCCTATTCGCAGGCCACGCTGCTCAAGGATCTCCAGTCAGTGTCGTTGGCCACCGCACCCGGAAGCACGCCGAAGCACTCGAACCTGGCGGCCGAACTGGTGGGCGTCTCGGTGGCGAAGATCGAAGGCAAGCCGTTCGATCAATTGCTCGCCACGCGCATCGAAAAGCCGTTCGGCATGCAGAGCGGCATCGGCAACAGCCGCAAGGCACTGATGGCCACGGGCTACAAAGACGGCGGCGCCGTGGCACCCGCGCTGGATGCGCCGGTGATTCTTGCCGCGGGCGGCCTGCACTACAGCGCGGCCGACATGGCGCGCTACATCACCGCCCAACTCAAAGGCGGCAACGCCGCCATCGACCTCACCCATCAGCCGGCCTGGCGCAGCGACAACAAGACCATCGGCTACAACTGGGTCATCAACACGACGATGGATGGCGAAACACGCCTGAGCCACACCGGCGGCACGTTCGGTTTCTCCAGCCTGATTGATCTCTATCCGGACGCGGATTACGGCATCGTGTTCCTCACCAACCGCAGCAGCGGCATGTTGCAGGGCCAGCTGTGGCAGATGTCCGACAACATCATGCGGCGCGTGTGGGGTGAATCGCCCGGGTTCTCGGCGCTTAAGACAACGCTCGACAAGGTTGGCTATGCGCATGTGAGCGACACGGTCGCGCAGGTGCGCAAGACCTGGCCCAAGCTCACGCTGTCCGAAGACGACGTGAACCTGTGGGGCTATGCGCTTCTGAAACAAAAGCGCACGCCCGAAGCACTCGCGATCTTCGTCTACAACACCGAGCAGCATCCGAAGAGCGGCAACGCATTCGACAGTCTTGGCGAAGCGCGGCGTGCCGCAGGTGACATCCCGCAGTCGATCCGCGATTTCCGCACATCGCTCGAACTGAATCCGCAGAACGAGAACGCGCGCAAGCAGATTGCCGAGATGGAAGCGGCGGACGGCAAGAAGTCCTGAGTCTCCCCCCGGGGTGGCTGGAGCGACCCGCCACGGCCATTAGCCGGACCCCGGGACCCCGGTGTGGCGCCATCCGACGCCACCCGGGCGCTCCCGCTACAATGGGCGGATGCAGATCGGCCCTTACCTCATCGACCCGCCCGTGGTGCTCGCGCCCATGGCCGGGGTCACGGACAAGCCTTTCCGCCTGCTGTGCAAACGGCTGGGCGCGGGTCTCGCCGTGTCCGAGATGACCACGGCCGACCCGCGCCTGTGGAATACGCGCAAGTCGTTGCGCCGCATGGACCATGAGGGCGAACCCGAACCGGTAAGCGTGCAGATCGCCGGCTACGACCCGGGCATGCTGGCCGACGCGGCCCGCTACAACGCCGACAACGGCGCCCAGATCGTCGACATCAATATGGGCTGCCCGGCCAAGAAGGTGTGCAACGTCTGGGCAGGCTCCGCCCTGCTGCAGGACGAGCCGCTGGTGGCCCGCATCGTCAAGGCCGTGGTCGACGCGGTGGACGTGCCGGTGACGCTGAAGATCCGCACGGGCTGGGACCGCGACAACAAGAACGCCCTGACCATCGCCCGCATCGCCGAGGACGCTGGCATCGCCGCCCTCGCCGTGCATGGCCGCACGCGCGCCGACAAGTACGAAGGCGATGCCGAGTACGACACCATCGCCGCCGTGAAGCAGGCCGTGGGTATCCCCGTGTTCGCCAACGGCGACGTGCTGACGCCCCAGAAGGCGAAGCACGTGCTGGCGGTGACCGGT
Source organism: Dyella terrae (assembly GCF_004322705.1). Classification (NCBI taxonomy): domain Bacteria; kingdom Pseudomonadati; phylum Pseudomonadota; class Gammaproteobacteria; order Lysobacterales; family Rhodanobacteraceae; genus Dyella; species Dyella terrae. The sequence continues at coordinate 643,523 of NZ_SIZZ01000002.1, read as the reverse complement.
GCCGACGCCGTCATGGTGGGCCGCGGCGCCCAGGGCCGCCCCTGGATCTTCCGCGAGATCGCCCACTACCTGGCCACCGGCGAGCTTCTGCCGGAGCCGACGCCGGCCGAGGTCTGCGCCATCCTCACCGGGCACCTGCAGGACTTGTACGCCTTTTACGGCGAGCCGCAGGGTGTGCGCATCGCGCGCAAGCACCTGGGCTGGTACGCCAAGGATCGTCCTGAAAACGCGGCGTTCCGCCATGTTGTGAACCGGGCCGAGTCGCCCCAGGAACAGCTGCAGCTCACGGCGGATTACTTCGCCTCGCTGCAGGACCCGCTGATCCTCGCGGCCTGACGCCGCCGCTTGGGCCCGAAACGGTCTTATTCCGGCGCCCCGGCCGGCGTATCCTTGCCCGGTCCCGCCCTTCCCCAGGCCGCCGCCCGGACGTCCAAACGGCTGAATCGGCATGAAATCGTCACCTGGGGCGGGCATGCTGGTAGTGCAAACCCTGACCACCCCATGTATCATGGCCGGTCTCTTTTATCTCTTTATCCGTAAGGAAGGATATATACCGCGATGAGCAACTTCCTCTTCACCTCCGAGTCGGTCTCCGAAGGCCATCCGGACAAAGTCGCCGACCAGATCTCCGATGCCGTCCTCGATGCGATCATCGCGCAGGATCCGCGTGCGCGCGTGGCCTGCGAAACGATGGTGAAGACGGGCGTCGCGATCGTCGCCGGTGAAATCACCACCAGCGCCTGGGTCGACCTCGAAGGCCTGACCCGCAAGGTCATCACCGACATCGGTTACGACTCCTCGGACGTCGGTTTCGACGGCGAGACCTGCGGCGTGCTGAACCTGATCGGCAAGCAGTCGCCGGACATCAACCAGGGCGTGGACCGCAAGAAGCCGGAAGAACAGGGCGCTGGCGACCAGGGCCTGATGTTCGGCTACGCGACGAACGAAACCAAGGACTACATGCCGGCGGCGATCTACTACTCGCATCGCCTCGTCGAGCAGCAGGCCAAGATCCGCAAGAAGAAGAACTCGCCGCTGTCGTGGCTGCGTCCGGACGCCAAGAGCCAGGTCACCCTGCGCTATGAAGACGGCGTGGCGACCGCCATCGATGCCGTGGTGCTGTCGACCCAGCACGACCCGGATATCAAGCAGAAGGACCTCATCGAGGCCGTCCGCGAGCACATCCTCAAGCCCGTGCTGCCGGCCAAGCTGCTGCACAAGGCCACCAAGTTCCACATCAACCCGACCGGCAAGTTCGTGATCGGCGGCCCGGTGGGCGATTGCGGCCTGACCGGTCGCAAGATCATCGTCGACACCTACGGCGGCTGGGCCCGTCACGGTGGCGGTGCGTTCTCGGGCAAGGATCCGTCCAAGGTGGATCGTTCGGCCGCTTACGCTGCCCGTTACGTCGCCAAGAACATCGTGGCTGCCGGCATTGCCGACCGCTGCGAAGTGCAGGTGTCGTACGCCATCGGCGTCGCTGAGCCGACCTCGATTTCAGTCACCACCTTCGGCACCGGCAAGATCGCCGACGAGAAGATCGAGAAGCTGATCCGCAAGCACTTCGACCTGCGTCCGTACGGCATCATCAAGATGCTCGACCTGATCCACCCGATGTACCAGCAGACCGCGAGCTACGGCCACTTCGGCCGCACCCCGCAGGAAGTGAAGGGTCCGGATGGCAAGGTCTACTCCACGTTCTCGTGGGAAAAGACCGACAAGGCTGCCGCGCTGCGCGCCGACGCCAAGCTGAAGTAAGCCACGGCTGCTTCAGGCGATACAAAAACGGGCCGCATTCAGCGGCCCGTTTTTTTTGTGTGCACGATGAGCCCGTCAGGCTTGCGCAGCCTGCGCCGCCCTTCCCTTCGCCCAGGTATCCAGCAACCACACCATCGCCGACGCATAACCCGTCACCGCAATGAACAGACCCATGCGCACGGCGAACGCCGTATAGACGTCCTTCCCCGCCACGCTGTCCTGCACTGACTGCGCCAACAGGATGATCATCGTGACCATGGCGTTGAGCCAGAAGCCGGCACCCTGGCGCGACGGTGCCAGGCGATAGAGTCGCCGCGCGGCGAACAGGGCGAACAGCAGCATCCAGAGAAAGAACATCCACAGGTGCACGAAGGCGCGCAGGGCGAACCAGCAGCTGATCGCCATCAGGCCGCCCATCAGCGTGGAACCGAGCAATTCGCGTGCGGCGCCGCGTGCCGATGCCGTGCAGCTTTGGCGCCCCAGGCTCACGGACTTCATGATGATGGGCATGTAGCTGGAAGGATCGGCCAGGGCAAAAAGAAAAGCCGGAAGCACGACCAGGGTCGCCCGCAGCGCCAGTCGCGAGGCCTCGCCCGCAGACAAGGCACCTGCGGCCGGCGGCTTCTTCGCCGCCGCACTTTCAGGAAACGCCGCGTGCACGGCAGCATGCACCAGTACCGCCAACAGCAGGCCCTGGACCAGTGCCTTGATCACCGTCATGGCCAGCTGTTGATCTGCCGTACCAGCGGCAGAAATCATGGTGAGACCGGCGGCGAGAAACGTTGCGACCAGATTGCTTCCACCACGCAGCCCGTAGGCGAATGCGAGGAACAGGCACAAACCCACCAGCAGCACGCCGGCGATCAGGTAGTAGCGCAAAAGGGGCACCAGCAGCATGCCGCTGCCCGTGGTCAGCGCCACCAACACTAGCAAGCCAAGCCCGGCTTTCAAGGGCAGCGGACGCGGCAGCGAAGCAAACAGAAACACAGCAAACGCCGGCGCCACCATGGGCAACGGCAGATCCATGCCAAAGTTGATCGCGGTGCACAACGCCGTGCCCAGCGCGAGACGCCATGCGCGCATGCCCAACACCTGCTGCATGCCGGCGTCCATCAGTAGAGGTACGACAGCCAGCTCATGATGCGCAGGAACAGCCGACCAAGCGGGTTGAGCGGATTGCCCTGGGTCGGAAAAGCCATGACCTCCACCTGCCCGCCCACGCGCAGATCGCGCGCTGGAATCGGGTCCTTGGCGTCAAATTCGACGATCACCGGAAAGCGCTGGGCGGGGCGCAGCCAGTCGCGGCTGTTCTGCACGGTGGGCAGGCTGCCTGGCGGTGTCGGCTGGCCCGCACTCACGCCATAGCCAATGCTGCGCACGCGTCCGGCAAACACCTCACCGGGGCGTGCATCGAGCACGATCGACACGGGCGAGCCGGGCTTGAGGTGGCCGAGGTTGTTCTCGGTCATGTCGGCACTGATCCACACGTCGTTGATGGCGATCAATGTCATGACCGGATTGCCCGGTGCCGCGTATTGGCCCGCTTCGACACGCATGTCGGTGATGAGCCCCGCCGAGCGCGCACGTACCTGCGTGTTGGTGAGATCCAGTTCGGCCTTCTCGAGCGCACCGGCCGCACTGCGCAGTTGCGCGTTGTCCGCTTCGCCGCCGCCCTGAGTTTCCTGCGCGCGAACCACTTCGGCGCGCGCCGCGGTTACCTGACTGATGGCCTGCTCGTAGGTCGCGCGCGCCACTTCGAGGCGGCGTACTGACACGGTGCCCTGGTCTTCGCGATATAAGCGTTCCAGGCGATCGCTGTCCTGGCGCGCCTTCACTTCATTGGCCATGGCGGCGCGCAACGACGCCTGCGCCGAGTCGATGCCGGCCGTGCTTGCGCCTACCTGCCGGCGCGTGGTTTCGAGATCGGCGCGGGAACGCTCCACCGCAATGCGATAAGGCTCGGCATCCACTTCGAACAACAGATCACCCGCTTTGACCTCCTGGTTGTTGCGCACCAGCACGCGAACCACCCTGCCAGAGGCTTCGGCAGCCACGGGCACCACGTATCCCTGCACGCGCGCTTGCGCGGTGTAAGGCGTGTAGCGATCGGCGAGCAGATACCAGACGAGGCTGATGGCGATGGCCACCAGAACCCATCGCACGGCTTTGCGCGAGGGCTCGGCAGCGGCGACCGGAGCAGGCGCGGCAGCGTCGGTCATGGTGTCGTCGTCCCTGCAGAGGCCGTGGGGGAAGCCTTGTCACCGAGGAGATCGTCCCAGTTCGTGCGCTGCTCCATCTGCTGGCGCGTCGCCGGATCGACCAGCGGCGCGTTCGTGTGCCAGCCGCCACCCATGGCTTTGTACAGCGCGATAAGGCTTCCAACGGCATTGCCCCGATTGACGATGTACGCATCCTGTTGTGCCGATAAGGCACGCTGGGCATCCAGCACGCGCTGGAAATCGGAATAGCCTTCGCGATAGATCGTGTTGGCCAGCGACAGCGAGCGCTGCGCCGCCTGCTCGGCATCATGCAGGATGCCATCGCGATGCAGCGCCGTGAGCAAGCCCGTCGCCGCATCGTCCGCTTCGCGCGCGGCATTGAGCACCGCTTTCTCGTACGCCACGGTCAGTTGCTGCAGGCGTGCATCCTGGACGCGTACGTTGTTGGTAATGCGTCCGTGATCGAAGATGTTCCAGCTGATGCTGGGACCTGCACCAAGCAGCAGCGAACTTGGCGATCCGGACAGCGAACTGGCACTCCATGACAAAGTGCCGACGAGTGAAACCGATGGATAAAGGTCTGCCTTGGCGACCCCGATCAGCGCCGACTGGGCAGCCATCTGCCATTGCGCGGCACGCAGATCGGGCCGCCGCAGAAGGAGCTGGGCGGGCACGTCGTCGACGACCGCCTTGTCGACCAACGGAAGGTATCCGACCTTGTCGGGCGCGACATCGAGCTCCGGCAGCGGACCGGGTGGACGTCCCACCAGCACGCTCAACGCATGACGCGCCAGTTCGATCTGGCCCTCCAGCTCGGGAATGCTTGCGCTGGTGCTCAGGTACTGCGTGCGTGCCTGTTGAAAGTCGAGCTCATCGGTCTCGCCGCTTTTGAACAGGCGCTCGGTGATCTCGAAACTGCGACGCTGCAGTTCCGCATTGGCCTTGGCGATACGCAACCTTGCCTCCGCCGTGCGCAACACGAAGTACGTGTCCGCCACCTGGGCATGAAGCAGGACCAGCACGTCTTCGCGATTGGCTTCACTGGCGAAGTACGCAGCGTCGGCCGACTCGATCGCGCGACGGAAGCGCCCCCAGAAATCCAGCTCCCAACCGATGTCGAAACCCGCGCCAAACTGCCACGAACCGGGCACGCCCGGCAGTCCGGTGTCGTGCTGGTGGTTCTTGGTGTACAACGCCGACGCACCGATCTGCTGCACCTGCGGATAGCGACCGCTTTGCGCGATACCCAACTGCGCCCGGGCCTCGAGCACGCGCAGGCCGGCGATCTTCAAATCGTTGTTCTGCGCGTCGGCCTCGGACATCAGCTGTTCGAGGCCGGCATCGCCGAACACTTTCCACCATGGGCTCAGGTCTGCCGTCGAGGTTGACTGCGTCGACTGAGCCACCGCATCACTGTGCCATGACGTCGCGCTGCCGGTGGATGGCGGATGGAAATCCGGCCCTACCGTGGCACAACCCGCGAGCAGGAACGCCGCGCCCGCGCTCCATCGACGCATGGCGTGAAGACACGGCACGAAGGCGCCCCGCATGGCTCAGGCCGGAGGCGTCTCGCCAGGCGTCGGTGCCGGCGCCTGGCCTTGTTCCACCCAGTGCCAGAACAACTGGTAACCCACGGCCAGCACCACGGGCCCGATGAACAGGCCAATGACGCCACCCGTCACCATGCCGCCCAGTGCACCGATCAGCACGACGGGCATCGGCACGTCCACGCCGCGACCGAGCAACAGCGGCTTGAGCACATTGTCGGCCAGGCCCGCGATGAACACGTACACCGCAAACACGATGTTCGCGCCGGAGAAGCCGCTGCTGGCAAACACCCAGATGATCACGGGGATCGTAATCAGCGTGGCCGGCAACTGCATGATGCCCAGCAGCAGCACGGCCAGCGCAAGCAGCCCTGCGCCTGGGATGCCTTTGAGCACGAACGCCACGCCCACCAGCAACATCTGGATGAACGCGATACCCACCACGCCCTGCGCCACGGCACGGATGGTGGCAGCGCAAAGTTCGGTGATGCGGGGGCCGCTTTCCGGACCGAAGAAGCGAGCGGCGATCTTCAGCGCAGCCTCACGGGACTCCACGCCCCAGGCCATGAAGATGCCAGAGATGATCAACGCGAAGATGAAGATCAACAGGCCGGATCCGATGCTCGCCGCCACGCCCAGCATCACCGCTGCGGCGTCTTTCAGCCACGGCGTAAGGCGCTGAAGCAGTCCGGTCAGATCGGTCGAGGCCTGCATCCAGAATGCATACACTTTCGCACCCACCAGGGGCCAGCCTGCGACCGAATCCTTCGGCGGAGGAATGCGCAGATTGCCTGCCTTGGCAACTTCCATCGCCTGGTCGACCGAATCGAACAGTGCCACGCCAAGCAAATAGGCAGGCACGATGATCACGATCAGGGCGATGATCACCAGCAGCGTCGCCGTGAGTCCGTCCTTATTGCCAAAGTGCTTTCGCATGCGCAGATGCAGCGGATACAAAGTGATCGCCAGGATCAGCGACCACACCAGCAAGTTCGCAAACGGATAGAAAATACGGAAGCACACGACAGCCAGAAGCGCGATCAGGCCGGCGCGCAGTAGCGCATCCAGCGTCGCGCGCGACATGGTCTTTTCGGGAAGCGAAGTGGACAGCATCGACCCTCTCCTTGCACGGCGTAAGCAGGAAGATCCGAGCGTCTGTGGAGCTGTTGCGGTTGGGCGAGGCCTGGCAGTCCGGAAAACGCGCGAGCGGATGGTCGGCTGAGGCGCGTGTTTTCCGCGACAAGGTCGAGCCCGTCGCCGCACGGCATATCGTGATCCAATCGCGCGCGCACGCCAATGCATGGCGCGTAAGTAGAAATACTTAGCATCCGTCGCCTGAGTACTTAAGTGTCCCGATGGAAGTTCGTCCCGGTGCGGCGACGCAAGCGGGCTGAAAGGAATCGACGAATAAAACCTTAGCCTTCGCTTCGCTGATGGACCGGCGCCCGATAGCGGTCAGCGACTGAAATCCGCCAGCGTCTCCTGCGCCTCTTCGCGCACGCTCTGCATGCTGGCATTGAGCGTGCTCGGATCGGTGTCGATCAGGCCAGCGAGATAGGTCTTGCGCACCTCTTCAGCACGCGCGGGTTCGCCGCAGTGCATGAGCGCAGCGTAAGAACGCGTCGCGCTTTCCACCGTGTGCGCATCGCCACGACCCAGCGTGCGATCGCGACCGGCCAGCGCCTCCATGTGCGCGTCGCGCGCGGCAGGCCAGTGCCCGGCCGCGCTTTCGATACGCCCGATGAGATCGAGCACGCCGAAATTATGGTAGTAGTCCGGTCCGAACTGGCGACGCTGCGATGCCAGCACGGCGTCGGCCAGCTTGCGTGCTTCGGCGAACTGACCCGTGCGAATGAGCAGACTCGAAAGGCTGGCGCGCGCGAACAGCGTGTCCGGATGATCCGTGCCAAGACGATGCTCGCGCGCGGCGAGAATCACGCGCTGCAGCTCGATCGCCTGTGCGTTGGCGTCTTCCTTCGCGAGCAAGCGGACCATGTCGGTCATGGCTTGCAGCGTCTGCGGGTGTTCTGCGCCAAGCACGCGCGTACGCAGGTCGATGACGCTTTGCAGACGGGCGTGCGCCTGGGCCAGTTCGTCCTTGCCATGCGCAAGGCGCACCATGTTGGCGGCGGCGATGCCGGCGGCCTGCAGGGTCGACGGATGATCCGCGCCGAGGCGACGCTCGCGCACCGCCAGCACGTCATTGGCCAGGGCAAGCGAGCGCTCGTATTCGTTGTCCTGGAAATGCAGCAGCTCCGCCAGGCTCACCATCGCATCGAGCGTGTCGCGATGCTCCGGGCCGAAGGTGCGCTTGTAGGACGCGACCAGCGGCTCGAGCTCGTCACGCGCGCGGTCACGCTGGCCCAGGTCCATCAGCGTGGCAATGCGATCGGCGCGCAAGTGGAGCATCGAGGGATGGTCGGCGGGAAGCCGTGACTGGAACTGCGCCAGCAGGGCGTCCTGCACCTGCAACGCTTCCTGCAACTTGCCCTCTTCCGTCAGCAGGCGCGCGCGCGCGGCTTCGGCGTCCACGCGCAGCGACGTGTTCAACGGCAGCGCCTGGGCGTCGTCGCGGGCACGCGAGGCGATGCGCATGGCTTCGGTCAGCTGTCCCTGCCGCATCAGCGATTGCGCAAGATCGACGCGTGCGGCGATGGTTGCCACGTCACCTGGAGGCAGACGCGTTTCACGTGCCACAAGCACCTTGCGCAGCTCGCGGGTCGCGTGCTCATAGCTGCCGATGGTCATCAGCACTTTGGCCAGCGACTGGCGAAGATCGGCGGCCGGAAGCGGTGCGTTCGGGAACGCCTCGTCGAGGCTGGTGAGCGCATGGGAAATCACATACGTGTCCAGGGCATCGCGCGCCATCGCGCTCGACGGCAGGCCCTGGAAAGCCTCGGTCAACCGGGTGGCCATGACCGGCGTGAACGACGGATCGGCCTTGAGCTTGTCGATCAGCTGGCGTTCCTGCGCGTGCGATACGGCGTGTCCCATCGCTTCGATGTCCACGCTCTCGAACATCGATTGCTGGAACTGGACCATCCGCTCCAGCTCATGCTGTCGCGATTCGGCGAGGCCACGTGCACGACGCGCCTGTTGCAGCGCGTTCAACGAAGCGAACAAGGCCACGAGGATGACAATGACAAGCACGCTGACCGCGGCGAGCGACCAGCGATTGCGCTGGGCGAAGCGGCGAAAGCGATAGAGTGCCCGGCCGCGCTGCGCCAGCACGGGGCGATGCTCCTGCCAGCGTTGCAGATCGGCGACGAACTCACCCACTGTGGCGTAACGCTCGCTGGCCTGGCGGCGCATCGCCTTGAGCACGATGGCGTCGATATCGGCCGGCAGCGACGTCGCGCGTTTTCCGGCGGCGGTCGCCAGCTGTGCGGCCAGTTTGCCCGGCGGCACGATCTCGCCGCTGACGATGGCGTTCGACAGCTGGTGCGGCGTCGACAGATGCTGGAAGGGGCGGCGTCCGGCGACCAACTGGTACAACACGACGCCCAGCGAATAGACGTCTGCGGCCGTCGTCAGCGGCTGATGTTCGATCTGCTCCGGACTCGCGTACGCCAGGGTCAGCGCGTGCTGACCGGTCTGCGTCATCGCCACGTCCGGCGCGGCGTCCACGATGCGCGCGATGCCAAAGTCCAGCAGCTTGGGTTCGCCCAGCGCGTTGACCAGGATATTGGCCGGCTTGATGTCGCGATGGATGATCAGGTTGCGGTGCGCGTATTCCACGGCGCCACAGACCTTGAGGAACAGCTCGATGCGTGCACGCAGATCCAGATGCTGCGCGTCGCACCAGACATCGATGCGTTCGCCTTCGACGTATTCCATCGCCAGGAACGGCTTGTCACCTTCGAGCACGCCGCCATCGACCAGGCGCGCGATGCCGGGGTGATCCAGGCGCGCCAGTAGCTGGCGTTCGCGTGCAAAGCGCTCGGCCAGAATGGGCGAGCCTTCGGAAGCGGCGCTCAGGACTTTCAGCGCCACCTGCTGGACGAAACCGCCATCACTGCGCTCCGCCAGGTAGACCACGCCCATGCCGCCCTCGCCAAGCTTGCGCAGCACCCGGTAGTGGCGCGGCGCCGCGGCGGTGGTGTCATGGCCGGTCAGATCGGGTGAAGCAATCGCCATGCGCGGCAGGCCCGTTGCCTGGCTGTCTTCCAGGGCGGCGAGCATCCAGCGGACTTCGCGCAGCAGGGCGTCATCGCCCGCCGTTTCGCCGGCAATGTGCGCTTCGCGGTCCTCTGGAGACATATCCGCAGCCGCCATGGCAATGGCCTTGGCCCGCAGATAGCGGTCAGTCAACTCCCTGGTCATGCGCTATCCCCTGTCCTGTCGCAGTATAGGACGAGTCTGCCGGGGCTGTCGGGTGCCGCTACCGGGCGGTGTCGGGGCGCCGGCAGGCTAGAATAGGCGGATGTCACTTATCCAACTGCACCACGTCGACTTCAGCATCGGCGGCCCCCTCCTGCTCGAGCACGTCGACCTGTCGATCGAGTCCAATGAGCGCGTCTGTATCGTCGGTCGCAATGGCGAGGGCAAATCGACCCTGATGAAACTCATTGCCGGCGAGTTGAAAGCCGACGATGGCGAAATCCGCATCCAGAACGGCATTGTCGTCGCCCGTATGGCCCAGGAAGTGCCGCAGGACACGGCCGGCAGCGTCTTTGACGTGGTTTCCGAAGGCCTCGGCGACCTCGGCCACTTGCTGGCGCGCTACCACCACCTGCTCCACGAAGGGGACATGGACGCCCTGGGCGATGTGCAGTCGGAGATCGAGGCACGCAACGGCTGGGACCTCGACCAACGCGTCTCGGACGTGCTTGACCGCCTGGAGCTCCCCGGCGACACCGATTTCGCGGCGCTGTCAGGCGGCATGAAGCGCCGCGTGCTGCTGGCCCAGGCGCTGGTGCGCAAGCCCGACGTGCTCCTGCTGGACGAGCCGACCAACCACCTGGACATCGAAGCCATCGGCTGGCTTGAGAGTTTCCTCAAGCAGTTCGCCGGCAGCATCATCTTCATCACCCATGACCGTAGCTTCCTGCGCGCACTCGCCACGCGCATCGTCGAGATCGATCGCGGCCAGCTCACCAGCTGGCCCGGCGACTACGACAACTACCTTCGTCGCCGCGAAGAGCGCCTGCACGCCGAGGCACAAGCCAACGCGCTGTTCGACAAGAAGCTGGCGCAGGAAGAAGTGTGGATTCGCCAGGGCATCAAGGCGCGCCGCACGCGTAACGAAGGCCGCGTCCGCGCGCTGAAGGCCCTGCGTCGCGAACGCGCGGAGCGCCGGGAGCTGTCGGGCAACGTGCGCATGACGATGGCCAGCGCGCAGGCCTCGGGCAAGAAGGTGATCGACGTCGATCACGTGCATCAGTCGTACGGCGGCCGCGTGCTGATCGACGATCTGACCACCACGATCATGCGCGGGGACCGGGTCGGCATCGTCGGCCCCAATGGCGCCGGCAAGAGCACGCTGCTGAAGATCCTGCTCGGTGAACTGACGCCCGAGCGCGGCACGGTGACCATGGGCACGGGCCTGCAGATCGCCTACTTCGACCAGCATCGGTCGCAGCTCAACGACTCGCTCAATGCACTCGACAACGTGGCCGAAGGTCGCGAATACATTGAGCTGAACGGACAGCGCAAGCACATCATCGGCTACTTGCAGGACTTCCTGTTCTCGCCGGAACGCGCCCGGGCGCCGATCACGCGACTGTCCGGCGGCGAGCGCAATCGCCTGCTGCTGGCCAAGCTGTTCGCGCAACCGTCCAACCTGCTGGTGATGGACGAACCCACCAACGACCTCGATGTGGAAACGCTGGAGTTGCTGGAAGAACTGCTCACCGAATACCAGGGCACACTGCTGTTGGTATCGCATGACCGCGAGTTCCTCGACAACGTGGTGAGCAGCACGCTGGTGCTCGAAGGCCAGGGTCGCGTAGGCGAATACATCGGCGGTTTCAGCGACTGGCTTCGCCAGCGCCCCACCGAGGTGCTGGCGACGCCTGCCTCATCCAAAGCCGCTGCGGCGCCTGCACCTGCACCGGCCGCGCCTGAGGCGCCGAAGAAGAAGCTCAGCTACAAGGACGCCCGCGAACTGGAGCAGCTGCCGCTGCGCATCGAACAGCTCGAAGCGGACGTCGCAGCGCGCGGCGAAGCGATGAATGCGCCGGGCTTCTACCAGCAGAACAGCGCGGCGATCCTGAAAGCCAACGAAGCGCTGGCCAAGGTACAGGCCGAGCTCGATCGGGCCTATGCGCGCTGGACTGAGCTGGAAGGCTGAGCGTGTAGCCAACGGCTCCCGTGCATCGCCCGGGAGCCGTCTTCATCGTCAGTGATGCTTCGGCGCGTGTCCGTTCATCAGCTTGTCGGTCCAGGCAATGCCGATGGCGGACACGATGAAGACCAGATGGATGATGGTCTGCCACATAACGCCGGTCGGCGTCAGCGCCGTGCACTTATAACCGGACGCCGCACCACCATTCTCGGCAATGAGGGCCAGCGTTTCCGCCGAGCAGAACGGCAGGCCGTCCAGCGCACCCGCCGCGATAAACGTCTTGAGCAGGTGGATCGAGGAGATGCCGATGATCGCCATCGCCAGCTTCACCTTGAGCACCGAGGCATTCACGTGCGACAGCCATTCCGGCTGATCCGGATGATTCTCCAGGCGCAGGCGCGAGACGAAGGTTTCATAGCCGCCCACGATCACCATGACCAGCAGGTTGGAGATCATCACCACATCGATCAGGCCGAGCACGATGAGCATGATTTCCTGCTCGCCGAGCTTCGGTGCTTCATGGATCAGGTGCCACAGTTCCTTGCCGAACAGGAACACGTAGACGCACTGGGCGAAGATCAGGCCGAGATAAAGCGGCAGCTGCAGCCAGCGCGAGCCGAAAATGAGGATCGCCAAGGGACTCAGGCGCTTGGGGGCGTTCTGGGGAGTGGACATGCGAGGTCGGGAGGCCGGGGAAAGTCTCCAGCCTAGCGGCTTCGCAAGTTCTTGCGCAACACAGAAACCGCTTAGGATCAGCCGGTGTTCTGCAAACCCTGCGAGACGCCATTGACGCAAGCCACCAGGGCGCGCAGCAGGTCATCTTCTTCGCTACCGGCGTCTCGCCAGCGTTTGAGAAGGTCGACCTGCAGCAGGCTCATGGGGTCCACGTAGGGGTTGCGCAGGCGAATCGAGACCGCCAGCCGGGGCGACTGCTCCAGCAGCTCCGTGCTGCCTTTCAGACGCAGGAGCCAATGCGTCGTGCGCTCGAATTCGTCTTTAATGAGGCCAAAGAACGCGTCGTGCCGCTCACCGGCAAGTCGTGAGAACGCCTCGGCGATGCCCAGGTCGCTCTTCGCCAGCACCATCTCCACGTCGTCGAGCATGTTGATGAAGAAGGGCCAGTCGCGGGCCATTTCGATCAGGGCCTCGTCGCCATATTGCTTCGCACCCTCTTCCAGTGCGGAGCCGAGCCCGTACCAGCCGGTGATGATGGAGCGGCACTGTGTCCACGCGAATACCCACGGAATCGCGCGCAGATCCTGCACGCCTCGCATGCTGCGACGGCGCGACGGACGCGAACCCAGGCTCATCCGCTCGATCACGTCGATCGGCGTGGCGCTGCGAAAATAGTCGATGAAGCCGTCGCGATCGATCAGTTCTCGGTAGGTCTTGCGGCTGCTCGATGCCAGCGCCGACATCTGCTCGCGCCACACTTCCTCGCGCGCCTCGACGTCGCGCGGACGCAGGCTGGCGCGCAACACCGCGCCAACGGTCTGCTCCAGGTTGCGCAAGGCCAGCGCGCGGATGCCGTACTTGCGATGGATGACTTCACCCTGCTCGGTGATACGCAACACACCGGCCACCGAACCGCGCGGCGACGACATCAGTGCCGGGGCGATACGCGCACCACCGCGACTGGCCGATCCGCCACGACCGTGGAAAAACGACAGCCGGACATCGTGTTCCTTCGCGACATCCAGCAGTTCGACCTGCGCCCGCTGCAACCCCCAGCGCGACGCAAGCGTGCCGCCGTCCTTGCCACTGTCCGAGTAACCCAGCATCACCCACTGGCGACCGCCGCGCGAGGACAAGTGTTCGCGGTACACCGGATCGGCGAACAAGGCGCGCAGCGTGGCGGGAGCGTTGGTGAGATCGTCCACCGTTTCGAACAGCGGCGCGATATCCAGCGGCACGTGTTCGTCGGACACCAGTCCGCCGTAGCGTGCGAGCGCCAGCACCGCCAGCACGTCGGCCGCCGTGCGCGCCATGCTGATGATGTAAAGGCCGATGGCCTCGCGACCGTAAATGCGACGTGACCGATGCAGTGTTTCGAACACACCCTTGAGCGACTGCGCATTGGCGTCGTCGCTGCCCTTGAGCGCTGTCCTGCCACCGGCGAAAGGTTGCAGTGTCCGGGTGCGATGCTCGACATCGCGGCCGGCCCATTCCTCATCCCCCAGCAAGGCCGCCAGCGCATCGTCGTGTACGCGCGAGTCCTGACGCACATCCAGTCGCGCCAGGTGAAACCCGAACGTCCGCACGCGGGTGATCATGCGTTGCACCGCGTAGGCGCCTGCATGCAGGCCGCGATGTTCGATCAGGCTGTCCTGGATCAGGGTCAGATCGTCCAGCAGTTCGCGGAACGAGGCGTAGCCTTCCGGATGGTCGTCTTCCAGCGTGGCATCGAGCCGCGCCTCGACCACGGTGAGGAAGCCGCGATACAGCATGTCCGCGTGGCGCGGGCGGATATGTGCAGCGGCCTGGGGAAAACGTCGCCGGTAATCGGCGAGTCGGGCATCCAGTCGCGGATCGACATCGACGCGGCTCTCCGTCTGACTGAGCAGTCGCGCCAGACCGGCGATGTCAGCCTTGTAGTGCTCGAGCACGTGCGCACGCTGTGTCGCGAGGCTCTGGGCAATGGTGTCCGCACCCACGTTCGGATTGCCGTCCATGTCGCCGCCCACCCAGGTGGCGAAGCTGAGCAGGCGCGGCAGTGCCACGGCGACGCCATACACTTCCTGCAGCGCCTCCGTCAGCGATTCGTAGAGCGCCGGCACGATGCGATAGATCGGATTGGCGAGGTAGAATCCGACGTGGTGATGCTCGTCCTGGACACTGGGACGAACGGGCGAGGCCTCGGCCGTCTGCCAGCCCGACGACAGCGCCATGAAGATGCGATCGTCGTCTTCCTTCTTTTCCTGCGGCGTGCGCGTGGGATCGAAGTTGTCGATCAGCGCGCGCACGATGGCCTGCTCTTTCTCCAGCAGCGAACGGCGCATGGCTTCGGTGGGGTGCGCGGTGAACACCGGCTCGACATGCAGGCGATCGAGCCACTCGACCAGCTCGCCCGCGCCCACGCCCTGCTCCTTCAACTGCTGGAGGACATCGAGCAAGGACTCCGGTTGCGGGGCATCGCCCAGGCGCTGGTAGTCACGACGGCGGCGGATGCGATGCACACGCTCGGCGATATTGACCGCCTGGAAATACGTAGCGAAGGCACGAGCGAGTGATTCGGCTTCCGCGGTTTTCAAACCTGTCAGTAGCGTGGCGAGCTGTTCCAGCGGCGCACCTTCATGGCGTCGCGCAATGGCGGCGGTGCGGATGGTCTCGACTTCATCGAGGAACGCGGGAGCGACCTGTTCGGCCAGCATGGTGCCGACCAGGGTGCCCAGGCGGCGGACATCTTCGCGGAGAGGAGCGTCGTGCGGGAAGAACTCAGGACTGCGCTGCTGGTTCATCAATGCCACGTGGTTTTGGATGTCTGGACGGCCAGACTAACCCAATGGGCGTTGATTTTGTGCATTGCGGCAACGCCAGGATGATTAGTTTCAGGCGAAACGAAAAGACCTGGAACGGCGTGCGCGAGCGCAAAAAAAAGGGGCCCCGACAGGCGCCCCTTTTTCCGGATCACCGCCGTGACGCTTACTTCGTCGCGGCCGGCGCCTTCGGCGCCGCCGGCGCGTTCTTCACGTACTTCTCCAGCCACGCATTGGACTCGGCCAGCATCTGCATGATCGATTCGCGTGCACGATAAGCGTGTGCCTCGTTGGGCAGCATCACCAGGCGAGCTGTACCGCCGAGGCCCTTGATGGCCGCATACAGGCGCTCGCTCTGGATCGGGAACGTGCCGGAGTTGTTGTCCTGCTCGCCATGAATCATCAGGAGGGCGTCCTTGATGTCACCGGCGTAGTTGAAGGGCGACATCGTCATGTAGACGTCCTTGGCCTGCCAGTAATTGCGCTCTTCCGCCTGGAAGCCGAACGGGGTCAACGTACGATTGTAAGCACCGCTACGCGCGATGCCGGCCTTGAACAGTCGGGTGTGCGCCAGGAGATTGGCCGTCATGAAGGCACCATAGGAGTGGCCGCCCACCGCGATGCGGTTGCGATCAGCCACGCCACGACGCACCACTTCGTCCACCGCCGCTTCGGCACTGGCGACCAGCTGCGGGACATAGGTGTCGTTCGGCTCCTTCTTGCCCTCGCCGACGATCGGCACGGAGAAGTTGTCCAGCACGGTGTATCCCATCGCCAGAAACGCCTGCGCGCCCCAGTAGCTGATGCGGTTGAAGCGGTACGGCGAACCGGTCACCTGGCCAGCTGAGTCGGCCGATTTGAACTCGGCGGGATAAGCCCACATGAGCATCGGGCGTGGGCCGTCTTTCTTCGGGTTGTAGTTCGGCGGCAGGTAGAGGGTCGCCGTGAGCTCGACGCCGTCCTTGCGCTTGTAGCGGATCTGCTCCTTCTTCACGCCACGCAGTTGCGGCGTGGGATGGGCGAAGTGCGTCAGTGCCACCGGCGCGCTCTTGGCCGCAGTCGTGCGCACATAGAAGTTGGTCGGCTCATCCGGCGTTTCGCGCGACGTCAGCAGGCGCGCGCCTTCGGTATCGAGCAGGGCCTGCGCCTCTTCGTAGTACGGCGCCTCGGAGCGGAACAGGCGCGTCGCCTGGCCGCTGGCGAGGTTCACCTTGTCGACGAAAGGACGATCACCTTCCGGCGATGCGCCATCGCCCAGACGGAAGATGCTGGTGCCGTCGGCAGTGAACATAAGACGCGACTGGCCGCGCTCGTCAGGTCGCGTGGCCGGCGTGCCCGGATCGTTGTAGCGATCTTCCGAGGTGCCTTCGTGCATGAGCTTGGCGCTCTGTTCCGGGTGATCCGGAGCAACGCGCCATTCCTTGATCTTGCGCGACTTCCACCAGAACTCTTCGATCAACGCGACGTCGCCATTGCCCCAGTAGGCACCGGCGTAGCGGCTGGACAGCCTGGCCAGTGTCGTCGGCTGTTGCGAGAACGGGGCTGACTGCATCAGCACCAGGTCGCGAATGTCCGCAGCCTTCGCCGGATCACCGCCGTCCTGCGCTTCGGCCCACACCAGCGTCGCCGGTGCATCGGCGCGCCAGTCGATCTGTCGCACGCCTGTGCGCACGGCATCGTTACCCGTGGGCAAGCCTTCGATCAGCGGCTGGTGGGCCATTTCCTTGACCAGCTTGCCGGCCAGGTCGATGACTTCGATGCGACGCGGGAAGTTCTCCACCGGCACGACGTAGGAGAACGGACGCTCCACGCGCTGGCGCAGCAGGTACTGACCATCCGGCGACGGGCGCACGGCCAGCGTCATCGTCGGCTCGCCCACGGGCGTGACCTTGCCCTGCAGGTCGACCAGTGCGGTCTGCGCGGTGAGGTAATGCGCGAACACGCGCGCGTCGTCTTCGCTATGCAGCAGGTCCTGATAGGTGGGGATGGATTTGACGCCACCGCCGGCCTTGGTTTCCTGCGTATTCGGACCGGTGGGGATGCCGTTGCCGACAGGCGCATCGCCCTGCCCCTGCGGACGCAATTGCACAAGCAATTGCTGGCTGTCCGGCATCCAGGCGTAACCGCGACCAGACACTGTATTGAGCGGCTGCGAGGTGAGGCGCCGCGCCGAACGCGCGGCCACGTCCACGATCCACAGCTCGTTGGTGCCCGCCATCGCGTTCACCTGATTGAAGGCGATGTATTTCTGGTCAGGCGACCACACCGACGAGGCGATGGAGAGCGGCTGCGGCAGGCCGGTCAGACGAATATCCTTGCCGCTGGCGATATCGAGCAACCAAAGATCGCTACCGAAGGAGAACCGGCTCTGCGCGTACGTGCGCGGGTTGATGCGCACGCCGGCGAGTTTCAGTTCCGGCTGCGCCACCAGGTCGATGCCCGGCAGTGCAGGCGTCTGCGTCAGCGCCAGCAGGTCACGGTGCGGGCTGAGCGACACTGCCGGCGGACGCGGCGCGTCGACCAGGGCCTGCAGTGGTGCCGGCGGCAGCTGGTAACCGCCCTGGGTGGCCGTGGCAGCGGTGGGCGTAACGGCCTTGTCGGCATGGGCCAGCGGGAGCGCGGCCAGCAGGAAGGCGGCAAGGGCTAGGCGGCGTAGCGGTCGGTCCATGGTCGGAGTCGTTCCTGTCTCGAAAGAGCTTGCGACCATAGCGGCTGTACAGGGCCGCGACCTAGGCCATCAGTCATGGATGACGTGCGCCTGATCGCCTCTTTAACGCGTCGTCTGGCTATACTTCACGACCCTGTCGAGGGGCGCTGCGACCGCAAGTACCTGTATCCACGGGTCAGGCGGCCAGGCTCGACAGATCGTCATTGGAACGGCGCCCGGTCAACGATGTGGCTTCAGGGCCACACTTATCCGGAGCAAGCCAAATGAACGCAGTCAGCAAAGACGCGGCCTTCCAGGACTACAAGGTCCGTGACATCTCGCAGGCCGACCTCGGCCGTCGTCGTATCCGCATGGCCGAAGAAGAAATGCCGGGCCTGATGCAGATCCGCGCCCGCTACGCCAAGGAACAGCCGCTCAAGGGCGTGCGCCTTTCGGGTTCGCTGCACGTCACCAAGGAAACGGCCGTGCTGGCCGAAACCCTGCGCGCGCTGGGCGCCTCGGTGCGCTGGGCCTCGTGCAACATCTTCTCGACCCAGGACGACGTCGCCGCAGCCCTCGCCGCGGGCGAACTGCCGGTCTTCGCCTGGAAGGGCGAGTCGCTGGAGGAATACTGGGAATGCACGCTCGACATGCTCACCCACCCGGGTGAACTGGGCCCGCAGCTGATCGTGGACGACGGTGGCGACGCCACGTTGCTCATCCACAAGGGCCTGGAAGCCGAAAACGGCGACAACTGGATCAACACCGCCAGCGGCAACCACGAAGAGCAGGTCATCAAGGACCTGATCAAGCGCGTGCTGAAGGAGCGCCCGGGCTTCTGGAAAAAGGTCGCGGCCGACTGGAAGGGCGTGTCCGAAGAGACCACCACCGGCGTGCATCGCCTGTACCAGCTGGCCGAAGCCGGCAAGCTGCTGGTCCCGGCCATCAACGTCAACGACTCGGTTACCAAGAGCAAGTTCGACAACCTCTACGGCTGCCGTGAATCGCTGGCCGACGGCATCAAGCGTGCGACCGACCTGATGGTCGCCGGCAAGGTGGCCGTGGTCTGCGGCTACGGCGACGTGGGCAAGGGTTGCGCGCACTCGCTCAAGGGCTTTGGCGCCCGCGTGATCGTGACGGAAATCGACCCGATCAACGCCCTGCAGGCGGCGATGGAAGGCTTCCAGGTCACCACCGTCGAAGAGTCGCTCGGCATCGCGGACATCTACGTCACCACCACCGGCAACAAGGACATCATCACCCTTGAGCACATGGCGGCGATGAAGAACAACGCGCTGGTGTGCAACATCGGTCACTTCGACAACGAGATCCAGATCGATCGCCTGAACACCGCCGACGGCGTGACGCGCGAGAACATCAAGCCGCAGGTCGACCGCTACACCTTCGCCAAGTCCGGCCACAGCATCTACATGCTGGCTGAAGGCCGCCTGGTGAACCTTGGCTGCGCCCACGGCCACCCGAGCTTCGTCATGTCCAACAGCTTCTCCAACCAGACGCTGGCCCAGCTCGACCTGTGGGCGAACAAGGACAAGTACGAGAAGACCGTGTACCGCCTGCCGAAGAAGCTGGACGAGGAAGTCGCTCGCCTGCACCTGGAGCAGATCGGCGTGAAGCTGACCCGCCTCACGGACGACCAGGCCGCCTACATCGGCGTGCCGGTGGAAGGTCCGTACAAGCCGGATCATTACCGCTACTGATCGACCTTGGTGTCGATTCGGGAAACGGGCGCTTCGGCGCCCGTTTTTTTTGCGCCCTGGTCTTCAACCCTTGCCTGACCTGGCGCATCAGAATCAGACGATCCGGTCCTGGAGCATCCCCATGCGTCTCGCCTTCACGCTCTTCGCTTCGCTGCTCGCGCTTCCCACGCTGGTCCATGCACAGACGTCCAAACCGCCGATCGACAAGGGCACCGTTTTGCTGGAAGTTCCCGCGCAGGGAAAAACCCTGCGCATCACGCTCGGGCAGATGATGTCTTCGCTGCACGTTCCGGGTGTCAGCGTCGCGGTGATCGATGACTACCGGATCACCTGGGCCGGCGGCATCGGCACGACTCGCGAACAAGGCGGCACGCCGATCACCACGGAGACGCCGTTTCAGGCGGCGTCGATCAGCAAACCCGTGACAGCCGCTGGCGCCTTGTGGCTGGTGAGCCAGGGCAAGCTCGATCTGGACCAGGACGTCAATGAGCGACTGGTGCAGTGGAAAGTCCCCGCCAACGATCTGACGAAGACGCAGAAGGTCACGTTGCGTCGTCTGCTCAGCCACAACGCCGGCGTCAATGTGCATGGCTTCGCCGGTTACGAGGCGGGCAAACCGATGCCGACGTTGCGCCAGATGCTCGATGGCGAAGCGCCATCGAACAGTCCCGCCATTCGCGTCACGGCGACGCCCGGAACCCTGTGTCGCTACTCGGGCGGCGGCTTCGTGATTGCGCGCGCGCTGATGGAAGACGTAAGCAAGCAACCCTTCGACGAGTTCATGCAGCAACACGTGCTGACACCGGCGGGCATGAAGCACAGCACGTTTCGCATGGAGCTGTCGCCGGCCGATGCCGCACGCGCACCCACCGGCACGAGCGTGGCCGGCAAATCGCTTCCCGGCCAGTATCACCGCTATCCGGAAATGGCACCTGACAGCTTGTGGACCACGCCTTCCGACCTTGCGCTGTTCGCCATCGAGATCGCGCGCTCCGCGCAGGGCAAGTCCAATCACGTGCTGCCACAGGCCATGGTGCAGGAAATGCTCAAGCCGCAATGCGAAGGCGACGGCGATCGCATTGGCCTGGGCTTTGGGCTGCGCTGGGAACAGACACGCGGTACGTTCGCGCACAACGGCGGCAACGACGGTTTCCAGTCGACGTTGATGATGGATGCGAACACCGGCAAGGGCCTGGCCGTGATGGGTAACGGCGATGGATTCAGCGGCATCGGCGAGGCTGTCATGCGAGTGATCGGTGAGCGATACGGCTGGCACGCCACATTCCGCGACCCTGATCTGGGCGATATCGTGCTCGTGATCGCCGGCGTGAAGGATCTCGATGCGGCCCTCGGCGCCTACCGCCAGGCCAAGGCATCCGGGTTCAAGGGCTATCGCCATGGGCCGGGCACGCTGAATACGCTCGGTTACCAGCAGTTGATGCGCAAAGACACGGCCAGCGCCATTCGCGTGTTCGCCATGAACGTGGCGGAGTTCCCCAAGGATGCGAATGCCTATGACAGCCTGGGCGAGGCATACATGGCTGCCGGCCAGCGGGAGATGGCGATTCAAAACTACGAAAAATCGCTGACACTCAATCCGGATAATTCAAATGCCGAGGAGCAGTTGAAGACGTTGCGAAAAGGGAGTCAGAACGACTGACTTCCGGTGTGAGTCCAGGACTCCGTGGGCACCTCCTCCGCCGCGAACACCCACCCCTCATCCGACCCTCCGGACCATCTTCTTCCGGAGGGAGAAGGTAAAAGCGCTCCCACCCCGTTCACCCGTTTACCGTTCACCGCTCCTTCTATCGCTCCATCGCGAGAAAGAGATATATACTCTGATCCATTGCCGGACAGAGACGTGACATGGCCCAGATCAGCTTCGAATTCTTCCCGCCGAAAACGGACGAACAGCGTGAACAGCTCGACCGCGCCGCCCGCAGCCTGAAGGCCCGGGGACCGGAATATGTGTCGGTCACGTTCGGCGCAGGCGGCTCGACCCTGAGCTACACCGGGGAGACGGTGGCCCGCCTGCACCGCCAGCATGGCCTGGATGTGGCCCCCCATCTGTCCTGCATGGGCGGCACCCGCACCGAAATCGCCGAGCTGCTCGACGCCTATCGCGCGGCGGGTTATCGCCGCGTGGTGGCCCTGCGCGGCGACCTGCCCTCGGGCATGGCCACGCCAGGCGACTTCCGCTACGCCGCCGAGCTGGTCGCCTTCATCCGCCAGCACAGTGGCGATCATTTCCACATTGAGGTGGCGGCTTATCCGGAGACCCATCCGCAAGCCGATGACGCGCTCGCCGATCTGCGCCACTTCAAGAGCAAGGTCGACGCCGGCGCCAATGGAGCGATCACGCAGTACTTCTTCAACGCCGATGCGTATTTCCGCTTCGTCGATGACGTGCAGCGCCTGGGCGTGGACGTCCCGGTGGTGCCGGGCATCATGCCCATCTCCAACTTCAGCCAGCTCAAGCGCTTCTCCGATGCGTGCGGTGCGGAGATCCCGCGCTGGATCGCCAAGCGCATGCAGGCCCACGGCGATGACGCCGACGCCGTGCGGGAACTTGCCGCCGATGTGGTGGCGCAGCTTTGCCAGCGCCTGCTCGATGGCGGTGCCCCTGCCCTGCACTTCTACACGCTGAACCGGGCCAAGGCGACCATTTCGATTCTGGACAGAATCGGCATCTGAGCCGGTAAGTGCGGCGTATCCTCTCCGGGATGCGCCTCGCCTTTTTCCTCCTGCTGATCGTGTGCGTCCTGCGTGTCCATGCGCAGGACGGCGTGCACCGCTGCGTCGACGCCGACGGGCGCCCTTTGTTTACCGACCAGCCGTGCGCGGCCTTGAACGCAACGCCCGTAGCCACGCCCGAAAAAGCGCCGCCGCCTGGCGTGTCCATGACGCGCGAGCCGACCCTGGTGGTCGCACCGCCACCCGTGTTGTGCGCAGGGAGCGTCGGCGCGCTGAAACAGAGTGTGCTCGATGCTTTTGGCGCACGTGATCCGAATCGTCTGGCAGGACTGATGGTGTGGGATGGCGCAGGCCGCCAGTCGGTCGTCGCCAACATTCGCGCCCTGGGCGACCTTATGAAGCGCCCGCTGCTCGATATCAGTGAAGAGGGCGCTGCGCCGATGCCTGCGCCCGTCAAAGCGCACGACGACATCTACGACCTCAGCACGACACCGGGCGTGGTGAATGCGGGCACGCCATCACTGGAACGCAGCCCGGAAGGTGAAGCGCGCGCACTCGTTGTTCGAACGGCCGGTGACGATGGCTCGGGAAATCCGCGTGAATCGCGATTCCCGATCGTCCGCCGCTCCGGCTGCCTGTGGCTGCGACCACGCGGCGAGTAAGAAGGCCGCAGGCACCCATTGCCGGCATGCCGCTGTTTCACATCCTTCACATACGGCCGCCATGCGCTGCGGTACGGCGCCTTCGACAGCAGCGAAAGCATCGCGTAGCCCTCTCCCGCGCTATCATATTGCTCATTTTTCCGGAGAACCGACATGGCGCAGCAGTATCCCGAATGGATCTGGCAGAACGGCCAGATCAAGCCCTGGCGCGAGGCCACCACGCATGTGATGTCCCATGCGCTGCATTACGGCTCGTCGGTGTTCGAGGGTATTCGCAGCTACGCGACGCCGGATGGCGCGGCCATTTTCCGCCTGACGGATCACATCAAGCGCTTGTACCAGTCGGCCAAGATCTACGACATGGAACTGCCGCATACGCAGGACGAGATCTCGGCAGCCTGCCGCGAGGTCATCAAGAAGAACGGACTTAATGCCGCCTACCTGCGCCCGGTGGCTTACCGTGGACTTGGCGGTTTCGGCCTGTCGGCCGAGACGCCGATCGATGTTGCCGTGGCAGCATGGCCGATGGGTCCGTACCTCGGGCCGGAGGCACTGGAGAACGGCATCGACGCCTGCGTGTCGAGCTGGCAGCGTTTTGCGCCGAACACCATTCCGGCGGGTGCCAAGGCGGGCGGCAATTACCTCTCCGGCCAACTGATCGCGCGCGAAGCGCGTCGTCTGGGTTTCGGTGAAGGCATCGCGCTGGCTTCCACGGGCCTGCTCAGCGAAGGCGCGGGCGAGAACCTGTTCCTGGTGTTCGACGGCGTGCTGCACACCACGCCGGCCAGCGCCTCGATCCTCACCGGCATCACCCGCCACACGCTGATGACGCTGGCCCGCGAAGACGGCATCGAAGTCGTCGAACGCGACATCCCGCGCGAATACCTCTACCTGTGCGATGAGCTGCTGATGTGCGGCACCGCAGCTGAAATCACGCCAATTCGCTCGGTGGACGGCAAGCAGGTCGGCTCGGGCAAGGCCGGCCGCGTCACGCGTCGCCTGCAGGAACTGTTCTTCGGCCTGTTCAATGGCAAGACGAACGACCAGTGGGGCTGGCTGGAGCCGGTGTAAACCGCACCGCCCTGCTGCAAGAAAAAGGCCCCGATGATCGGGGCCTTTTTCGTATCAACCAAAGGTGATGGTCGCCACCGCGCCGTTGACATCGGCGCGCGGCTTCATCGAAACATCCCAGTTATAGAGTTCGCACAGGCGACGAACGATCGCCAGGCCGAGGCCCGCGCCGCTGCCGCCGGCCCCTTCACCGCGCACGCCGCGCTGGAACAGGCGCTCGGCGTCTTCCGGCTTGATGCCGGGGCCGGTGTCGATGATTTCGATGCGATCCTTTTCCACGCGGATGGTGACGAGGCCTTCCAGCGTGTACTTGATGGCATTGCCGATCAGGTTGGTCAGGGCCACCGAGAGCACCGATGCCGGTGCATTGATGCTAAGCGGCGAACCCACCACCAGCTCGATGCCCAGCGGCTTGTCGCGCATTTGCGGGCGCTGGCTTTCGATCACGTCACTGGCGACCCTGGCCACATCCGTCGTTTCGCCACGCGTGGGTCCACGGCGCTCGGCGCGCGACAGCAGGAGCAGCGCTTCGATCAGCTCCGTCGCCTGGCGCGATGCGCGCTCGATGCGCTTGAGGCGTTCGCGCAGCTTGTCGGTCAGGTCGGGCGAGCCCTGCAGCAATTCCGTGGTGCTCGCGATCACTGCGAGCGGCGTGCGCAACTCATGGCTGACGTCCGAATTGAATTCGCGGTCGCGCTCGACCATCGCCGTAAGACGATTGGAGTATTCATCCAGCGCCAGCGCCAACTCACCCACTTCGTCATCGGCGAAATGCGGTGCCAGCGGCTCGGCCTTGCCCGTCTTGCGGAACTCACGCAAGCGCTGCGCCAGCTGCGTCACCGGCTTGAGCACCTTGCGCGACAACCACAGGCCGAGCACGAGCGACATCAAACCGAAGATGATCACCGCGCCGATCACGCTGAGCAGCAACTGGCGCTTTCCCAGCTCCTCGCGCGACACGTCGTACTTGATGAAACTGATGACGCCGTTTTCGCGATACACCGCCAGCTTGTAGTGGTGCATCTGGCCGTCTTTGTCGGCCTCGTTGATGTCGTGGACACCGGTCTGCAGGCCCTGCCAGGTCAGCGGCGCCTTGTACAGGGTGCGATCACTGAGCACGCTGCCGGTAAGCAGGCGCGAACTGACCGGCTGACCGGCCTGCGTCTGCTGGTTCGCCCACTTGGCGTCATCCATCAGACTGGAGTTGACCAGCTGGTCTTCCACGCGGGAACGAATGTTGAGCGCCGCGAATGCGAACAGCGCACTCAGTCCGAAACCGAACAGCGCGAACGAAACGATCAGGCGGAAACGGAGCTTACGCCTGGACCGCATCCGGCTCCACCATGCGATAACCGATACCGTGCCGCGTATGGATCAGCGGCTTGTCGAAGGGCTTGTCGATCGCGGCGCGCAGGCCGTGGATATGCACGCGCAGGCTGTCGCTGTCGGGCAGCTCCTCACCCCACACGCGCTGCTCCAGATCCTGGCGGGTCACCACCGACGGGCTGGCTTCCATCAGCGCCTGCAGCAACTTCAGGCCGATCGGATTGAGCTGGATCGACTTGCCATCGCGCGTGACGGTGAGCGTGTCGAGGTTGTAGGTGAGATCAGCCACCTTGAGCACGCGACTCTGCGGACCCTTACCACGACGCGCCAGCACTTCCAGGCGCGCCGCCAGTTCCTGCAGCGCGAACGGCTTGGTCATGTAGTCGTCGGCACCGGATTCGAATCCGGTGAGCTTGTGTTCCAGCGAGTCGCGTGCGGTGAGCATGAGCACCGGCGTCTGCTTGTGCGCTTCGTGACGCAGCTTGCGGGCGACGTCCAGGCCGTCCATGCCCGGCAGGGTCAGGTCGAGCACGATGACATCGAAATCGTGCACGACGGCCAGATGCAGGCCCGTCACACCATCACCGGCGAAATCGACCACGTGGCCGCGATCTTCGAGGTAATCGCCGATATTGGTGGCGATATCGCTGTTGTCTTCGATTACCAATACGCGCATATGCCACTCCATGTCGCTGCCGGCGCCCGGCCGGCTTTGTCGCTTAGCTTAACAAGCTTAACGAATGACGGTAGCGGGAGTCGGTAGCGCTGCTGAATGCGAAATCCGGGGGGCGGGCAAAGAAAAAGGCCCGGGTGTGCGACGGCTGCCGCTTCACCCGGGCCCAAGCTACTGCCCCGATACCGAAATCTGCTGTCACTAGACCATAGCGGTTGAAGTGCCGAGCAAATTGCAGTGGGGTCTTTATAGGGCCGGGCGGGTTACGGTGTAGTTAACCCGTACTCACTTCATCGTTAACCCGTGACGCTCAGCCGCCCGAAACGGCGGCTCCGTGAGTGGCCCTTTCACTTCGGTGAACCTCCTGCATGGTGTTGGCGCCGTCGGCGCTGCGGGCCTCCAGTTGGCGCCGCGTGTCGCACGTACGCTGTGCAATGGCCGAGCCGGTCTGCGTCTGGACGGAGCAGATCTTCTCGTCGCCGTCACGTTGCGTAAGCACGGCGTTCACGCGCTCCTGGTTGTTGAACAGGTCCAGCTGCTGTTGCTGGGTGAGCTGGTCAACGCTGTCGTGTCCTTCCAGGAGCTTCTGCATGGCATCCAGCCGCTGGTCGATTTCCGCGCGTTGGGCGTCATTGACCAGGTATCGGCCGCCGGGCTGCATGTCGGCGCGGACCTTGGCCGCCAGCGCAGGAAATTGCGATGGCGTGGTGGCATTGCGGGGGAACGGATCGGTGTGACTGGCCGCGGCCAGTCCTGTCCAGAGACACAAGGCCGCCGCCAGAACGGCAAGAGACACGTGCTTCATGATGGGATCCTCGTTAACCCGTGGGGACGGGATCCCAATACATCACTTCCGGGCGTGCTGTTCCAAGTGCCGGATGATGTAAGCGGATACGTCGACGCCCGTCGCCGCCTCGATGCCTTCCAGGCCCGGCGAAGCATTCACTTCCAGGATCAGCGGGCCGCGGTTCGACCGAAGGAGATCGACGCCGGCAATGCCCAGGCCCAGGGCCTTGGCCGCACGGACGGCAATCTGCTTTTCCTCGGTGCTCAGCGTGGCGGCGGCGGCGCTGCCACCGCGATGCAGGTTGGCGCGGAACTCACCGGGGCTGGCGTCGCGCTGCATGGCAGCCACCACCTTGCCGCCGACGACGAAGCAACGCAGGTCGCTGCCGTTCGCCTCGCCGATGAACTCCTGCACCAGGAAGTTGGCGTACAAACCACGGAAGGCCTCGATGACGCTCTGCGAAGCGCTGCGCTTCTCAGCCAGCACGACGCCCGTGCCCTGGCTGCCTTCGTTGAGCTTGATCACGTGCGGCGGCTCGCCAAGCATGGCCAGCACGTCAGCCGTGTCGTCGGGGTTGTCGCCGAAGACCGTGACGGGCATGTCCAGGCCCTGCGCGGCCAGAATCTGCAGCGCACGCAGCTTGTCGCGCGCGCGCAGCACCGCGTCGGACGGATTGGGCGTGTACACGCCCATCATCTCCAGCTGACGCAGCACCGCCGTGCCATAGAACGTGCTGGTAACGCCGATGCGCGGGATCACCGCATCGATGTCCTTCAGCGGCTTGCCCTTGTAACGGATCGCCACGTCCCCCGGCGCGATGCGCACGTAGCAGCGCAGCGGGTCGAGCACGCGCACGACATGGCCGCGCTCGCGCGCCACGTCGACCAGGCGCTGGGTGGAGTACAGCCTGGAATTGCGGGACAGAATGGCAATCTTCATGGGTGAGCCTGGTCAACGGATGTCGCGACGATCAGGCGCGACTGGGTATAGGAAAGCCCGGGGTCCACGGCAAAGCGGCCAAGCAATGCCGTGCGCCCCAACAGCATGGGGAAAAGCATGTGACGACGGTCGGTCAGATTGATGTCGACGCCGAAGCGTTGCCCAGCCAACATGATGTCGGTGCGAATGAACCAGCGCTCGCTGCGCTTGCCGCCCGTGTCGGTGACGACGCGACGATCGAGCGCCGGCAGCTCGCAGCACACCTCGGTCGGATGGCGACGCCCCATGCGCACCACGAAGCGCAGCCAGGTGGCACCGTCCCGATCGAACTCCTCGAGCGCGTCAACGTGCAGCGCACTGCTACGTGCACCGGTATCGAGTTTGGCCTTGAGGAGGGGAATGCCGAGCTCCGGCAGCGCCAGACGCTCCCGCCAGCCGAGGGTTATGACTTGCGCCATCATCAGCGTATGCGGTGTGGTTGCGGGGCTCTTGGGGGATGGGAGCGCGAGTGAGGCAGTTGAACTTCCTCGCCGGATAAACCGTGGTTTGAGACGTCTTCGAGACAGTCTGCCCTGGGCCCTGCGGGGAACAGCGTGCGCATCCTACCAACTGTCCGAGCACCGTGTCCAAGCTTCTGGCGGATGCCCTGCTGCGCCACGCCTCACCGTTTTTCATCGACGAAGAAAGGGGCAAAACTGACCCGGCGATTCAGCCTCAGCTGAGGCTCGGACTCATCCTGGGCGACCGCATATTCCGTTGCGAATCCGCTAGGTCCCCTCAGCTGCCATGGCGGTAGCCCGTTCAACAGCATCCAGTCGTACACGGCCTTGGCGCGGCGATAGGAGACTTCCTGGCATTCGACAGGACTGCCACATTCGCGACTGTCGGCGAATCCCTGAACTTCACCGCCCAGGATCGGTTGTTCCTTGAACCCCTGGAGTACCCGATGCAGGTTTTGGCGACTGTCGGCATCCAGATAGCTTTCCAGGTCCGCCGGCCCATCGGTCGGGCCCGGTCTTCCATGAGGAAAGTAGATGAGGGCGACATCGAGACTCGCCTGTTCCGTGCCGGTCATGCGGAGCATGCCCACGACGGCGATTCCCATGACCAACAGCCAAATGCAGTTGCTCAATCGCATCACGATGCCGGACCTGTCTGCTACACCGTCTGCGTCGCAGGCGCGATCGCGGACATCTCATCAAAGGGGATTTGTTACCGAAGAGGCTGGAGCGGGTGAAGGGAATCGAACCCTCGTCAGTAGCTTGGGAAGCTACAGCTCTACCATTGAGCTACACCCGCAACGCCCGGCGATGGTAACCGGGAGCCGCGCGATTGGGAATCGTCCGCAGGCAGGCCTCGCTCAACGGCTGATGAACCGCAGATGGCGGCCGGCTGAATCGCCATCCGCCGGCAAAGCCTGAACTCAGGCGGAGTCGCCGAACCCGTGAGCATAATCAAGCCGTCATCGTCCGAAATCGATGGCGCGTTTTACGCTTATAGATTCCGAAGATTCCTAACCTTTTCATCCGGAGCCATTCATGCGCTCGCTTCACCGCTCCAACCGGCGACCCTGGTCTTTGTTCGCCGCCACGTTGCTGCTCCTCGCGGCAGGCTGGCTGCACGCTCAGGACGCCGCACCGGACGACGGCGACAGCGCCGGCGATCCGCCATCACGCGTCGCGCGTCTTTCCTATCGCACCGGCGACCTCGGCCTCCTTCCGTCGGGCGCCAAGGACTGGAGCGACGCCAATCTCAACCGGCCGCTGACGACAGGCGATCGGCTCTCCAGCGGCGACCATGCCAAGGCCGAACTCGAGCTCGGCGGGAGCAGCCTGCGCATGGCCGCGCAGACCGATCTGGGCGTGCTCACGCTTAACGACCAGATGGCCCAGTTCGAACTCACCCAGGGCACGGCAAACCTGGCTGTGCGCAATCTTGAGGAAGGCCAGACCTTTGAGATCGACACGCCGACCGTGGCGCTGGTGGTCGACCGACCGGGCACCTACCGCGTGGACATCGCGCCCGACGGCAAGGGCACCCAGGTCACCGTCTTCCGCGGGCAGGCCACGGTGTATGGCGAGAACAACGCGCAGCGCACCGTCGTGGCCGGCACGCATTATCAGTTCGACGACTCGTCGCTCCAGCAGGTCTCGCTGACCAACATGGATGGCGGCGACGCCTTCGACGACTGGTGCAGCAGCCGCGACCAACGCTATGCGCAGTCCAATACCCGCCAGTACGTCCCTGAAGACATGGTCGGCTCCCAGGACCTCGATCAGTACGGCGACTGGCGCCAGGATCCCGAGTACGGCGCCGTCTGGTATCCGTCGGACGTCGCCACGGACTGGGCGCCTTATCGTGACGGCCACTGGGCCTATGTCGCGCCGTGGGGCTGGACCTGGGTCGACGATTCGCCGTGGGGCTTCGCCCCCTACCACTACGGTCGCTGGGCGTACGTGCGCGGCTCATGGGGCTGGGTGCCTGGCCCGATCGGCATTCGTCCGGTCTATGCGCCGGCCCTGGTCGCCTTCGTCGGTGGCAGCGGCTGGAGCGTGTCGGTCGGTATCGGCGGCAGCCCGGTGGGCTGGTTCCCGCTGGGCCCGGGCGAGGTCTACAACCCGTGGTACCACGCGAGCCGCCGTTACTACACCAACGTCAACGTCACCAACATCTACGTGCACAATCGCGTCACGGTGATCAACAACATCAACCACCAGTACGACTACTTCCGTCGCGGCCAGATGGCGCCGAACATGCGGTATGCCAATCGCGGCGCGCCGCGTGGCTTCACTGCCATGCAGGGTCGCGACTTTGCCGATGCGCGCAACGTGCGCGGACACATGTGGCAGGGCAATTCGCGTGACGTCGCCAACGTGCCGGTTCTTCCGCGGGGCGCAAACGTGACGCCGACGCGCGCCAGCTTCGCGCCGCCGCGCTCCGCGCAGGCACGCCCGCTGCCGGCGGGCGGTTTCCAGCGAGAGGTGGTCGCGCGCAATGCGCCGCAGAATCCGGGTTGGCATCAGCAAGGTAACAACGGCAACGGTCCGCGCTTTGGCGGCATGCCGCGGCAAGCGAATGCAGCGACGCCGGCGGCGCCTTCGAACGTGCGCGTGCTGGGGCAGAACGGCCATCGCGGCGGCCCGGATGTCGGTCGGGATGGTCCGCAGCCCGCCATGCGCAATCCGGCCAGCGCCGCTGACAATCGCCCGGGATTCGATCGCGCCAATGACAATCGCCCGGGCCCGGATCGCGGCAATGACAACCGCCCTGCTTTCCAACGTGGTGACGCGCAGGTGCGGACGGTCCAGCCGGAACAGGGCGATCGCCCGATGCCGGATCGCGGCAACCCCGATCAGCCGGGCGAACTGCGTTCCTCGCGCTTCGCGCACCCCAATGGCGCGGACCGTGGCAACTGGCGTACGAGCAGTGACCGCCAGCCGCAGGGCGACAACCCGCGCCCGGGCGTGAGCTACATCAGCACGCCGCAGCAGGACCGCGAGCGCGCGGCACAGCAGCAGGTGCAGGAGCAACCGCGCGGCACGCTGCCCGACACCCCGCGCTTCAATCGCGACGCCAGCCCGCGCGATAACCAACCCAGCCCGCAACCGCGCTTCCGCACCGACGAAGGCCGCGACGGCGCCGTCGTCGCCAACCGGCCGGATGCCTCCGCGTGGCGCAACCGCGGCAACGACAACCCGCAGCCTCGTGCCGACAGCGACCAGCCTCAGGTGCGCTCGGAGCCGCAGCGCCAGAACTGGCAGCGTCCGGAGCCTCAGCCGCGACAAGAGCGCCAGAACTGGCAGCCACAACGCCAGCCCGAGCAGGCGCGCATGGAGCAACCTCGTCAGCCCCCCCAGCCACAGCAACCGCAGCCGCAACGCCAGGCGCCGCAAGGCAACGGCAGCGAACGCCAGGCACACAATCCGCCACCGCGCGGGGATGATCACCGGAACAAGCGGGACGATCACAACTGAGGCCGTAACGGGGCATGGCCTCGCCATGCCCCGCGCCTCCTGGCAGGCCCGCCTAAGCTGGCCCGCGCTCCGCGCCACGGACCAGGGCGATCAACCATCCGTCATCTGCCCCAGGCTTCGAATCACCCTGGGGCGACCCCCGCCTCTCTCCGCCCTTCGGGCACCGCGTGCCCTCGGAAGGGAAGGGTCTGGTCGATGGGGCTACAATAGGCGGATGCTGATCACACTTAATGGCAGTCCGCGCGACTGCGCCAACGGAACCACGGTCGCCCAACTGCTGGAAGAAGCCGGTTACGGCCAGCGTCGGGTCGCGGTGGAGGTCAATCGCGAGATCGTGCCGCGCAGCCAGCACATCCGTTACGTGCTGTCCGAGGGCGACCAGATCGAGATCGTGCACGCCATCGGTGGCGGCTGATCCGTCCGGCTTTCGCCAACCCTCCCCTTCCCCAGGATTGCGCATGAATACCAAGACCATCGACGCGGCCGACCCGCTCGTCATCGCCGGCAAAAGCTATGGCTCGCGCCTGCTCACCGGCACCGGCAAGTACAAGGATTTCGACGAGACCCGCCGCGCCTCGCAGGCCGCCGGCGCCGACATCGTCACCGTGGCGATCCGCCGCGTGAACATCGGCCAGGACGCCGGCCAGCCGAACCTGCTCGATGCCCTGCCGCCCGAAGAGTTCACGCTGCTGCCCAACACCGCCGGCTGCTACAACGCCGTGGACGCCGTGCGCACCTGCAAGCTCGCGCGTGAGCTGCTGGACGGCCACAAGCTGGTGAAGCTCGAAGTGCTCGGCGACCAGCGCACGCTGTTCCCGGACGTGGTCGAAACCTTGAAGGCCGCCGAAACGCTCGTGGCTGATGGCTTCGACGTGATGGTCTACACCAGTGACGACCCGATCCTGGCCAAGCGCCTTGAAGAAATCGGCTGCGTCGCCGTGATGCCGCTGGCCGCGCCGATCGGTTCGGGCCTGGGTATCCAGAACCGCTACAACCTGCTCGAGATCATCGAGAACGCCAAGGTGCCGATCATCGTCGACGCGGGCGTGGGCACGGCCTCGGACGCCGCCATCGCGATGGAACTGGGTTGCGACGGCGTACTGATGAACACCGCCATCGCCGGCGCCAAGGATCCGGTCCTCATGGCCCATGCCATGAAGCTGGCGATCCAGGCGGGCCGCGCCGCCTTCCGCGCCGGCCGCATCCCGCGCAAGCGCTTCGCCTCGGCCTCGAGCCCCATCGACGGCACCATCGGCTAAAACCTCGGTACAAGCCGGCAAGCAACCGCCGGCTTGTCCCCGTTCCTCCCTTCACCCTTCACTGCTTTCCAATGACCGATTCGGACGACAACGCCCTCTACCTCCGCCGCATCCGCAGCTTCGTCCTGCGCGAAGGCCGCATGACGCCTGCCCAGCAGCGCGCATTCGACGATCACTGGGCGCGTTTCGGCATCGACTACAGCGGCACGGCGCAGGACTACGCCGCGCGTTTCGGCCGCGAAGCACCCTTGGTGATGGAAATCGGCTTTGGCAACGGCGAAGCGCTGGCCTGGGCCAGTGAGCACGACCTTGCCCGTGATTACGTTGGGATCGAAGTGCATGGACCGGGCGTCGGCCGGCTGATGAATGCCCTGGCCGCGCGCGACGCGAACAACGTGCGGCTGTACAAGCACGATGCGGTCGAGGTGCTGGAGAACGAGATTGCGCCGGGCACGCTGTCCGAGGCACGCATCTGGTTCCCGGACCCGTGGCACAAGAAGCGCCACAACAAGCGCCGCATCATCCAGCCTGCCTTCGTCGCCCAGCTGGCGACACGCATGGCGCCGGGCGGCCTGCTGCATCTGGCCACCGACTGGCAGCCCTATGCCGAGCACATGCTCGAAGTGATGGAAGCGGCGCCCGACTGGACCAATGACGTCGGCCCCGGCCAGTACGCCGAGAAGCCGGCATGGCGCATCGAGACGCACTTCGAGCGCCGCGGCCTGAAGCTGGGCCATGGCGTCTGGGACCTGCTCTACCGGAAGCGCTGAGCTGCCGATCGGCGTTTCGGTTCGGCGTCTCGTTTTCCCTGCTTGCTGCGTTTCTGTTCACCAGCCCCTGAGACATTGCCCCTATACTCGGCGGTCAAACAGGGACGAGCCATCGCAGCGTGATTGCAGCAGCGCACAATCGCATCCACCTCTGTCCGCCGGCCCGTGTGGGTGATATGGGAGACGCCGGCTAGTGGGACTCGCGCTCACCCCCGAAATGATGCTGGTACTCGGGCTGGTGGGCTTCACCATGCTGATGCTGGTGCTGGAGTGGATCCGCGCCGACATGGTGGCGCTGCTCGTGGTGGTGGTCATCGGCCTCACCGGCCTCATCCCCTCCGATCGCGTCTTCAACGGTTTCGCCGGTAATGCCGTCATCGCGATCATCGCGATCATGATCATGGGTGCCGGCCTCGATCGTGCTGGCGTGCTCAGCCTCACCGCCAATTTCGTCATGCGCATGGCACGCGGCGTGGAGTCACGCCTGGGTGTGGTGATCAACCTGGTCACCAGCCTGTTCAGCGCGGTGATTCCAAGCCAGGCGCTTGCCGCCTTGATGATCCCGGTCACCAGCCGCCTCGCCGCGCGCACCGGCGTGCCGATCTCGCGCCTGCTGCTGCCGATGGCGTTCTGCATCCTCACGGCGACCAACACGACGCTGATCGCCAACTCGCCACTGATCGTCCTCAACGACCTGATCGCCAGCGCCAACGCCAATCTGCCGGCCGGCGCGCACACCATTCCGAAGTTCGGCCTTTTCAGCGTGACGCCGGTAGGCCTGGTGCTGGCGTTGACGGGCGTGGCGTTCTTCTACTTCTTCACCGCGAAGCTGCTGCCCGAGCGCGAAGACGAACGCCTCAAGGTGACGCCGGGCCGCACCGAAAGTTACTTTGCCGATACCTACGGCATCGTCGGTGAAACGGCCGAGCTCACGGTGACGGCGGAGAGCCCGCTGGTGGGCATGAGCATCGGCGAAGTCGAACAGCTCTATGGCGCACCACTGATCCTGGCGATCAAGAGCGGCACCGAAGCACGCATGGCGCCGCCGGCCGATCACGTGATCTGGGTAGGTTCGGTACTGGGTGTGCTGGGTCCCCGCGAACAGCTCAACCAGTTCGCCAACAACCAGCTGTGCAAGCTCTCGCCGCGCATGCGCCAGCTGGGTGAGTTGTTCAATCCCACGCGCGCCGGTATTTCCGAGGCCGTGATTCCGCCGAGCTCGCGCTTCATCAAGCAAAACGTGGGCGAGCTGCGCCTGCGCAAGCGCTATGGCATTTCGGTGCTGGCGGTGAATCGCGGCGACCAGGTGTTTCGCGACGATGTGCGCTCGGTGAGCCTGCGCGCCGGTGACACGCTGGTGCTGCATTCGAGCTGGCGTGATCTGAGCCTGGCGTCGGAAGACAAGGATCTCGTGGTCGTCACCGACATCCCGAAGGAAGAACAGCGCCCAGGCAAGATCTGGCAGGCCGTGGGCTTCTTCGTGCTCGCCAAGTGCCTCGCGCTGTTCACGCACCTGGATCTGTCCGTCGCCATGATGACCGGCGCCATCGGCATGCTGCTGACCGGCGTGCTCAACATGGACGAGGCCTACAAGGCCATCAACTGGAAGACGATCTTCGTCACCGCCTGCCTGATTCCGCTGGGCTGGTCGATGGATGCCACCGGCACGGCCGCGTGGGTGGCGCAGGAAGTGTTGCAGCACCTGGGCGAAGCATCCCCGTGGGTGCTCCAGGCCTGCCTCGCCATCCTCACCCTGCTGTTCTCGCAGGTGATGTCCAACGTGGGCGCCACGGTGATGATGGTGCCGATTGCGATCAGCGTGGCCGTGGCCACGGGCGGCAATCCGTCGGCCTACGCGCTGATCGTCGCGGTGTCGTCGTCCAACACCTTCCTGCTGAGCTCCGGCCATCCGGCCCTGATGATGGTGGCCGGCCCCGGCGGATATCGTGCGAAGGATTTCCTGCGCGTGGGCATTCCGCTGACTTTGCTGGTGCTGGCCATCACGCTGGTGGTGATCAACCTGATGTTCCGCTGAGAGAGGCGGGAGCGTCAGTCGAGTACGACGTCCTCGCCGGTCACGCGAACGGCCACGGATCGCAGGTGCTCACCCCGGCAAGGCCCCCCGACGCACAGACCATCCTGCGCCTGAAAGCTGGCGCCATGCGCCGC
Organism: Dyella terrae; assembly: GCF_004322705.1. NCBI lineage: Bacteria > Pseudomonadati > Pseudomonadota > Gammaproteobacteria > Lysobacterales > Rhodanobacteraceae > Dyella > Dyella terrae. Next base: position 607,548 of record NZ_SIZZ01000002.1, on the reverse strand, counting down.
GCAGACCAGGATGTCGTTCTTGAGCAGGAACTTGCCCGGTGCCCAGTCGAGACGGCGGCCAGCATGCGGGCAGATGTTCATGTAGGCATGCACCCTCTCGCCGCGACGGATGATGATGAGGTTTTCCGGGCCGTCGGGCAGCACGGCGTCGACCGCGATGGCTTCGCCTTCGGTGAGCTCGTCGAGGCGGCAGATATGTCGATCAGATTGCAGTGTGTCCATCTGGCACTTGTCTCTTGAGGGCAAAAGCCCCATCGTTACGCACGTAAGTCATTGATTTTACCACACGGATTTTTAACACATGCGTTTCGTGCTGCCTCTTCCGCGTCGTTCCCGTCATCCGCTGGTGCGTGCCTTGTCCCTGCTCGTGGGCGTGGCATTGGTCGGTGTGCTGTTCGTGTTCGGGTTGATGGTGGCTGGCGTCCTGCTGGTCGGCGGCGGTCTGCTGCTGGCCCTGCGTGCCTGGACCACGCGTGGTCGTCGCGCGTCTGCGCAAGCCGCTGCTGCGCGTCCGCAGCACAAGCCGGAGGTGCTGGAAGGCGAATTCGTCGTCCTGCGCCACACCCGTTCGGCCCACTGAGCAAGATCCGGATGGCCGCGTCGGCGGCGCCCCTCTAGTCTGGCACCGTCGCAGAGCCACGGTGCCAACATGACTATCGCTCATTCTACCGAACTCGTCCTGGAGCATGTCCGCCAGATGGTGGAGCGTGCCGACCAGGCGCCCAGCCTTGCCGCACTGGCCGAGGCTGCCGAACTCAGCCCCAGCCACCTGCAGCGGCTCTTCCGCCGCCGCTATGGCATGAGCCCAGCTGAATACCACCGCGCCCGGCGCTTCGGTCAGTTCAAGGCAGCACTGCGCGACGGTGCCGCCGTCACCGATGCCGTCTACGAGGCTGGATTCGGCTCCGGCAGCCGCGTCTACGAACACACCAATCGCCTGCTCGGCATGACCCCGGCCAGCTATCGCGCCGGCGGGGCGGGCGCGAGCATCCGCTACACGACGACCGAGACCCCGCTGGGTCGCCTGCTCGTCGCGACTACGGCGAAGGGCATCTGCTCGGTGACGCTGGGCGCGGATGATGACGAGCTCGTGCAGCGCCTGGGGAAGGAGTTTCCGCAAGCCGCCTTCGAGCGGGTGGACGCGGGACGCGAAGAATGGCTGGATGCCGTCATCGCACGCATTGCCAGCGAACTGGGCTGGAGCGAAGCCAGCGCGCCAGCCATGCCGCCGATCGATGTCGCCGCCACCGCATTCCAGTGGCGCGTATGGGACGCGCTCACTCGTATTCCCGAGGGCAAGACGGTCAGTTACGGCGAACTGGCCGCGCAGATCGGCATGCCCGGCGCGGCGCGTGCGGTGGGCAACGCCTGCGGCAGCAATCGCCTCGCCCTGATCGTGCCCTGCCACCGCGTGGTGCGCGAGGACGGCTCCCTCGGCGGCTGGCGCTGGGGCGTTGAACGCAAGCGCGTGCTGCTGGCCCAGGAACAGAAGCACCAGGGTCAAACCAGCCGCGCTGCATAACATCCGGATGGCGCGTGCTTCGACACGCGCCTTGAACGCGGCTCAAGCCTGCCTCGCAAAAGCCTCGCTACCGCGGCGATCTGCCACGCCTTATCGTTCATCCCCGTTAGAATTCGCCTCGCATCCGCGTCGCGATGCCCACCGTCCCCGACCATGAACGACACGACATCCACGACCGCCGCTCCCACGGCGAGCAGCTCGCTTGCCGATCCCCGCCTGCTCGTACCGCTGGCGCTGTTCGCGCTGTACGTCATCTGGGGTTCGACTTACCTCGGAATTCGCTTCGCGCTGGAGAGCTACCCGCCTTTCCTGCTCGCAGGCGTGCGCTTCCTGATCGCCGGAAGCTTGTTGTTTGGCGTGCTACGACTGCGTGGCGTTGCCATGCCGACGCGTGCCCAGTGGGGCAATGCCGCTGTCACCGGGATCCTGCTTCTGGGTTTCGGCAATGGTTTGGTGTGCTTCGCCGAACAGACCGTAAGCTCGGGCATCGCCGCCGTCGCCGTCGCGAGCATGCCGCTTTTCGCGGCCGTGTTTGCCTCCGTCTATGGCGAACATCCGACACGCGGCGAAATTGCCGGACTTCTGCTCGGTTTCGTCGGCGTGATCGTGCTCAACCTCGGCAGCGGCCTCAGCGGTTCGCGCATGGGCGCCATCGCCTTGCTTACCGCTGCCGCGGCCTGGGCCTTCGGCTCGGTATGGAGCAAGCGTCGCGACATGCCCAAGGGCCCGATGAACACGGCCGCACAAATGCTGTGCGGCAGTGCCGGCCTGCTTATCGTCGGCCTTCTTCATGGCGAGCGCCTGCCGGATCATCCCAGCGTTCGCGCTACTGCCGCCGTTGCCTACCTCATTGTCTTCGGCTCGCTGATCGCTTTCAGCGCATACCTCTACGTGCTCAAGACCGTGCGTCCAGCGCTTGCCACCAGCTACGCGTACGTCAACCCACCGGTGGCCGTGCTGTTCGGCGTGATGTTCGTCGGCGAGCGCATCGGCCCCTTCGATTTGCTGGGCATGGCCTTGATTCTCTCCGCTGTCGGCTTGATCGCCATGTTCCGTGCACCTGCCAACAAATCGGCCAAGTGAAATGAAAGCGTATCGCTAACGGAACTCGACCATCACGATGGTCGCGCGCCGGAATGAGCCCGCCTGCAGTGCCGCCGTCGTGCGCTTGAGCCGTGCCTTGAACTTGTAGTGATTGCCGGTGGATACGGCCGGCATCGTGCCCTTCACGCCCGGCACGAACGACGTGGAATCCACGTTGTCCTGCGCGACTTCAATGCCTACGCCTTTGACCTTGCCCGTGGGCATGGCAAACAGCGTGCTGTCATCGGCATCCGCGTCATGCGCGAATCCGAACGTGATATCGGCGAAGACGCCACCTGGATCACTGCAATTGGCAGACGTGAGTGCGAATGGCACCCACGGCGACGCGTCCCCGGGACGGGCGAATACGGACGAACTATGGGTTCCAAGCGCAACCTCGCGCATGAATCCGTCGCCGCCTTCTATGCCACAGCTTGGCCGGGAGAACGAAAGATCGTTGATCCAGATGGAACGATATTCGCCGTCGCCGCCCTCCACATAGGATGTGCCGACCTGAACTGGCTCAATGGCGCCGTAATACAGCTCACCCGACATGCGGATCAGTTCGTACTGCAGGTCGTCCGTAAAGGACACCTTCACATCCTCATCAAAGGTACGCCGTACCGTCCAGGGAAATCGATGCATGGCACCGTCGGATCCGCTGCCATGCTCCCTGACCGACAAACGAATACCTACGCCGCTGGCCACGCCGAATCCGGCGACCCGCAGCGGCACGATATCGCCCGACGAAGATGGCACATGGCGAGCGACAAAGCTGTAGGTTCCGGGATCGCACGTCATCTGCCACTGATTGCCCCCGCTATTGCCCATGCCGGTCTTGATGACATCGCCTTCGCTCGCGTTGCCGGGAATCAGCACGGGCGTGCCCTGACCCACCGTGAATTTCGACGTACTGCCCAGGATCACGCAGCCATTGGCGGTGGCCGACGCGGTGAAGGCCATGCCCAACAATGCCAAGCCCGCTGTGACGAACCGGCGGCCAGGGAATCCGATTGAATTAGTCATGCCTTGCATCCTTCCTATTCATGGCGCAACCGAACCCTTCGCCCAGGTCGCGGGCGAGAGTTCGGAAAGATTGACTGAGTGGGTAACGAAATTGCGATCGAGCCAGCGCACCCAGATGGCCGCCTTGCGGCGTAAGTCGTAGCGATATCGCGCGTTGTAGCGAGGCGTGCGCGAGTGATAGTTGGCGACGCGCGTCCAGACATCGCCGGCATCGCTCCTGAGATGACCACGGATGCGCCACGCGGCTAGCTTGTACGCAAAGCATCCTTCCGCCGCCACATGTCCCGGCTCGATCCCGAAACGCGACAACTCCCGCAAGTACGCTGTATTGAACTGGAGTGCGCCAACATCATACGTACCGTTGCGATTGCGCATCCACAGCCCCGGCTTGCCTGCTTCTTTCTCGGCAACCGCCAACATGATGTTGACGGGCACCTGATAGGCGATCGCGGCAGCCACCGAACACGTAACCATGTCCTGCCTGTCAGGCGGAAGATCGGGAAAATCAGGAAGCATCAGTCATCGTCCGGAGCCTTCAAGTCACTCCACCGTTCGTGTCGCTGGCTGAACCGGGCGATTTCGTCGGCATAGTCGTCCACGGCATGGCCATGCGCGACCTCGGGGCCGCGCCCTGCATCAGCGTTGCCGCGCGCGATCTGTTCTTTCCGGGCAGTCGGTTTATCCGTGGTTGAAGTGACCTCCTGGTCCCGACGCGCGGGTTCCTTCGCGTTTTGTTTCTTACGGGACTTGCCGGCGTTCTTCTTGTCTTTCTTCGATTTTTTTCCACGCTTGTCGTGAGGATCATCGACGGCGGAAGAACGCATTGGCGTATGGGCTCCGCCTGGCGCCGATGCGGAATACTCCCGTCGCACGGGCGCGTCTGCGCTGGATGTCGAAGGCATGGCATTCGAGTGCCGGTTGTTGGCACCGTCGGATTTCGCGCCATCCGCCATGGCCTGGGGGCCGGGCTTTTCGTCGGGACGGCTGGTCGCCTGTTTCGGCGACGCCATGGACGGCTTGACCGGCATCGCTACGCCCGATGACGAATCCGATCTGGAAGCATCAGGGGTCTTGGTTCGTGTAGAGGAAGAGGAAGTCGACTTCTCTGCGCCCGGTGTGGTGGCATGGCCGTCCGGCGCAGCGCGTGAGGCCGTCGTGTCGGCGGGTGCCTGAGTCGAAACCGCCGCCGGCATGGTGGCGTTGTTCGAGGGTGCGCCGCTCGTGCGATCGTCGCGCACACGTTGACTCGAAGCTGGCACCATCGCACTCGTTGGCGCGGCCGTCATGCCCGACGCAAGGCCTGCACCATCCGGTGCCCGCGTCGCAGGCGCCGATCCCAAGAAGGAGTCGCTGGCGCCCCCCGCTCCACGCCGCATATCCTTCGCATGCGACGAAGGAGCGGGGCTGTCTGATCGTTGCGCGAAGCCATCGTTCGCCTGCGTAGCGGGCGTCGGCGAAGGGGACGAAGAGGGCGTCTTGCCTTCACCCGAAGCCTGGCCGGCTTGACCTGTACCCGCCACATGCGCGTGCGTTACCTGAGCGGCGACCGGGCTCGCCCCCCGACGTAACCTGACTCCATCTTCGTTCGACGAGGCGGTTCCGTTGTGCGATGCATGCGTCGCGCTTGCCGGGCCTGGCGACACCTGCGCAGCGTCGGACGACGCAGGAGACGGAGCGTTGCTGACGGTTGTGACGCTTTGCCTCGTGCTGTCGCTGCGGGCACCCTGTGATGCCTCGCCAGGCGACGCCGGTGCATGACCAGAAGCGGTGACCATCGTCGATTGCGACGTCATATTCCCGCTGCCCGAATCTTTGCCTTGCGTATCGCTGCGCATGCCCTGCTGCATCGCTGTCGGCTGGGTTGCACCCGGTGCTTGTGGCGTCGCGGGGATAACGGGGGCCGGGGCCGTTGACGTCGGTTGCGTCACGTTCTTCGCGTCGACGGAAACGTTCGTGCCCTGGGCATCGCCACGCATCCCCTGCTGCATCGCTGTCGGCTGGGTTGCATTGGCTGGCTGCGATGTCGCGGAGACGCCATGCGCCGAGGGCGTCGTCGGCTGTTGCGATGCGGACTTTGCATCGACGGAAACGTTTGTGCCCTGGGCATCGCCGCGCATCCCTTGCTGCATCGCCGTCGGTTGGGTTGCGTTGGCTGGCTGGGATGTCGCGGGGACGCCATGCGCCGAGGGCGTCGTCGGCTGTTGCGATGCGGACTTTGCATCGACGGAAACGTTTGTGCCCTGGGCATCGCCGCGCATCCCTTGCTGCATCGCCGTCGGTTGGGTTGCATTGGCTGGCTGGGATGTCGCGGGGACGCCATGCGCCGAGGGCGTCGTCGGCTGTTGCGATGCGTTCTTCGCATCGACGGAAACGTTCGTGCCCTGGGCATCGCCACGCATCCCCTGCTGCATCGCCGTCGGCTGGGTTGCATTGGCTGGCTGCGATGTCGCGGGGACGCCATGCGCCGAGGGCGTCGTCGGCTGTTGCGATGAGGTCTTCGCATCGACGGAAACGTTCGTGCCCTGGGCATCGCCACGCATCCCCTGCTGCATCGCTGTCGGCTGGGTTGCGTTGGCTGGCTGCGATGTCGCGGGGATGCCATGCGCCGAGGGCGCCGTCGGCTGTTGCGATGCGTTCTTCGCATCGACGGAAACATTTGTGCCCTGGGCATCGCCGCGCATCCCCTGCTGCATCGCCGTCGGCTGGGTTGCACCCGGTGCTTGTGGCGTCGCGGGGATAACGGGGGCCGGGGCCGTTGACGTCGGTTGCATCACGTTCTTCGCGTCGACGGAAACGTTTGTGCCCTGGGCATCGCCGCGCATGCTCTGCTGCATCGCCGTCGGCTGGGTTGCACCCGGTGCTTGTGGCGTCGCGGGGATAACGGGGGCCGGGGCCGTTGACGTCGGTTGCATCACGTTCTTTGCATCGACGGAAACGTTCGTGCCCTGGGCATCGCCGCGCATCCCCTGCTGCATCGCGGTCGGCTGGGTTGCACCCGGTGCTTGTGGCGTCGCGGGGATAACGGGGGCCGGTGGCGTTGACGTCGGTGGCGTCACGTTCTTCGCATCGACGGAAACGTTTGTGCCCTGGGCATCGCCGCGCATGCTCTGCTGCATCGCCGTCGGCTGGGTTGCACCCGGTGCTTGTGGCGTCGCGGAGATAACGGAGGCCGGGGTCGTTGACGTCGGTTGCATCACGTTCTTTGCATCGACGGAAACGTTCGTGCCCTGGGCATCGCCACGCATGCTCTGCTGCATCGCCGTCGGCTGGGTTGCACCCGGTGCTTGTGGCGTCGCGGGAATAACCGGGGCCGGGGCCGTTGACGTCGATTGCGCCCCCGGCCTCGCATCCATGGAACCCGTCGCGCCCTGGACGCCCACGGGCATAACCTGGTGGACAGCCGTCGGCAAAGGCTCCGCACCATGCGGCAACCCGCCTTTGCCGCTCCTGGCATCGCCACCTGACAACTGCTGTGCTGCAGTCACATGAGTGGCCGTCCCCGCCGCCTCTGTGTGCGGGCCTGACGTGCTCCGGATACCCTCGCGAGTTGCCGACATGGATTCGGCAGCGGCCAGCATGGCCTGTCGTTCCTGTGCACGCAATGCGATGGCCTCGCGAGGCACCTCACCCCGCGCTGCTGCGCCCAGATCACTGGACGCCGCCATGGCCGGCCTCTCTGCGGGAGGTGGCGAAGACGTACCTTGCCCGCGCGATCCGGATTCGCGGTGCACAACATGCTCGCTACCACTTCCGCCCTGACCGGGCGAACCGGATTTGTCGTCGCGACGATCATCGCCGCGTGCATCAGCATGGCCTTGCTGGGAAGGCGCGGGGGGCCACGCGACGGTTGCCTGCGATGCACCAAAAGGACTGGCTTGTGGGCCTGCGCGCAGATCAGCCTCTGAACGACCCTCCGA